>NZ_DDCI01000036.1:0-418812 GCF_002335265.1 Cupriavidus sp. UBA2010
TCACGCGCCCCGAAATACGCACTGAGGCTGAACCGCGTGACTGCAAACCGCATACAGCACCTTTTGCCAACCCGATGCTTCCCGTTCCGTCCGGGCCGGGAGAGGCGTCACCCTCTTCCAGCCTGACTTCCCCCACTTCGGGCACACAAAGCAGTTTTTGATGAACGGCTGCTATCAGCTGCGGATTCAACCGGTCAACGGGCCGGCCGCCGCGTGCGATGGGTCATGGCCGGCAAGCGCCTGTCGAGCCCGAGTCTCGCTACGCCTGCGCCAGGAGGCTGGAGCCGCCCCGTTACGGTCGCTCGCGGTTTCGGACCAGTGCCAGCTGAACGTCGCGCAGGAGCCATCGGGTATGGCTCACTCACTATTTCTTCGACACTGCCGAAGTCGCAAATCAGGGCTGGGGACTTTGAGTACCAGCGGAAACGACAGATTCTGCCTGTTCTCGAAGCGCCGCGAGCGCTTGCTCAATCAGTTGATCAGGATCGTTGCGAAGGTGGGTTCTGGTTAGCCCCTCCTCGAGATTCTCACCCGTGAGCAACAGAACTTCATAGTCTTTTGCCGCGCTAGCATGCACGATGTTCTCTCGCGGTACCCTGCAAACAAGCACAGCGACCGGATCAGTTAGATGGCTTGATGAACCAATTGCCTTCTTAAGAGCCTCTCTTCGATCGACAAGCTTCCCGATTTTGTTCTCAATCTCGCTGGTCTTGAAGGTACATTCGACTAACACCAGTCTGCCGCCAGGTGTCATGACAATCAAATCGGGGGCGTCAGTTTCATTTGGCGCAGCCGGAATGAAACCGAGCATGAAAAGCAATCCTGCGACAGCTTGCTCGAAGTGGCGCGACTGATCGGTATCGAATAATGCGGCTTTGAACCTCCGGAGATCCTTGTCGAAAGTATTCATTGCAACGAGTCTGAGGTTCGGAGCCTTGGTTGGATCCAAAAACCACTGCCGTCGAACGGTGTGCTTCCCCACGACCAGCATAACCAACGCGCTGTTCGCATCCTCAAGATCAACGGTCGCTACCCCCGTTTTCCGCCCGTCCAAGTCGGTCCATGTGAAATTGCCTGAGACGCGGTGTCGAAATTGCATGTTCTTGCCCGGAACGGCTCGCACCGATACGTCCAGGCAAGAAATTTCCAAGTTCGGATGAGCATGGATGACCAAGGTGAGCTCGTTGTTGCTCAGTTTGCAACTTTCCATGATCAAGTCGGCTGGAGGTGAAACCGATATTGAGATTGTCGGTTCGACCAGCGCACCCGCAATGTTGATACCAAGGGACTGTGCTACATCAGCAAGCCCGTCGAACGGCGGATCGGCACGCCGAAGGGCTGTATCGAGCGCGTAGACACTGCGCGTCGGGAATGGCGCCTGGAAATCAGCTCGTACGCGATAGTGCAGGGGCGAAAACCATGTGTCCCGTTCCGAAAGGATCTCAAAGCGCTTGGCTGCCGCCCCCAATCGTGAGTTCCTAGGATCATCGGCCAGCCAGAAGCTTTGATCTCGCACTCTTAGGATGCCTAGCGCCGCGTTCTGTAGAAATTCTTCAAGGTCTCCACGGGACTTCACGCGATACTCCGTATGCCCGAAGATTGCGTCATCGATCTGAATTTCGAAGTCAATACCTTCCCGCGGCGGCTCGCCGCTTACCGCGACCATCGCGCCCCAAAGTTCGGCGCGCGAACCTTGCTGCTGTTCCACCGTTCGAGCAACATAGCTAACTTTTACCGCGTAACCGTCGCATAACCACCCGGCGGCTCCATCTCTGAATGCCTGCCTAATGTCGTTTTCGGTCAATTGGCCCTCGCTCGTTACTCGTTGTTTGTATCGTTGTGATCGGCTGCGCGTTACGCCGAAATCTGCACAACTGCGCGGAAGCTCGTAGACGTTGGCTATGGTAAATCATTCGGATTTTGGCCGCCGCCTCGACTTGTTACGCAGCGCACGATATCCGCTTCAGCGTCTACGAGGACATAGACGTACTCAAGGTTCCCGGTACGTGAAACGCAAGGGTTGACAGGGGAGGACCGTCCCGTGAATGCCCGGCAACAGGCCTAGCCTGCGAGGTCACCCCTTTTGCGCCACTGGTGGCCACCCAAGTCGCCTACAGGCGTCGCTCCGGTCGCCAGGGAGCTCTGGCTACACTCGCATGGAGACCAGATATAGCTCGAAGCGTTGAAATCCATCACCCAGTGCTCGACGCAGAGTCCTAAGCAGCGCCGGGATCTCCTGGTCGCAGGCTGAAAGCGACAGCCGTTGCGCCTGCACACTGACGGCGGCGCTCGTCAGCCCAGCATTGGGTTGCATATCCAACTTTTTCAGAATACTAGTGTTGAATTTTGAGATTTTTCTATTTATGAATCAATATGTTAGGTGTTAATTGTATGTGAGGCGGTGGAAAGAACCATTCTAACCGTTCTAGGACCTCGTAACGGAAAGCTAGAAAGAAAACCCCCGCATTTGAGCGGGGGTTTTCTTTTTTATCAGTACTTTTTGGGTGGTGGTGCCTTGGGCCCCATCGATGAAAACATGGGTGTGGTGGTCCTGGAGGCGCTCACTGACTGGCCGGAGAATTCCGAGCGATTGAAGATGGCGGACGGGAAACGCTAGTTCATGGACCATGGTGCGTAGCGATTGCAGCAGGACTATGTTGCGCTGGTCTTGAGCGGAGCCGATTGCCTGACCGCCATGAGCGCCAAGATCGCCACCATGCCAAGCGCGGAAGACAACCACAGCGACTTCGCTCCGAACTGGTCCAGACACATCCCGAAAATCCAGGGTGCTAACGCTTGTGCGACGCGGGCCGGGACCATCAATACTCCCTGGCGATGACCATAGCCGCCCGGTCCGAAAATGACCAACGGCAGCGTGCCCTTGGCAATGGTGAGGATGCCGTTGCCGGCTCCGTGCAACACGCCGAACAAGGCCGCGGCAGGCGCTCCGACCAGGCCGAATGCAAGTGCGCCAAGGGGATGAAGTGCTGCCGCGATCCGGGCGGACAGCAAGGGATGGACCTTGCGCAGTAGGCCGAACTCCAGAATCCGGGCACCAACCTGCGCCGGGCCGATCAGCGCGCCCACCATAACGGCCGTGGCCAGAGACGCGCCACCCGCTTGAAGCAGCCGCGGCAAATGTGCCGCCATCGCAGTGCTGATAAACCAGGTCGCCGCGAAAACGAAAGCCAACGCATAGGAGTCCGCTCGTTGCGAACGCTCGTCAGCAGGTTGCGTCAGCTCGCTGACCGTTGGCGACGCAGGCCTGCTCGGTGCAGTTGCCGTGGCGGCTACGCGCGGCATGCTCAGGTTCAGCGCAAGTCCTAGCGTGAGATGCAACGCCGCCCAGGACAAGCAGGCCCCCCGCCATCCGATGTGCGCCTCCATAAAGGTGGAAAGCGGCCAGCCGACCGTGCTGGCAAAGCCAGCGATCAGCGTGATCCCGGTGATGGCACCGCGTGAGCGGTTGCCATAGAGCGCGACCAGTGTTGCGAATGCGGCTTCGTAGAGGCCGGCACCCATGCCGATGCCAAGAATTACCCATGCGGCAAAGAGTCCGACGACGCCCTGCGCCACGCCTAGCCCGGCAAGCCCGATGGCGAAAACAAGACTCGTTGCCACGAGGACAGATCGCCCACCGGTACGATCGATCATCCGTCCGGCTGTAGGTCCGAGCAGTGCCGATACCACCAGCGCGACGCTGAACGCCGCAAAGATCGTCGGCGTCGAGACGCCGAGATCCTGCGCCATCGGCGTTGCCAGCATGGCCGGCAGGTAGTACGTCGAACCCCAGGCCAGCGTCTGGGCGACTCCCAGCCTGGCAATCACGCTACTGCTCGGCTCCATGGCCCGTCCCGTGTCTTGTTATTCCACTTCGCCGCGATCGGTGTCGCTGATCTGGGCTTCGATCTCGTGACTCATGGCTGCTGCCGCGAGCGTCGTCGCGTTGACCGGAGCGGCTTCCTTGCGCTCGCTGTAGCGATCGGTCAGGTAGTCGCTGCGATCGCGCACCAGTAGCGTGAACTTGTAGAGTTCTTCCATGACATCGACCACGCGGTCGTAGTAGGACGATGGCTTCATTCGCCCGCTTGCGTCGAACTCCTGGTAGGCCTTGGCAACCGACGACTGGTTCGGAATCGTCACCATGCGCATCCAGCGTCCCAGCACGCGCAGCGCGTTGACGGCGTTGAAGGACTGCGAGCCGCCGCATACCTGCATCACGGCCAGCGTGCGGCCCTGCGTTGGGCGGATGCCACCCATTTCCAGCGGCAACCAGTCGATCTGATTCTTGAAGACGGCCGTCAGCGTGCCGTGGCGCTCGGGGCTGCACCACACCTGGCCCTCCGACCACTCAGAGAGCTTGCGCAACTCAACCACCTTCGGGTGATCGGCAGGCACGCTGTCGGCCATTGGCAACTCGCTTGGATCAAACACGCGGGTCTCCGCGCCGAAATGCTGAAGAATTCGTTCGGCTTCCTGCACCAGCAGGCGGCTATAAGACGTCTCTCGCAGCGATCCGTAGAGCAGCAGGATGCGCGGCGGGTGGGTGCTGATGCGTGCGGGCTCCAGCTTGCGGAGGTCAGGCGTATCGAGCACCGCAGGGACGACGTTGGGCAGATCCACGTTCATCGGATCCTCCGGCCTTGTGTGTCGATCACGGCCTCGCCGTCCTCCTTGGTGAAAGCGCCTTGTTGCGGCGCCGGCAGGATATCCAGCACGACTTCCGACGGCCTGCATAACCGCACGCCGAGCTCGGTGACCACAAAGGGCCGATTGATCAGGATCGGATGGGCCAGCATCGCATCAAACAGTTGGTCGTCGGTCAGCGCGGGATCGCCGAGGCCAAGCTCGGCGTAGGGCGTGCCTTTCTCGCGGATTGCTTCGCGCACGGAAAGACCGGCGGCGCGGATCATCGACTGCAAGGTCTGTCGGTCCGGCGGCATGTTCAGGTATTCGACGACAATCGGCTCGATGCCCGCATTGCGGATCATGGCTAGCGTATTGCGTGACGTACCGCACGCCGGGTTGTGATAGATGGTGACGGTCATGGGGATACCTCAGTGCGATTCGTACCAGTGCTGCGAGCGGTTCACGACGCCCACCACGAAGAGCATCACTGGCACTTCGATCAGCACACCGACGACAGTGGCCAGCGCCGCGCCGGATTGGAAGCCGAACAGGCTGATCGCGGTCGCCACGGCCAGCTCGAAGAAGTTGCTTGCGCCGATCAGCGCCGACGGGCCGGCCACGCAATGCGCTACGCCGAGCTTGCGGTTGAG
Source organism: Cupriavidus sp. UBA2010 (assembly GCF_002335265.1). Lineage (NCBI taxonomy): Bacteria > Pseudomonadati > Pseudomonadota > Betaproteobacteria > Burkholderiales > Burkholderiaceae > Cupriavidus > Cupriavidus sp. UBA2010. Next base: position 5,280 of record NZ_DDCI01000036.1, read on the forward strand.
CAGATAGGCCAGGCCGGAGTTCAACAAGACCTGGATCAGGATCGGTACGGCCAGCAGCAGGATGATCAGCGGCTGTTCGACGATGGCATTCCCCTGGAAGCCGAACAGCAGCACCAGCGTTGCGAGCAGTGCGGTGATCGAGTAGGGCCCGAGTGCGCCGACCACGCGCTTGTACGTAGCGTCGCCTCGGGCCAGCAACACCTTCCGGATGACCTGCGCGATCAGCACCGGCACGACAATGTAGAGCGCAACCGAGGTAATGAGCGTGTCCCACGGCACGGTAATCGACGACAGGCCCAGCAGCAGCGCGACAACAGGCGCGAAGGCCACGACCATGATCGCGTCATTGAGTGCCACCTGCGAAAGCGTGAAGTACGGATCGCCCTTGCAGAGCTGGGACCAGACAAACACCATCGCCGTGCAAGGCGCCGCCGCCAGCAGGATCAGGCCGGCGATGTAGCTGTCGAGCTGATCGGCCGGCAGCCAGCCCGCAAACAGATGGCGCACGAAGATCCAGCCCAGCAATGCCATCGAGAACGGCTTGACGAGCCAGTTCACAAAGAGCGTCACACCGATGCCACGCCAGTGGCCTGCCACTTGGCCCATCGCACCGAAATCGATCTTGATCAGCATCGGAATGATCATGACCCAGATCAGTATGCCGACCGGCAGGTTCACCTGAGCGACTTCCATCGCGCCGATGGCGTGGAACGCCGCTGGCAGCCATTGGCCGAGCAGGATGCCGGCCACGATGCAAAGCGCCACCCAGACCGTCAGGTAACGTTCGAAGAAGCCGATGGCACTGGGTTGGGAGGCTCCTGCCGTCCTTTGTGCCATGCTCATTGCGCGGACTCCACGGGTTGCTCGCCAATGGCGTGCATCTCCTTCTGAATGGCGTTCCGATCCAGCACGTGCAACGGCAGGTTCACGAACTGGCTGACTCGATTCAGAATCTGCCGGAAAACCTGGTCAAATACCTTGCGCTTCTCGTCATCGGCGCCCTGTATGGCTGCCGGGTCCATGAAGCCCCAATGTGCCGTGATGGGTGTACCCGGCCAGATCGGGCACACCTCGCCTGCGGCCTGGTCGCAGACGGTAATGACGAAGTCCATCCTGGGCGCGTCTGGCAGTGCGAACTCGTCCCAGCTCTTGCTACGCAGGCCAGTCGTGTCGTAGCCGATTGCCTGGCATCGTTCGATGGCGAAGGGATTGACCGTGCCAGATGGATGGCTGCCGGCGCTGTAGGCGTGAAAGCGTCCCTTGCCGAGGACATTGAACAGCGCTTCGGCCATCACGCTGCGGGCGGAGTTGCCGGTACACAGCACCAGCACGTTGAAAGTCTTGTCGGTCATGGTCGTAGGGGCGCGCGGATGCCTCCTCGCCCGAGGTATCGGTACGGGAAGCCGTTAGCGAAAGTTCAGCAGCAGCCGGATTCCGGCGTACAGCAGGCGGTCTTGGTTGATGGCTTCGGCGTGGCGTTCAATTGAACCGGCACGCAGCAAGCGGAGGCCTCGGCATTGCGATCGCGCGATTCGCCATAGGTCGGCGCGTTGCCCAGCGTGTGGAACGATTCCCAGGCGATACCCGTTGGGTCCACTGACCAATGCTTGTTCGAGGTCGCGTAGCAGCAGTTTGTCTCGGACTGGGACTGCATGGGCAGGTCGGCGTTGGCCAGCCGCCCCTGCATCTCGGCAAGCTCGGCGTCCGTCTCCACCTGGATCCCGAGATGATCCACGCCCAGCTTCTCGGTGCGATTGGATATGGCGAAGTTCACGCGTGGATCGTCCAGCGCCCACTTGGCATAGTCGTCCCGGACGACAGTCGGTTCTGCATCGAAGAGGGCCGAGTAATAGCGGATGCTGGCCGGCAGGTCGGCCACGCTGACGTGGACGTGGAAGCGCTTCATGGTTCAGGACTCCGTGGCGACTGAACAGGAGGACACCGGCGAACACGGCGCGCCGCCGCAACAGTTCTCGGTGAGATAGCCCAGCAAGGCGTTCATGGTCTCGAATCGAGCCATGTAGATGATCGAGCGGCCCTCCTGGCGGCTCGCCAGCAGTCCGGCGCGGTGCAGTTCCTTGAGGTGGAACGACAGCGACGACGCTGGCATCTCCATCAGCTCGGCAATGCGGCCAGCCGGCAGGCCTTCGGGCCCGGCCTGCACAAGCAGGCGGAAAACGGCCAGGCGGATGCCGTGGGCCAGCGCGGCGAGGGCTTCGAGAGCGTTATCGGTTTCCATGTTTCGAATATAGTCGAAACATGGAAACCGTGCAATGGAAGATTGGAAGTGTCGGTGACCGCCAACGCGTGGCGAATGGGCACAAGCGTGTTGATCGTCACCAGTTCGGCCTCAGCGAAGGCCGCGACAGCCGCAGCAAGGATCCCCGCGCGAGGCGAGGGTCCTTGTGCTCGAAACACCGCTGCCGCAGCGTCTACAACTTTCGCGCCACGAAGTGGAACCAGTTGACGTCGTCGAGGGGGTCGCCGGGCTGAAACGCCTTGTCGTTCAAGTTGCCGAACACCGCTTCGGTCTGCAGGCCGCAGGCCTTCAACTCGCGCAACTGGGTGGGCACGTCCGTATAGACGATGACGATGCCGAACTTGTGGGCAGCGCACACCCGCACCGCGTAGCCATCGAACTCGCGGTTCAGTTGTGAGTTACGCAGGAAGTTGATGGTGGCCAGCGGCAGGTTGACGACTGCGCGCGCGACGTTGAAGCCGAGTCGTACCGGGTTGTTGGACCATGCGGGCAAGCGCAGGAACTGTGTCAGGTTCTCGCGATAGGTGGGGCCGTGCAGGTTATGCGTGGAGAACACCAGCATACCGCCCGGGCGCAGCACGCGGGCGAACTCGGCAAGCACGGCGCGGCGTCCGGCGTAGTCCACGGCATCGATGCCATTGAAGCTGAACACCACCAGGCCGAAGGTATTGTCTTCAAATGCTGACAGGTCACGCGCATCCATTTGACTGACGCGTATATCAGGATGATTGTGCTGGCAGATCTCCACCATCTCCGGCATGTAGTCGATGGCCTCGTAATGCTGGCTCAGCTTGCGCAGCATCGGTACCGTTCTGCCGCCACCTACGCCGACGTCGAGGATGGGTGTGTCGCGCACGGCATCGGCCACGAAGGCTATCGCCGCGGCTTCTCCGGGGTCTGTCCAGTCCGAAAGGATCTTGAACCACCTCCTGGCTCCCCAGCTGCGCCATGCCTTGCGATTGATGGTGTCCTGCGCGACGGCCGTGCTCATGGTTGTCTCCCGACGATCGGTGCATCGCCCTGATGGCGATGGCAGAGAGAGTGTTCCGGCCGTGCACGACGTTCGGTGCGAAACCCCACATCCGTTTTATACACAGAGCGGGCTCAATCCATTGACCCCATCCATATGCATGAGGGCGACGGGCAAGGCGATGGCATCGGTGATCCCAGATACGCCGTCGGTATGAGCCGGGCACCAGACCCGGTGCCGTGGCCAGGCTTTACCCGGTCACCTTCTCCATGGCGCGGCTTCGTTCTTCCTGCGCATCCTCGATCAGCTTGTAGGCGGCGTAGTACTTGTAGATGTTGCGCACGTAGGTGGTGGTCTCGATGCCGATCCGCTCGGAGGTCACGATCTCGACGTTGTTGAACCACTTGTCCGGGTTCAGGCCCCGAGCCTTGGCTTCGGTGCGCATCTTGGAGATATTTCCCGGCCCGGCGTTGTAGCTGGCGAATGCAAACAGTGGCCGGTCCGATTCCGAGAAATTCGCATCGGAGAAGTACCTCGTCATCAGTTGGTCAAGGTATTTGGTACCCGCGTGGATATTGGATTCGGTGATCCTGATGCTGCCGACGTTCAGTTCCTTCCCAGTGGCCGGCATGATCTGCATGACACCGATCGCTCCCACATGGCTACGCGCGTTCTGATTGAGCTGGGACTCCTGGAAGCCCTGCGCCGCCAGCATCAGCGGATCGAAATGGTAGAGCTTGCCGTACTTCTCGAAGAACGCCAGGGTGTCCTGGAACCGCTTGATCTCCGCGCCGTTGGTGTTGTCCGAGATCTGCTTGATGACCTTCATGTATTGCTTCAGCCGGTAGTCGGCGATGCCCTGCTTCTTGATGAAGTTGTCGTTGTAGTCCGAGAGGACCGCGTTCAGCTTTGGACTGCCTTTGCGGATTGCCCAGCCGATCTTGCTGCCTTCACGTACCGCGAGGTCATCGCGAACCTTGATGCGCTTCAGGATCTGGGCCCAGATGCGCGCCTTCCAGTCGTCGACCACCAGGATCTGCAGCGTGCCGGCGTTGAGCATTTCCAGTGCGTCTTCGTCCTCCAGCGCGTCGGGTAGCAGCACCAGGCGCATCTGCGGTTTGCCGGCCTTACGGAAGCGGTCGTTCAACGCGGTCAGGCTTTCGTAGTAGCTGCTGCTGGGGCGCACGTGCACGGCCTTGCCAGCCAGGTCGTCGAGCGTGGCAAGCGTGGGGGATTTCGGGCCCGTGATGACCAGCTCCCGGATCGGCTTGCTGGTCTGCCCGACAACAAAGTCCGCTTGCTTGAGCCGGGAGTCGGTGACCGTGAGATTGCCGGCTGCGATGTCGCCAAGACCGGCATTGAGATCGGGCAGCAAACGGTCGCGCGTGACCGGAATCATGTAGACCGTGAGCGGCCGCTTGGCAAGCTGATCGGCCATGGTCTTGTTGATATAGCGCTCGAAATCCCGCACGGTGTCCGCCGTGACGCCCCGCTCGCGTCCCCGGTCGTTGAAGTACAGGGTGCGGCTGTAGGGCACCAGCACGCGAATGGTGCGGTGCTTGAACATGCCATCGAAGTCACCGGTCCAGGGCTTGTTCGTCAGGTTGAGCTGGCGCGGAGGGGTGAGCCGCTTTTCCTTGGGGGCTGGAATGGCGGGCGTCGCTGCCGCCGCCAGTCCTGACCACGTGATGGAAGCGCCGGCCAGTGCGCGGGCGCCGATGACAAGGAACCGCCTTCGATCGTTGACCATTGCACACCTCGCGACAGTCAGGTCCTGCTGGCACGCGGATGCCGGCCACCGGGAGCGGGCCCGGATGCGCAGGCAATCGCCGTCCGTTGACTAAGCATAGACGGGCAATTGGCGATCGTAGAGGTTCCGTAGAGGTTCCGATGAGGGCAGGCCGCGAAGCCGGCGGTGGCCGGTGCGCCAGGTCAGGCGGGCGCCGTGCCGCTCGCGCCGAATCGCCATGACAGCCGCCGCGCGGCCTGCCGCACCACTTGGGCGGTATCGCTGTCGAGCCGGCTGTCGAAGCTGCCGCTACTGCCCATCACCGCGATCACCAGGGCGAGGGCGCCGGTGTGGTCGAACACCGGTGCGGCCAGCGTGTCGATGCCGGGCACGGGCCGGCTCACGGCGTGGTCGATGCCGCCGGCGCGGATGCCGCGCAGCCGTTCGAGGTATCCGGATGGCAACGGGCCGTCGAAGGCAGTGCCCGCCATGCGGATAGCATCCTGCGCGAGCGCGTCGGCCAGCAGGTCGTCGGGGAGATGCGCCGCCACCACGCGGCCAATCGCCGTATTGACCATCGATAGCACGGTACCCACGCGCAGGCTCACGTGCTGCGGACGGGCCGATTCCTCGAGCCGGATCACGGTGGGACCTAGCGGCCCCTGGACGGCCATCGCCACCGACAACCCCGTGGCATGGGCCAGAGCGATGACCTCCGGCTCCGCCTCGCGCGTCGGGGAGAGCCGCTGCAGCGCAATCAGGCCGAGTTCCAGACCCAGCGTACCAGCCAGGAAGTCGCCATCGGCGTTGCGGGAAATCAGTCCGATTTTCTGCAGGCTGACCAGATGCGGAAATGCCTTGGCCGGCACCATGCCCGCCGCGCGCGCCAGTTCCCCAAGCGAGAGTGGCTGCCCCGCATCGACCAGCGCGCCGAGCAACTGGCCTGTGTTGTCGAGCGACTGGATGCCGCGTTGGGGTTTGGCGGCGTCCGCCAGCATCTCGTCGCTCATGCGTCACCTTCCTTCATCGCGCGGGCAATATCGCCGATCGCGGCACGTAGCGCGCCAGCCACCGGGCCATCCCACGCGACGTCGATCGCCCCGGTGGAGCCGATGGCGGTCAGCACCAGTCGCAGCGTGCCGTCGTCGTCGAGCAATGGCATCGCCAGACTGCTCACGGCCGGGCTCGGCGAATCGATGCTGCGCTCCGTGCCGCGTGCGCGGACGGCGGCAAGTGTTTCGAGAAAGGCGGGCAGGGTGGAGGCCGTGGCCGGTGTCTGCTGCTGCGCCCAGATCGGCTGCCAGTGCGATTCGGGCTGGAACGCGCAGTAGGCGCGTCCCGTCGCGGTGGTGGCCAGCGCCATCACCGTGCCGACGTGCAGGTTCAGATGCAGCGAGGTGCCGGCCGGTGCGTAGTCGACGATGGTCGGCCCTTGCGGCGTGGGCAGGCTGATGGCGACGTTGAAGCCGATATCGGTGGCCAGCGTCCGCACGCGCTGCACAGCGGCACGGTAGGCCGGCTCATTGTCGAGCCGCATCACGCCAAGCCGCAGCGCCAGCGGGCCCGGTTCGTAGTAGCCGTCCACGTGCTCGCGCTTGATCAGTCCCAGCCGCATCAGGCTCACCAGATAGGTGTGCGCCTGCGCCGGGGCCAGTTGCGCGGCAGCCGCCAGTTCGGCCAGCGGCAGTGGACGTCGCGCATCGGCGAGCGCCTGCAACAGGCGGCCGCCGACCTCCACGCTCTGGATGCCGCGTTGCGTCTTGCCCGAACCCTCGCCCGGCGTGCGTGCCATGCCTGTGCCTTGCCTGAAAAGTCCAAATGGTAATCCATGCGCCTCGCAAGGCGCCCCCTGTTGCCATGCTGGATGAGGGTTTTCCCGGGGCGGGTCACGTCAATACAAGGGTTTGCGGGGTATTTAGCGAATAGCAATTGAATTTGCCATTGACTAAAAATAGCCGAATTCCTAAGATTCCCATACCGCTCCCCACGATTCCCATAAAGAGACAGACATGGCAAAAGCATTCGCATCCCAGGCCGACCTGGAAGCCAAGCAGATCACCTTCACCCAGCTTTCCGAAAACGCCTACGCCTACACGGCCGAGGGCGACCCCAATTCCGGCGTGATCATCGGCGATGACGGCGTGATGATCATCGACACCACCGCCACGCCCGCCATGGCGCAGGACCTGATCGCCAAGATCCGCGCGATCACGGACAAGCCGATCAAGTACGTGGTGCTGTCGCACTACCACGCGGTGCGTGTGCTCGGCGCGTCGGCGTACTTCGCCGAAGGCGCGCAGCAGATCATCGCCAGCCGTGGCACCTACGAAATGATCGTCGAGCGCGGCGAAGCCGACATGAAGTCCGAGATCGAGCGCTTTCCGCGTCTGTTCGCCGGCGTGGAAACCGTGCCGGGTCTGACCTGGCCGACGCTCGTGTTCGAACGCGAAATCACGCTGTTCCTGGGCAAGCTCGAAGTCCGCATCGCCCATCTGGGCGCGGGCCATACGAAGGGCGACACCGTGGTGTGGCTGCCGCAGCAGAAGGTGCTGTTCTCGGGCGACCTGGTCGAATACGACGCGGCCTGCTATTGCGGCGATGCCCAGCTCGAGCAATGGCCCGCCACGCTCGACGCGCTGGCCGCGTTGCAGCCCGAGAAGCTGGTGCCGGGCCGTGGCCCTGCATTGACTACGCGCGAGGACGTGGCCAAGGGCCTGGCCTACACCAAGGATTTCGTCTCCACGCTGTTCCAGGCTGGCAAGGAAGCCGTGGCCGGAAAGATGGACCTGAAGGCGGCGATGGCGCATACGCGCAAGTCGATGGACCCGAAGTTCGGCCAGGTGTTCATCTACGAACACTGCCTGCCGTTCGACGTGTCGCGCGCCTTCGACGAGGCGGCCGGCGTCACGCATCCCCGTATCTGGACGGCGCAGCGTGACCAGGAGATGTGGGCGGCGCTGCAGGACTGAGCGTTGTTAGGTTGTTGATTGTGGTCCCCATCTCCCATGAAGTGGAGAGGGGAGCAAACAGAAAGCAGTATCAAGCGCCGCAAGTGCGTGGATGGAGACACCATGAGCAGTACCAAGGTCGACATCGACTACCAGCGCATCCAGTACGACTACGTACCATGCGCCGAGCAGCGGGGGGCATCGACCAATGCCGCCCCGCATCCCGTGATCGTGGTCGGGGCCGGGCCGATTGGCCTGGCCACCGCTATCGACCTGGCCCGCCACGGCGTGCCGGTGGTGGTGGTCGACGACGACTGCATGCTCTCGGTCGGATCGCGTGCAATCTGCTTCGCCAAGCGCACGCTGGACATCTTCGATCGGCTCGGCTGTGGCGACCGCATGGTCGACAAGGGCGTGCGCTGGAACCTGGGCAAGGTCTTCCTGCGGGACAGCCAGGTCTTTGCGTTCGACCTGTTGCCCGAATCCGACCACCAGCGGCCGGCGTTTATCAACCTGCAGCAGTACTACCTCGAGGGCTATCTGCTCGAATGCGCGCAGACGATGCCCAACATCGAGATCCGCTGGAAGAGCAAGGCAGTTGCCATCGAGCAGCATGCGGACCACGTGGCGCTGACGATCGAAACGCCCGATGGCTGCTACGCGCTGCGCGGTGCCTACGTGGTGGCTGCCGATGGCTCGCGCAGCCCGCTGCGCAAGATGCTGGGCCTGGAGAGCCACGGTCATACGTTCCGAGACCGCTTCCTGATTGCCGACGTGAAAATGGAAGCGCCGTTCCCGGCCGAGCGCTGGTTCTGGTTCGACCCGCCGTTCCATCCGAACCAGTCGGTGCTGCTGCACCGGCAGCCCGACAACGTCTGGCGCATCGACTTCCAGCTCGGGTGGGATGCCGATCCTGCATTCGAGAAGACGCCAGAGCGCGTGCTGCCGCGTGTGCAGGCGCTGCTTGGCCCCGATGCGAAATTCGAGCTCGAATGGGTCAGCGTCTATACGTTCTCGTGCGTGCGGATGGACAGCTTCCGCCACGGTCGCGTGTTATTCGCGGGCGATTCGGCCCACTGCGTCTCGCCGTTCGGCGCGCGCGGCGCGAACAGCGGCGTGCAGGATGCCGAGAACCTTGCCTGGAAACTGGCCTACGTGCTGCAGGGCAAGGCGCCGGAAAGCCTGCTGGATACCTACGCCAGCGAGCGCGAATTCGCGGCCGACGAGAACATCCTCAACTCGACGCGCTCGACCGATTTCATTACGCCGAAGAGCGCGGTCAGCCGCATCTTCCGCGACGCGGTGCTGACACTGGCGCGCGACCACGCGTTTGCGCGGCAACTGGTCAACAGTGGCCGGCTGTCGGTGCCGGCGGTGCTGCGCGACTCGCCGCTGAACACTGCCGATGCGGAATCGTTCTCCGGCCAGATGGTGCCGGGCGCAGCATGCGTCGATGCCCCCGTGGCCGGCGCGCAAGGCAAGCCGTGGCTGCTGCCGCATCTGGGCGATGACTTCGTAGCGCTGATCTTTGGCGCGCCGGCTGGCATCGACGTCGCCTGCCGCGAAGCGCTGACGCAATTGCAGCAGGGAGACATTCCGCTGCGCGTGGTGTTCGTGACCGATGCGGCCATCTCGGCATCGGCCGAAGCCTGGCCCGGAGCGATCGTGCTGCGCGACGCGGGCGGCGTGGCGGCCAGGCGCTATGACGCCCGCGCGGGCACCTGCTACCTGATTCGCCCCGACCAGCACGTCTGCGCGCGGTGGCGCGCGGTCGATGCGAGCCAGATCGCCGGGGCGATCGCTCGCGCCACATGCAATGCCGCAGCAAGCGCCGCGGCGCAATCGCCAGCCGCGGCACGCACGCCGGCATTGGCCTGATCGACAGTCACCAGGAGACAGGCCCATGCCGCTCAACACCGCTCCCAATCTGGTCCATCCCGACGAGTTCTACGAAGCGCTCATCGAGATGCATCACGACCTTGATGACGCCGAAAGCCAGGCCGTCAACGCGAGACTGATCCTGCTGCTGGCCAACCACATCGGTGATCTCGACACGCTGCGCGAAGCGATGCGCCTGGCGCGCGATGTCGCGCTCGAGCCCGCCGCAACTTAGCCACTTCATTCCTTCCCGCCGGTGACCCGACAGGGGCGCGACAGACGCCCCGGGGCCAACTCGACCCTATTCCGGAGACAACCATGCATACCCAGAGCCTGGGCGCCGCCCCCGTCTTGCCTGAAATCTCGTCACACGCACTACCGCAAGTCCTTCCCGCGCAGCAGGAGGACGCGCTGTACCGCAAGGTCTGGCTGCGCATCATCCCGTTCCTGTTCATCTGCTACGTCGTGTCGTTCCTGGACCGGATCAACATCGGCTTCGCGCAATTGCAGATGAAGCATGACCTTGGGTTCAGTGACGCGATGTACGGGCTGGGCGCCGCAGTGTTCTACGTTGGCTACGTGCTGTGCGAAGTCCCCAGCAACATGCTGTTGGCACGCTTCGGCGCGCGCCGCACGTTCACGCGGATCATGCTGCTGTGGGGTGTCGCATCGGTGGGCATGATGCTGGTGTCGCAGCCGTCGCACTTCTATCTGCTGCGCTTCCTGCTCGGCGTGTTCGAAGCGGGCTTCTTCCCGGGCATCGTGCTGTACCTGACCTACTGGTTCCCGGCGCGCCGCCGCGCGGCGGTGATGGCGATCTTCTTCGCGGGCGTGGCCGTGGCCGGCGTGCTCGGCGGGCTGATCTCGGGCTGGATCATGCGCGACATGGCCGGTGTGCTTGGGATGCGCGGCTGGCAATGGATGTTCGCGATCGAAGGCGCGCCGGCAGTGCTGCTGGGCCTGATCGCCGCCGTGTGCCTCGTCGATGGCCCGCGCCAGGCGCGCTGGCTGACGCCGGCCGAGCAGGATTACCTGGTGGCCCAACATGAGGCGGAATCGCAAGGCGCGGGTGGCCACGCCCATTCGATGCAGGCCCTGCGTCAGGCCCTGGCCAACCCACGGGTTTATCTGTTCGCGTTCATCTACTTCGCGCTGACGTGCGGTTCACTGACGCTGTCATTCTGGATGCCGCTCATGATTCGCGATTTCGGCATCCAGGACGTGGTGGCCGTCAGCCTCTACTCTGTCATCCCGAACGCCATCGGCGCGGTGGGCTTGATCCTCATTGCGCGGCGCTCAGACCGCCTCGGCGAGCGTCACGGGCATTTTCTCTGCTGCACTGCAGGAGGCGCACTGGCGCTGGCCGCGTTGACGCTACATGTGCCGAGCCTTGGCGTGTCGTTGGCGATCCTATCTGTTGCCGCCGTGCTGATCTTCGCCGCGCTGCCGATCTTCTGGGCGCTGCCGCCAAGCCATCTGCCGGCCCAGACCGCCGCCACCGGCATTGCCTTCATCTCCAGCATCGGCATCACCAGCGGCATCGTCAGCCCCTGGGTCATTGGCCAGATCAAGGCGCACACGGGCAGCATGGACAACGCGCTGTACCTGTTGGCCGGGCTGCTGCTGGTCAGCGGGCTGGCGCTGTGGAAGGGCGTGCCGCGCACACCGACGGCGCACTAGCCGGGTGGTGTTCCCCGATACCGGGCGCTTCATGCCCGATATCGGGGAAAAATCATTTGTTTCATGGTTATCCATGATGGAACACTTGTTGCTATATGCCTAGCATTGCAACACCTGACGCTTTCCATCAACAGGAGTGTTCCCATGAACCAGTTCTTCATGACCCGTGCCGCCGTGCTGATGGCGGTGTCGCTCGGCGCCGGTTCGGCGCTTGCGGTCGACGTGGCCGCCAGCCCGACGCTCAGTAAGATCAAGTCGTCCGGCACGATTTCGATCGGTCACCGCACATCGTCGATCCCGTTCTCATACTACGACGCGAACCAGAAGGTGATCGGCTTCTCGCAGGACATCTGCGATCGCGTGATCGATGCGGTCAAGAAGGAAACCGGCACGCCGAATCTGCAGGTGCGCATGGTGCCCGTGACGTCGCAGAACCGGCAGTCGCTGGTCCAGAATGGCACGGTGGACCTGGAGTGTGGCGTGACCACCAACCTGAAGTCGCGCCAGCAGCAGGTGGCGTTCTCCACCACGTTCTTCGTGGCCGGCACGCGACTGCTGGTGAAGAAGGGCAGCCCGGTCCATGACTTCGGCGATCTGTCGGGCAAGGCCGTGGTGACGAACGCCGGCACCACGTCGGAACGCATCCTGCGCAAGCTCAACGACGAGAAGGGCGCCAACATCACGATCCAGAGCGCCAAGGACTATGGCGAGTCGTTCCTGATCCTGCAGTCGGGCCGCGTGGCCGCGTTCATGATGGACGACGTGCTGCTGTCCGGCTCGCGCACGCTGGCGCCGAACCCCAATGACTGGGTGGTGGTGGGCACGCCGCAATCGTTCGAGGCGTACGGCTTCATGATGCGCAAGGATGACCCCGGCTTCAAACAAGTCGTGGATGCCACCATGACGGGCCTGATGCGCAGCGGCGAGATCAACACGCTCTACACCAAGTGGTTCCTGAAGCCGGTGCCGCCGAAGAACCTCAGCTTCGACTTGCCGCAGAGCGAGCAGATCAAGAAGGCCTACGCCAATCCGAATGACGAGGCGTTCGAGTAACGCACTGGCGTTTCAGCCGCGCCGCGACGGGAGGTAGGCCCCCGTCCGGTGCAGTTGCCCCTCTGTCTGTTCCAACGCCCGGATCGCCCCCTTGCCCTTCTTCGCCAGCAGATGCTCGACCAGCGCCTCCACCATCGCCACGCCGCTGGTGATCGACGGGAAGAACGATGGGCTGTCGATGGCAAAGAGCAGTGTGCAATCGGCTTCCAGCGCGATTGGCGCCACCGTGCTGTCGGTCAAGGCGATCACCGTGCAGCCAGCCTCGCGCGCGGCGGTGGCCACGCGCATGCTTTCCTGCGAGTAGGGCGCGAAGCCGGCTACCAGCACCGCGTCCTTGGGGCTCAAGGCGCGCAGTTCCATCTCCAGCGTGCCTGCGTCGCCACGGATCAGGCGCACCGAACTGCGGAACAGCCCGTAGATGTAGTGGAACGAGAACGCGATCGGAAAGCACGAGCGGAAGCCCGCCACGTGGACCATGGGCGCCGCCGCCAGCAGTTCGGCCGCGCGTGGCAGCGCGTCGGCGTTGCTGGCCAGCAGCGCGTCGAGGTTGTGATGCTGCACTTCGATCATTTCCGCGAACATGCGGCTCGAGCCACTTTCCCGCACCACCTTGCGGGCGCGCCTGGCGTAAGGCTGGCTGTCGCCGTCGCGCACTGCCTCGACGAACAGTTCGCGCAATCCCTGCCAGCCTTCGAACCCGAGCGCCTGCGACAGTCGCACCAGCGTGGCGGGCTGCACCCCGGCGTTGCCGGCCACCTTGCGCATCGACTGGATGGCGATGTCGCGCGGGTGATCGAGCAGGTATCTGGCGCCACTCTGGAACTGCGCGCTCAGATTCGGGAAATCGGCGCGGAGTTGCGCCAGCAGCGCATCGAGCGACTGCGGCGGCTTGGGCGTGGAGGCGGGCATCTCTGGTTCAGGATTCTTGTGATGCAACGATTGTTGCACAGCTTGGCCCGCCGCAGGGCGCCCTTGTGTTGTGAACGGGTGGCGCCAGTGAGGCATCGTATGTTTCGTGCCGATGCTTCAATGAAACACTTGTTGCGTTGCCGGGACGTTGTTCCTATACTCACACCTGTTTCCGGGCAGACCCCCGCATCCCGCACCTCACCATGACGCACGTATTCCACCGCAATCCGAAGCAAACCTTGCCGGTCGCCGTTGGCGGCCAGGGTATCGAACTGATCGACAGCAATGGCAGGCGCTACCTCGACGCTTCGGGCGGCGCGGCGGTTTCCTGTCTCGGTCATGGCCACCCGCGCGTGATCGAGGCGATCAAGGCGCAGGTGGACACCATTGCCTACGCGCATACGTCGTTCTTTACCACCGAGGTGTCCGAGACGCTGGCCCGGACGCTGGCCGATGCGGCCCCCGGAGATCTCGATCATGTGTACTTCGTGTCCGGTGGCTCCGAGGCGGTGGAAGCCGCATTGAAGCTGGCGCGCCAGTACTTCGTGGAGATCGGCCAGACGCAACGCCGCCACTTCATCGCGCGGCGCCAGAGCTATCACGGCAATACGCTTGGCGCGCTGGCGATCGGCGGCAATGCGTGGCGTCGCGAGCCGTTCCTGCCGCTGCTGGTGCCGGCGCACCATGTGTCGCCGTGCTATGCCTACCGAGATCAGGCGGCCGGCGAAACCGACACGCAGTACGCGCAGCGTCTGGCCGACGAACTGGAAGCAAAGATCCTCGAACTCGGCCCCGACTCAGTGGCCGGCTTCGTCGCCGAGACTGTGGTCGGCGCTACTGCAGGGGCGGTGCCGCCGGTGGCCGATTACCTGAAGCGTATCCGCGCCGTGTGCGACAAGTACGGCGTGCTGCTGATCCTTGACGAAGTGATGTCGGGCATGGGCCGGACGGGTTACCTGTTCGCGTGCGAAGAGGACGGCGTGGTGCCCGATATCGTGACGATCGCGAAGGGCCTCGGCGCCGGCTACCAGCCGATCGGCGCGATGTTGTCGACGTCGCGCATCTATGACGCGATCATCGGTGGCAGCGGCTTCTTCCAGCACGGCCACACCTATATCGGTCATGCGACGGCCTGCGCGGCAGCGCTGGCCGTGCAGCGCACGATTGTCGAGGACAAGTTGCTGGACAACGTGCTGGCGCGTGGCGAACAGCTGCGCGCGCGCCTGCGCGAATCGCTCGGCGACCATCCGAACCTTGGCGACGTGCGGGGCCGTGGGTTGTTCGTCGGCGTGGAGTTCGTGGCCGATCGCGCCACCAAGGCCACGCTCGACCCGGCGAAGAAGACGCACGCCGTGCTCAAGCGCACCTGCATGGAGCATGGCGTGCTGGTTTATCCGATGGGCGGCACGGTCGATGGCATCCACGGTGACCACGTGCTGTTTGCGCCGCCGTTTATCTGCACGCCCACCGACATCGACAACATCGTAGACCGCTTCACGCAGGCCGTGAAAACGGTACTGCCGGCCTGAGGAGCGCGACGATGCCGAACCAGAATCCTGTCGCTACCGCTGACACCTTGCGCCGCCCGTTCGCCCTGGCGGTGGCCCCGAATGGCGCGCGCAAGACGCACGCGGACCACGCGTGCCTGCCGGTCACGCCCGACGAGCTGGCGCAGTGCGCGCGCGAATGCGTGGATGCCGGCGCTGCGATGATCCATCTGCACGTGCGCAAGGCCGACGCCACGCACAGCCTCGAAGTGGCCGACTACGAGCCGGCCATCGCCGCGGTGCGCAAGGCCGTGGGCAATGCGCTGGTGCTGCAACTGACCACCGAGGCGGTCGGTATCTACCAGCCGGCGCAGCAGATCGCGACCGTGCGTGCGCTGCGCCCCGAGGCCGCATCGGTGGCCATTCGCGAACTCGTGCCCAATGCCGCCGCGTTGCCTGCCGCCGCAGAGTTCTTCCAGTGGATGCACCGCGAGCACGTAGTGGCGCAATACATCCTCTACGATGCCGACGACGTGCGCCGCTATGCGGCCCTGCGCGAAAGCGGCGCGATTCCGGCCGGGCGGCACTGGGTGCTGTTCGTGCTGGGACGGTATTCGGCCGGACAGAAGTCGTCGCCGGCGGACCTGCTGCCGTTCCTGGCCGCGTGGCGCGAGACCGGACTCGATCAGTCTGGCGTCGAATGGGCGGTCTGCGCATTCGGCAAGCAGGAGGCCGATTGCGCGGCCACGGCCGTGATGCTGGGCGGCCACGCACGTATCGGCTTCGAGAACAACATGACTTTGCCCGATGGCGCGATGGCGCCGGACAATGCCGCGCTGCTGCAAGCGGTGCGCACGCCGCTCGTCGCGCTTGGCTATGCCGCGATGACGGCTGATGCGCTGCGCGAGCGTTTCGCGGGCTGAGAAAGCCGTCTGGCGACGACAGCAGGGCAGGGCGGATTCCGGTACGCTAGGCGTTTCATCGTTCCCCAGAAGGAGTGCCGATGTCGACCAGCCCGTCCCGCCAGTCTTCCCTGACCGAAGCGCCGCCACGGGCGCGTGACGTCGTGCACGCGCTGCGCGCGTCGCGCATCCGTGAAGTGGCCAATGCAGGGATCGGCCTGCCTGACGTGCTGCCGTTCTGGTTCGGCGAATCGGACCAGGTCACGCCGTCATTCATCCGCGATGCTGCGAGCCGCGCGCTCGCCAACGGCGCCACCTTCTACAACCACAATCTTGGCATCGCGCCGCTGCGGGCGGCGTTGTCCGAGTACGTGACCCGATTGCACGGGGCCACGCCAGTCGACCATATCGCCGTGACCAGCGCGGGCGTCAATGCGCTGATGCTCGCCGCGCAACTCGTCACCGGCCCCGGCGACCGTGTGGTGGCGGTGACCCCGCTGTGGCCCAATCTGGTCGAGATTCCGCGCATCCTTGGCGCGACCGTAGAAACGGTGACGCTGGACTACGGCGCGGATGGCTGGACACTCGATGTCGACAAACTGCTGGCCGCGCTGACGCCGGGCACGCGCGCCGTGATGATCAATTCGCCGAACAACCCGACCGGCTGGGTCATGCCCCGCGCCGCGCAGCAGGCCGTGCTCGACCACTGCCGCCGCCACGGCATCTGGATCATCGCCGACGAAGTCTACGAGCGGCTTTACTACGGCGACGAGGGAGCGGTCGCGCCATCGTTCCTTGATATCGCCGGCCGCGACGAGCGCGTCATCGCGGTCAACTCGTTCTCGAAGGCATGGCTGATGACCGGCTGGCGGCTCGGCTGGATGGTGGTGCCATCTTCGATGATGGACGACCTGGGCAAGCTCATCGAATACAACACGTCCTGCGCGCCGTCATTCGTGCAGGAGGCCGGCGTGGTGGCCGTGCGTGAGGGCGAGGCATTCACTCGGGATCTGGTCAGACGGCTGCGCTCGGCGCGTGATCATCTGGTGAGCGCGCTATCGGCATTGCCCGGTATCGACGCGCACGCGCCGGATGGGGCGATGTATGTGTTCTTCCGCCTGAAAGGCGCGACCGACAGCCTCGATCTGTGCAAGCGGCTCGTGCGCGATGCCCATCTCGGGCTGGCGCCGGGGAGCGCGTTCGGCGACGAGGGCGAGGGCTTTGTGCGGTGGTGCTATGCGTGCGACGAGGCGCGGCTCGATGAGGGGGTGAAGCGGTTGCGGGGCTATCTGGGGCGGTAGCGGTTGATGGGCCTGACCCTCTGGCTCGGCCCCTCCCGCGCTAACGATCGCTAACCACCTCTATTTCAAACTTCCCACCGTTTCCGACTCTCCCCACCATCCACCACCAAGCGCCTGCATCAGCGCGGCTGAATCGGCCAGCCGCGTGGCGCGGGCCTGCGCCAGATCCAGCGCCGCCTGTCGTGCCTGCCGCTCGGCGTCGAGCACCGTGAACTGGCTTACGCCGCCAAGCCGATACTGCTCGTTGACGATTGCCAGTGTGTCGCGCGTTTGCTTTGCGTTGTCCGCGCGCGCCTGCAGCGTGCCAGCGTCGGCGTCCAGCGCACGCAGGGTGTCGGCAACGTTCTGCAGCCCCTGGAGCACCGCCTGCCGATAGGCGCCCAACGACGCTTCGTACGCAGCTTCCTTCGCACGTTTCTGCGCACGCAACTCGCCACCGTGGAACACCGGCTGCACGACGCCGGCAGCCAGGCTCCACACATTGAAGCTGTTGAACAGGTCGCTCATGCGCATGGCCTGCGTGCCGCCGCTGGCGGTCAGCGTGATCTGCGGATAGAGGTTGGCCGTGGCCACGCCGATATCCGCCGAGGCCTGATGGAGCAGTGCTTCTGCCGCCTGGATATCGGGGCGGCGCCGCGCCAGCTCGGAGGGCAGGCTTACCGGCAGTGTCTCGGGCAACTGCATGTCTTCGAGCCGGAATTCGGGAAGCTGAGCGGCGGCAGGGGTCTGGCCGGTGTAGACGGCGAGTTGGTGACGCGTGGCATCGATCTGCTGCGACAGTCCCGGAATCAGCGCCTGTGTCTGCGCCAGTTCGGCCTGCTGGCGCTGCACGTCGACGCGCGCGACACCACCCTGGCCGAGGCGCTGCTGCATGATGGCTAGCTGGCGTTTCTGCGCGTCGGCCATGGCCACGGTATCGGCCAGTTGCGCGCGCAGCCCGGCCTCGCGAATCGCCGCCGTGGCGACGTTGGCCGCGAGCGAAAGCCGGGCCGCCTCGAACTCGTAGCGCTGGTAGTCGACTGCGGCCTGCAAGCCTTCCAGTTCTCGACGCTGACCACCGAACAGATCCAGCGCATAGGACACCTGCACACTCGCGTTGTAGAGCGTGAACGGCCCAGGGCTCGGGAACTGCGTGATGCCGACCGACTGCAGGTTGACCTGCTGCCGCGTTGCGTTGAAGTTTGCGTCTACCTGCGGGAAGCGCGTGGCGCCGGTACGGGCCGCGAGATTCTCCTGCGCCTCGCGCAGCTTGGCCTGCGCTTGCGTCAGCGTCGGGCTATTAGCCAGGGCCACGCGGATGGTTTCATCGAGCTGCGGATTGCGGAACAGCGTCCACCATTGCGCGGGGACGTCGCCTTCCACCAGCGATTGCGATGGGTAGTCCTTCGCGTCAAGGCGTTCAGGCTGCGGGCCCGATGTGTAGCGAGCGTCAGCTGGCGCATCGGGCGTGCGGAAATCCGGGCCGACCGCGCAGCCGGCCATCGACATCGCGGCGGCGCACATCAACAGCGTGGGGATCGCGCGCATGGCGGTCTCCTTTCAGTCGAGCGTGCGCTTGTAGAAGCGCACGGCAATGGTGAGGACGATCACCGTGAACAGCGCCACGGGCCACACGTTCGGCCAGAGTTCGATCCAGCCGCTGCCCTTGAGCATGATGCTGCGGATCATCCGGTTGAAGTAGGTCATCGGCAGCACGTTGCCGATCCACTGCGCCCACGTTGGCATGCCCGCGAACGGGAACATGAAGCCGGACAGCAGGATATTGGGCAGGAAGTAGAAGAACGTGAGCTGCAGCGCCTGCAACTGGTTGGCCGCCAGTGAGGACAGCGTGATGCCCACGGTCAGGTTGGCCGCGATGAACAGCAAGGCGGCCAGATACACGGCCACGGGTGACCCGACGAACGGCACGCCGAACACGAAGTGCGCAGCCAGCAGGATGATCGTCGCCTGAATCAGTCCGATGAAGATGTACGGGATGATCTTGCCCGAGATCACTTCGAGCGGCTGCACCGGCGTGGCCAGCAGGTTTTCCATCGTGCCGCGCTCGCGTTCGCGCGTCATGGCCAGGCCGGTCATCATGACCATCGTCATCGTCAGGATCGTGCCCATCAGCCCCGGCACGATGTTGTACTGCGTGATGCCCTCCGGGTTGTAGAGCCGCTGCACGTTGACGTCGAAGGCGGGTTGCCCGCCGGCCAGTGGCGCCAGCGCGCCCTTCAGGTCGATCCGGGCAACGGTGGCCGGGAGTTGCGCCAGTGCGGCAATGGCCTGGCCCGTCGCGGAAGGATCGGTGGCATCGGCCTCGACCAGGATGGAAGGGCGATCGCCATGCAGCAGGCGTCGCGAGAAATCGGCCGGAATGCTGACCACGAACTGCACATCGCCGCGCATCAGCGCCTCGCGACCGGAGGCCTCGTCCGGCATTGTGCGCACCACCTTGAAGTACGTGGTGTTGTCCAGCGCGGCAATGAAGGTGCGGGAGAAGTCGCTGTGCTCGGCCACGATGACCGCGGTGGGCATATGGCGTGGATCGCTGTTGATCGCAAAGCCGAACAGCAGTAGCTGGATGATCGGTATCCCGATCATCATCCCGAACGTGACGCGATCGCGCCGCAGTTGCAGGAATTCCTTCAGGACGATGCTCCACCAGCGTTGCGCCGAGAAGCGGGAGATCTGACGGCGCACGGCTTTCACGCGTCCCCCTTCGGCCCGGCGGCCCTCTCTGCGCTCTCCTTGGTGGCTTCCTTGGCGGCTGCCTTGGCGGGAACGGCCATGTTGTCCTGCGCGTCACCCATCATGTGGATGAAGACGTCCTCCAGGCTCGTCTCCACCGGCTCGATGCGGTGATCCCGGCCGGCGTACTGCCTGAGCGTCTGTTCGAGCGCGGTGCCGTCCTTGCCCGTGACATGCAGCGCCGTGCCGAACGCGACGGTCTGGTCCACGCCGGGCTTGCCCTGCAACTGGGTCGACAGTTCGGCCAGTTCGTCGCCCGATACGCTCCACGTGGTCAGGTTCTGGCTGGCGACGACTTCGGCCGAAGTGCCTTGCGCCAGCAGCTTGCCGTAGGCGATATAGGCGAGCTTGTGGCAGCGCTCTGCCTCGTCCATGTAGTGCGTGCTGACCAGCACCGAGATGCCACGGGCGGCCAACTGGTGCAACTGCTCCCAGAAGTCGCGACGGGCCTTGGGGTCCACGCCGGCCGTGGGTTCGTCGAGCAGCAGCAACTGCGGTTCGTGCAGCAGGCACGCGGCCAGCGCCAGGCGCTGCTTCCACCCGCCGGAAAGCGAACCGGCCAGTTGTTCGGCACGCGACGCCAGCCCGAGGTCCTCGAGCGCGCGGTCCACGACCTCGCGCCGGTTCGGCATGGCATACACGCGTGCGACGAAGTCCAGGTTCTCGCGGATCGACAGGTCTTCCCAGTAAGAGAAGCGCTGCGTCATGTAGCCCACATTGCGCTTGATCTCGGCGGACTCCTTGATGATGTCGAAGCCCAGGCAGGTGCCCGCGCCGGAGTCCGGCGTCAGCAGTCCGCACATCATGCGGATCGAGGTGGTCTTGCCGCTGCCGTTCGGGCCCAGGAAGCCGAAGATCTCGCCACGGGCGACCTGCATCGTCAGGTCGTTGACCACGTGCTTGTCGCCGAAGTGCTTGTTAAGGCCGTGCACGTCGATAGCCAGTTCGTCGCTCATGATTGCGTGACCTCGACAGGCTGGCCCGGGCGCAGCTTCGGTGCTTCGGCAGGGTCCGGACGTGCCTCGATCAGGAATACGAGCTTGCGGCGTGTCTCGTTGCTGTAGATGACCGGTGGCGTGAACTCGGCTTCGTTCGAGATATAGGTGATCTTTGCCGCCACCGGGGCCGCGCAACCGTCGCAGCGGATATGGACGGCCTGCCCGTTCTTGAGCGCGCCGACCACGGTCTCAGGTACGTAGAAGCGCACCTTGACGTTGGCGGCGGGCAACATGCGGACCACGGTGCTCCCCGCGGGCACCCACTCGCCGGGGCGGAACGGCACGTCGTAGACCAGGCCCGGCACCGTGGCATTGACGAACTTGCGCGATAGCTTCCACTCGGCCTGCGCCAGCGCGGCGCGCGCGGCATCCACCTGCGCGCTTTGCGCGGCAAGCTGGTCCTTGCGACCCGGCAGGCGCGCGACGTCGATATCGCGCTGCAACTCGCGCACGCGTGCCGCGTCCGCATCCGCCGTGGCGCGGCTGTCGTCAAGCTGCTGTCTGGAGACGCCGCCGATCTCGAACTGGGCTTCGTCGCGCCGGCGTTGCGCCGCGCTGCGTTGGGCCTGCGCCTGCGCCTGCGACAGTTGCGCCTGGGTCACGGCCACTTCCACGGGGCGCTTGCCGATCTGGATATCGGCAAGCTGCGCCTCGGCCGCGCGTAGCTGCTCGGCGGCCTGTTGCCGCGCGGCGCGCTCGTCGTCGGATTCCAGCACGAATAGCGGCGCACCATCGGCCACCTGCTGGCCACGGTCGACCGACAGCTTTTCCAGGCGGCCCGCGAATGGCGACGCCACAGAGACGAACTCGCCCTCCACGTAGCCTTGCCAACTGACGGGCTTGTCATTGCTGCACGCGGCCAGTGTCGTGGCCATGAGGAGCAGGGACCACGCATGACGGGGGACAGGATTGAACATACGGGCTCCGGATGGGCTTATTTGTCTTGGGACGGGGTGCCGGCGGACAGCCCGTGGGTGAGCAGGGCGGTGACGTGGCGCACGAGCGTTTCGGTATCGATATCGGCCGCGCCGGGAAGGCCGCGCCAGATGTGCGTGGTGGCGGGCGGCAGCAGCGCCAGCCCGATCAGCGACACCATGACGAGGGCCGGTTCGAGCCCCGGGGTCAGCTTGCCTTGCGCGTGGGCGGCTGCCAGTGGTCCCATGATCAGCGAGGCACGCCGCAGGGCTACGCGCTCGACCATCCGCTCGCGCAGATGGCCATCGGTACCGACGATCTCCCGGATCCACAGGCCCGGAAACCACGGCGTGGCAGACGCCGTGCGGATCAGTTGGCCCGCCAGCGCCGGGATCACCGTCACGATGTCACCGGCGTGCCCGGCCAGGGTGTCGAACACCTGCTCGAACAGCGGCTCCAGCCGTTCGTCGAAGACGGCATCGAGCAGTAGCTCCCGATCGTGGAAGTAGTAGTGGACCAGTGCTGGCGTGACGCCAGCTTCGGCGGCGATCGCTTTGGTGGAGGTGGCGGCCACGCCGTGGCGCGCGAACAGAGTGACAGCGGCGTCGATCAGGCGGTTGCGCTGATCGGCATCATTGGCGTTGGCCGTAGGGCGTCCCGGCCGGCGCTGTCGCGGTGCCGGGGACGTATCGGGCGAGGACTTGGCTGGCATCAGTCAACTCCAGACGGTATCGAGTAGATATTAATTTTCGAATTAATTAATTCAAGATCGGTTACAAAATCGAGTGAGAGCGCAGCGCGCTGGATATGCTGCGCTGCAACAATGCACGGTAGACATGTCATGGGGCTTTGGCTAAGCTGCCCGCCAATCCACTGGATGCCTGCATGCGCGCATCCACTGCCCCCAATTCCTATGTCGCGTTCTTGCCCGCCAGCCGCTCCGCAGCGGTTGCGCCCGAGCTTTGCCCGCCGCTTTGCCGTCCCGTTTGCCGCCGTACTGGTGGTGGGCGGGCTGGCATTGCCGTGGGCGGCGCACGCGCAGGAAGCCACCGGGCCCGGGCAGGAAGCCGTGTCCGATGTGGAAAGCCCGTTCGCCATCCATGGGCAGACCACGTATATCTGGCAGCGCAAGCCGTCTTTCGGCGCGGGGTACTCCGGCGAGAACAGCCTGACGCCCGATCGTGCCAAGAGCTATTCGTTCACGGCCACGCTCGACCTGGGATTGCGGCTCTGGCAGGGCGCCGAGTTCCATTTCAATCCGGAGGTGGCCCAGGGCGTGCCATTCTCCGAACTGCATGGCGTGGGTGGCCCCTCCAATGGCGAACTGGCCAAGACGGCCAGCACCAACCCGAAGTTCTACCGCGCGCGGGCCTTCATTCGTCAGACGTGGGGGCTGGGGGGTGGCGAGGAAAAGCTCGAGGCCGATTTCAACCAGTTCGCCCGCACCGTAGACAAGCAACGCGTGGTGCTGACCGCCGGCAACTTCAGCGTGCTCGATGTGTTCGATCAGAACCCCTACGGGTCCGATCCACGCACGCAGTTCATGAACTGGTCGTTCCTGACGCACGGTTCGTTCGACTACGCGGCTGATGCGCGGGGCTACAACTGGGGGGCTTCAGTCGAGTACATCGGCGATGGCTGGTCGGCGCGTTTCGGCCGTTTCCTGCAGCCGCTCGAATCCAATGGCCAGGAGCTCGACACGCGCATGTTCGAGCACTACGGCGACGTGCTGGAACTCGAAAAGCGCTACCAGATCGGTGGCCGCCCGGGCCAGGCCCGGCTGCTGCTGTGGCGTAACAAGGCGAAGATGGGGGCGTTCAACGATGCCATCGCTTTCGGACTGGCCAACAACGTGACACCGGACGTGGCCGACGTGCGCCGCGAACACGCGAAGGTGGGCGTGGGGCTTGCGTTCCTGCAGGAGGTCAACGATTCGCTGGGCCTGTTCCTGCGGGCCAACTGGTCCGACGACAAGACCGAAACCTACGCGTTCACGGAAATTGGCCGGCAGGTGTCGTGGGGCGGCACGCTCAGGGGAACGGCGTGGGGTCGCCCCAATGACGAGGTGGGGCTGGGGATGGCGATCAACATGCTGGGGGCCAACCATCGCAACTATCTGGCGGCGGGTGGCCTGGGCGCGTTCCTGGGGGATGGGGCGCTCAACTACGGCCCCGAGCAGGTATTCGAGATCTACTACAGCTTCGCGGTCTGGAAGACGCTGAGCCTGAGCCCGGACTTCCAGTACATGCGGAACCCGGGCTACAACCGGGATCGCGGGCCCGCCAGGTTCATCGGCATCCGGGCCCACGCGGAGTTTTGAGTCAGTGCGGTCCTACTGCCGCGCATTGCGCCGGTTATCCGGCCACGGCGTGTTGTAGTTGGTGCGGAACGGATTGATGTCCAGCCCGCCGCGGCGCGTGTAGCGTGCGTAGACCGCGAGCTTCACCGGCTTGCACATGCGCATGACGTCCGTGAAGATCCGCTCGACGCACTGCTCGTGGAACTCGTTGTGATTCCGGAACGAGATCAGGTACTTGAGCAGGCCTTCCTGGTCGATCGGCGCGCCCACGTAGCGGATCTGCACGCTGCCCCAGTCTGGCTGGCCCGTGACCAGGCAGTTCGACTTGAGCAGGTGCGACACCAGCGTTTCCTCCACCGGCGACTCTTCCTGCTCGGCCGACAGCAGCGTCGGATCGGGTTCGTAGACATCGGTCTCGATGTCGAGCCGGTCCAGCAGCAGCCCGTCCAGTTCGCCCATCTTCTGCGTGCCGAGGTCGGCCTCGGTCACCAGCCGGACCTGCACCGTGCCGCCCGTGGCCTCGGAGAGGTCGTGATGCAGCAACTGCTGCAGCGCCTCGGGCGAAGCGATCCTGGTCTGGTTGAACGAGTTCAGGTACAGCTTGAACGACTTCGACTCGACGATGTTCGGCGTATCGGCAGGAATGATGAACGTGGCCAGCGCCACCTGCGGCTTGCCCTTCAGGTTCAGCCACGATACCTCGTAGGCATTCCAGATATCCACGCCGAAGAAGGGCAGCGCGCGCCCTTCCGGCAGGCCGATCTCCGCGCGTTTCGGCTGGCGCGGGATCGGGAACAGTAATGATGCGTCGTATTCGGTCTTGTACGCCGAGGGCTTGCCCAGCGGCGAGTGCTCAGGAAGCGTCATGATCGGGGGCGTCAGGAAAGGAACAGCTTGTAGACGGGGTTGTCGGTCTCATCCCAGTGTACGTAACCGAGCGTCGAAAGGAAGCTGCGGAACGCGCGCTTCTCGTTCTTCGGCACCTGGATGCCGACCAGGATGTTCGACGTGTCCGCGCCCTGGTTCCGGTAGTGGAACAGGCTGATGTTCCAGTTCGGGCTCATGCTGGACAGGAACTTCATCAGCGCGCCCGGGCGCTCCGGGAATTCGAAGCGATACAGCAGCTCGTCATGCGCCAGCGGCGAATGTCCGCCGACCATGTAGCGGATGTGCTGCTTGGCCAGTTCGTCGTTCGACAGGTCGAGCGTATCGAAGCCATGGCGGCGGAAGTTGGCGGCGATCTTGTCGCTCTCCGCGCGGCTGGCGATCTGCACGCCGACGAAGATATGCGCCACGCCCTTGTCGGCGATGCGGTAGTTGAACTCGGTCACGTTGCGCGTGCCGACCTGTTCGCAGAAGCGCTTGAAGCTGCCGCGTTCCTCGGGGATCGTCACGGCGAAGACCGCTTCGCGCGCTTCACCCACTTCGGCGCGCTCGGCCACGAAGCGCAGGCGGTCGAAGTTCATATTGGCGCCGCAGGCGATCGCCACCAGGTGCTGGTGCTTGAGCTTCTCGCGCTCGGCGTACGCTTTGAGGCCGGCCACGGCCAGCGCGCCGGCCGGCTCGAGGATGCTGCGGGTGTCCTGGAACACATCCTTCAGGCCCGCGCAGATCGCATCGGTATCGACCAGGATGATGTCGTCGACCAGTTCACGCGTGATGCGGAACGTCTCCTTGCCCACCAGCTTCACGGCGGTACCGTCCGAGAACAGGCCCACATCCTTCAGTTCCACGCGCTTGCCGGCGTCCACCGAGCGCTTCATGGCATCGGAATCGAACGTCTGCACGCCGATCACCTTGATCTCGGGGCGCACCGCCTTGACGTAGGCGGCGATGCCGGAGATCAGGCCGCCGCCGCCGATGGCGACGAAGATCGCGTGGATCGGGCCAGGGTGCTGGCGCAGGATCTCCATCGCGATGGTGCCCTGACCAGCGATGACCTCGGGGTCGTCGAACGGGTGGATGAACGCGAGCTTGTGCTTCTTCTCGAGTTCGGCCGCGTGCAGGTAGGCATCGCTGTACGACTCACCGTGCAGAACGATCTGCACCCACTCGCCGCCGCGCTCGCGCACGGCGTCGATCTTCACCTGCGGCGTGGTGGTCGGCATGGCGATGATCGCCTTGCATTGCATGCGGGCCGCCGCCAGCGCCACGCCCTGCGCGTGGTTGCCTGCCGAAGCGGCGATCACGCCGCGCTTGAGTTCCTCGGGCGTGAGGGACGCCATCTTGTTGTACGCCCCCCGCAACTTGAACGAGAACACCGGCTGGGTGTCCTCGCGCTTGAACCAGACCGCATTGCCGGTGCGCGCCGACAGCGCGGGCGCATAGGTCAATTCGGTTTCCTGGGCCACGTCATAGACCTTGGCAGTCAGGATTTTTTTCAGATAGTCGGGCTTGGCGGGCGTGCGGGTCATGGTCAGCGGGGTGCGGCGCCGGGGGCAGCGGCAAAAAAACCGGAAAAATCGGCGGAAACCGCCAATGATAATGGATGGCGCACTTGGCAGTGCCAGGTTGGCAGTTGCCGTGCGACGGGTGCAGTGACAGCCACAGTTGTAGGACAGCGTCCGGCTGACACCTTCCAAATCGACGTGTTACGGTCTTGCGTGATGTCTTCGCTACCTCTCATCGAACCCGATACCGCGCTGTTTCTGGATTTCGACGGCACGCTGGCCGACCTCGCGCCGCGCCCCGAGCTGGTGCAGGTCGAGCCGGAACTGGTTGGCACGCTGCGCGCGCTGCACACCTGCCTGGACGGCGCCCTGGCCATCATCTCTGGCCGGCCTGTTGCCGAGCTCGATGGCTTCCTGCAGCCGCTGAGGCTCCCCGCGGCAGGCGTGCACGGCGCCGAGCTGCGCCATGACGGCGAAGCGCTGTTTATGCCACCGGCGCCCGGCATCACGGCATTGATGCCGAGGCTCGAAGCCTTCGTCGCGCGCCATCCCGGCCTACGCATCGAGCGGAAATCCGTGGCAGTCGCCATTCACTATCGACAGGCCCCGGAACTCGAGGCGCAGGTGCGCGCGATGGTGGCCGACACCCTGCACGACGTGGATGGGCTGGAAGGCTTGCCCGGAAAAATGGTCGTGGAGATCAAGCCTGCCGGCGTCGACAAGGGGGGGGCGATTGCCACGTTCATGCGCATGGCCCCCTTTGAAGGACGCAAGCCGCTGTTCGCGGGTGACGATGTCACCGACGAAGCCGGTTTTGTCGTGGCGCGTGAACTCGGTGGGGTGGGCGTGCTGGTTGGCGAGCGCGCCACGGCCGCCACGGTCAGCGTGACCGGGCCCGCTGCGTTGCGTTGCTGGCTTCATCGATCCGCCCATGCTCTCCTGGCGCTCAGGGCGCAACGCGGCGGCAAGCCGCAGTCCGTCTCATCCACTTCGTCCGAAACGGAGGACTCGCTGTGAACGCCCCCGCCACTACACCTGCCGCGCATCATCCTGAAGCGCCCGCTTTCAATACAGATACCAACTGCACAGGCCGTCACGCCGATCCGTCGCTATCGCTCGGGATGATTGGCAACTGCGCATTCTCGGCACTGGTCGACGGACGCGGCCGCATCGTCTGGTGTTGCCTGCCGCGCTACGATGCCGACCCCGTTTTCAATGCGCTGCTCGACTCGAGCGAGAATGGCGGCCACTTTTCCATCGAGGTGGAAGACCTGGCGAAGTCCACGCAGTGGTACGAGCCGAATACGGCCATCCTGCGCACGCGCCTGTACGACAAGCATGGTCACTGCCTGGAGATCACCGACTTCTGCCCTCGGTTTTTCCGGCTGGGCCGCTATTTCCGCCCGCTGACGCTGGTGCGGCGGATCCGGCCGGTTCGTGGCGCGCCACGGGTACGGGTCACAGTGGCGCCGCGCTTCAACTGGGGCCGGATCAAGCCGCAGATGACGCGCGGCAGCAGCCATGTGCGCTATATCGGCGAGGACCTGACGCTGCGGATGACCACTGACGCGCCGCTGGCCTATGTGCTGTCGAACACGCCGTTCCTGGTCACGCGCAACTACAACTTCATTCTCGGGCCAGATGAAACGCTGGCGCATGGGGTGGAGGAGACCGCGCGTGACTTCGAGCAGGAGACCACGTCCTACTGGCGCATCTGGAGCCGCCGGCTGGCCGTGCCGCGCGAATGGCAGGACGCCGTGATCCGTGCGGCGATCACGCTGAAGATGTCGCTCTACGAGGAGACCGGCGCGATCGTCGCGGCGATGACAACGAGCATTCCCGAGGCGCCCGGCAGCGGCCGGAACTGGGACTACCGCTACTGCTGGTTGCGCGACGCGTTCTTCGTGGTGCGCGCGCTCAACAGCCTGTCCGAGGTCGGCACGATGGAGGACTACATGCGCTGGCTGACGAATGTCGTCGTGCAGGCGCAGGATGGCCATATCCAGCCGCTCTACGGCATCGGGCTCGAACGAGAGTTGCCGGAGAGCGTCCTCGATCATCTGGGCGGATATCGCAACATGGGCCCGGTGCGCGTGGGCAACCAGGCGCAGGAGCACTTCCAGCACGATGTCTACGGCAACGTGGTGCTCGGCGCCGCGCAGGCGTTTCACGACCACCGGCTGCTGCATCGTGGCGGCCTGACTGAATTTCACCGGCTCGAGGACGTCGGCGAGCAGGCGGTGCGCGTGTTCGGCACGCCGGACGCGGGCATGTGGGAGTTGCGCACGCGCGCGCGGGTCCATACGTCTTCTGCGCTGATGAGCTGGGCAGCCTGCGACCGGCTGGCCAAGATCGCCACCAAGCTCGAGCACCCGCAGCGTGCGGCGTACTGGACGGAACATGCCGACCGCATGAAGCAACGCATCCTGACCGAATCGTGGAGCGAGTCGCGACAGGCTTTCGCGGAGAGTTTCGGCGGCAACGTGCTCGACGCCAGCGTGTTGCTGATGGCGGAAGTGAATTTCATCGATCCAAAGGACCCGCGTTTCATTTCGACGCTGAAGGCGCTCGAGGACACGCTCTGCGACGGACCGTACATGCGGCGCTATGAGGCGCCGGACGACTTTGGCAAGCCCGAGACGGCCTTCAATATCTGCACGTTCTGGCGCATCGACGCGCTGGCGCGCATCGGCCGTCGCGAGGAAGCGCGCGAAATCTTCGAGGCCATGCTGGCGGCGCGCAATCCGCTAGGGTTGTTGTCGGAGGACACGCACCCGGTCACGGGCGAGATGTGGGGCAACTTCCCCCAGACCTATTCGATGGTCGGCCTGATCAATGGCGCCGTACGGCTGTCGGCCCCCTGGGACAGCGTGATTTGAACGAGGAGTGGACATCAACCAGAAGCGAGATATGGGAAGACTAGTAGCAGTATCGAACCGGGTTGCCGACCCGCGGAATCATGCAGCGGGTGGACTTGCCGTCGCGTTGTCCGACACGTTGAACAAGACCGGTGGATTGTGGTTCGGCTGGAGCGGCAAGGTGGTGGACGCCAGCCGCGGCGGCACGCCCGGAGAGGGCGAGCTGCACCAGATCCAGGCCGGCAACGTCACGCTGGCCACGGTGGATCTGAGCCGGGAGGACTTCGAGTCCTACTACCTGGGCTACAGCAATGGCGTGCTGTGGCCGGTATTCCACTATCGGGTGGATCTGGCCGACTTCGATTCAGGCGGCAACCTGAATGCCTACCGCCGCGTGAACCAGCTTTTCGCGCGCAAGCTGGCGCCGCTGCTCAAGCCCGACGACGTGATCTGGATCCACGACTATCACCTGATTCCGCTGGCCGCGGAGTTACGGGCGATCGGTTGCGGCCAGCGCATTGGCTTCTTCCTGCATATCCCGCTGCCGCCACGGCTGATCCTGGCCACCATTCCGCAGCACGAGTGGCTGATGCGCGCGCTGTTTGCCTATGACCTGCTCGGCTTCCAGAGCCACGACGATGTCGAGCACTTCTCCCGCTACGTGCAGGGCGAGGCCGGCGCCGAGCCGATGGGCGAATACCGCTTCCGTGCATTCCATCGCACCGTGCGCGCGCAGGCGTTTCCGATCGGCATCGATGTCGACGAGTTCATCGAACTGGGCCGCGCCGACGAAGCGCGCGAGACCTACGAGATGATGCGCGGCCAGTACGCGCGACGCAGGCTGCTGCTCGGCATCGACCGCCTCGATTACTCGAAGGGCCTGCCCCAACGGCTCAAGGCTTTCCAGACGCTGCTGGCCGAGTACCCCGAGAACCGTTCAAGCGCCACGCTGATCCAGATCGCCGCGCCGTCACGGGAATCGGTCGACGCCTATGCGGACCTGCGGCGCGACATGGAAGGCATCACCGGCGCGATCAACGGCGAGTATGGCGAGCTGGACTGGATGCCGGTGCGCTACATCCACCGCTCCACCGCGCGCCGCCGCCTGCCGGGCCTGTGCCGTGCGTGCAACGTGGCGCTGGTGACGCCATTGCGCGACGGCATGAACCTCGTCGCCAAGGAATACATCGCGGCTCAGGA
Organism: Cupriavidus sp. UBA2010; assembly: GCF_002335265.1. NCBI lineage: Bacteria > Pseudomonadati > Pseudomonadota > Betaproteobacteria > Burkholderiales > Burkholderiaceae > Cupriavidus > Cupriavidus sp. UBA2010. The sequence goes on from NZ_DDCI01000036.1 coordinate 35,790, forward strand.
CCCGGAGGATCCCGGCGTGCTGGTGCTGTCCCGCTTCGCGGGCGCGGCGGAACAGATGAAGGAAGCGCTGCTGGTCAATCCGTATGACACGCGCGCCACCGCGCAGGCGATCCAGCAGGCCCTGCATATGTCGCTGTCAGAGCGCCAGGCGCGTCACCAGAAACTGCTGGAGCGGATTCGCCAGCAGGATGTGCACTGGTGGAGTGGAGAATATCTGCGGGCGCTTATGGAGACCGAAGGGGGCTGATGGTTGAGGCTGCAGGCGCCGCAAATTCCGCGGCGACTACGCCTGCTTCAGATCCCCCGGCACATCCACGTCTCGGAACGGACCATCGTCGTCGGTCAGGATGCGCGTCACCGGCTGCGACTTGAGCAGTGCCCGGGCGCCTTCGTCGCCGTCAAGCTTCAGCAGTTCCTCGCGCCATGCGGCGCCAAAGCCTACCGGGTGTCCACGCTGGCCATCGCGCCACGGCGCGGCGATGGTGTCGCGCGACGTGATCGTCAGTGCCACGGCACGCACCAGTTCCATCGACAGCCACGGCATGTCCGCCAGTGCCACGACCCAGCCGCGCGCATCGGCGCAGGCCGTCACGCCAGCGCGTAGCGCCGCGCCCATGCCGGCCTCGGCGTCTGCGGATTCGACTACCTTGCAGCCGCCGCGGCGCAGCTCTTCCGATAGCTCGGGATTGCCGGGGCGCACCACGGCGATCGAACCCGGCAGCGCCGCCGCAAGCGTTCGCGCGCTGCGCCATGCCACGGTGCGGCCGTCGGGCAGTTTCTCGAGCAGTTTGTTGCGTGCGCCAGCCGGGTCGAAGCGTCGGCCAAAGCCGGCCGCAAGCAGGATGCCGATGGGCAGGTCGGATTGAGAGAGCACGGGCTTCGTCATGGCTGTGCCGCCGAAGCGGTGGGCAGGATTGGACAGGCCGCCTCGCCAGCGGCGATTTCCCGTGCCGCTTTCGCGCCTTCGACTTGAAGGATGTCAGGGAGCGAGACGTGGTTCTTGGCCGCGATCACTTCGGCCAGGATCGAGATCGCGATCTCGGGCGGCGTGCGGCTGCCGATGTAGATACCCACCGGCCCATGCAATCGCGCGAGCTGCAGCTCTGTCAGGTCGAATTCCTTGAGCCGCTCGCGGCGCGCGTGGTTGTTGCGTCGCGAGCCTAGCGCTCCGACATAGAACGCCGGCGTGCGCAGCGCTTCCATCAGGGCCAGGTCGTCGAGCTTGGGGTCGTGCGTCAGCGCGATCACCGCGCAGCGCTCGTCGAGCTTCATGTCCATGACCGTGTCGTCCGGCATGGTGCGGACCATCGTCACTCCGGCGATGTCCCAGGTCTCGGTGTATTCCTCGCGCGGATCGCAGACGGTGACCTGGAAGCCAAGCCCCACGGCGATCTGGCACAGGTACTTCGACAGCTGGCCGGCGCCGATCACCAGCATCCGGTAGCGCGGGCCGTGGATCGTCAGCAGGGTCTTGCCGTCGAACGCCAGGCCGTCGGTGGCCTCGGCTGGCCCAAGCGTTGCCGCGCCGGTTGCCATGTCGAGCGTGCGGGCGATGAGCCTGCCGCTCTCCACCGCGTCGAGCAGATCGGCGATGCCGCTGGCCGCCGACAGCGGCTCGGTCACCAGCTCGATCGTGCCGCCGCAAGGCAGGCCGAAGCGGTGCGCTTCCTCCGCGCTGATGCCGTACTTGATCGTTTCGGGGAGGCCCGAATGGATGCCCTCGTGCCGCACGCGGTCGATGATGTCGTCCTCGATGCAGCCGCCGGACACCGAGCCCACCACGAGGCCGTCGTCACGCACGGCCAGCATCGCGCCTTCGGGGCGGGGCGACGACCCCCAGGTTCTGACGACTGTCACCAGCAATACGCCATGCCCTTCCTGCTGCCAGCGCACGCTGCATTTCAGGACTTCGAGATCCACGCTGTCCATGATCGTTTCCGCTTTGTTCCTGTGTCATCGCCGCCGTCGGTCGTTTTCCCCGCGTCGGCTGATTGTTCCGTTTCCGTACTGTTGTCGTCTTCGTTCGCGCCACCGCCACCGACGGCCTCGGTGAAGCGGGCGAAGAAGGTATCGGCCATCTTGCGCGCGGCGGCATCCACCAGCCGCGAGCCGATCTGCGCGATCTTGCCGCCGACCTGCGCGTGAACCGCGTAGGTGAGCAGCGTCTCGTCGCCTTCGGGCGTGAGCTTGACCTGCGCCGTCCCCTTGCCGAATCCGGCCGCGCCGCCCTGTCCGTCGAACTGGATCGTGTAGCTCTCCGGCGCCTGGATGTTCTGCAGCGCCATGCGCCCCTTGAAGCGCGCCTTGACCGGTCCGACGGCGGCGGTCAGCGCCAGTTGGTAGGCGTTGTCGCCGTCGGGCTCGATGCTCTCACATCCCGGAATACATTGCTTGAGCAGCGCTGTGTCGTTCAGTGCATCCCAGGCGACCTGTTGGGGCACGGGCAGTCGCTGGGTCTGGGTCATTTCCATGATGAATATCCTGGTTGGGGGCGTAATGCATTGACAGGCGGGACGCGCGCGGGATCGGCCAGCAGCGATTCCAGCGCGAACAGGCTGTCCAGGTTGTGCGCCGCACGCAGCGCGTCGACGTGGGGCAGGATCGCCTGAATGCCGCGCGCCTGCGGCGTGAAGCCTTCATAGCGCAGCAGCGGATTGAGCCAGATGATGCGATGCGCAAAGCGGCGCAGGCGGGCCATCTCCTGTTCGAGTAGATCGATGTGCTCCAGATCGATACCGTCGCTGACCAGCAGCACCGTGGCGCGGCCGGATAGCGTGCGACGCGCCCATTGCCGGTTGAACGTTGCCAGCGCGGCACCGATGCGGGTGCCGCCAGCCCAGTCGCGGACCTGTTCGGTGATCAGGTTCACCGCGTCGTCCGGATCGCGTTCGCGTAGCGCGCGCGTCACGTTGGTCAGCCGCGTGCCGAACAGGAAGACGTGCAGTCGCTCGCGGGACTGCGTCAGCGCATGGCAGAAGTAGAGGACGGCGCGCGAGTACTGGCTCATCGAGCCAGAGATATCGAGCAGCAGGACCACGGGCGGCTTGCGCTCGGCACGCTTGCGGTACTTCCAGCGCAGCCATTCACCATGCTGGCGCACCGCCAGTCGCGCGCTCGCGCGCAGGTCGGCGTGCGTCCCGCAGGTGGATGGGCGCAGACGCCGTGTCTTCTGCAGGGCCAGACGCGCGCGCCGTGTGCGCACCAGATGCTGGAGCGCGCGCCACTCTTCGGCGTTCAGGGTTTCGAAGTCGCGCCCCGCCAGACGCTCCTGATCGGAGAACGTAAGCGGGGCGGTGAAGCGTTCCTCACGGGGCGGCTGGTCCGGCTTTGGCGATGGCGGTTGCCGGGCGGCCAGGGCGTCGGCCAGGCGGTTGCTGCGTCGTGGCGGCGGAATCCCCGCATCGACGCGCGGCAGCAGCATCGCCCGCAGCTTGCTTTCCCAGTCGGGGTCGCGCCAGAACAGGTCGAAGGCGGCATCGAACAGCGGGCGCTGATCGGGGCCCGATAGCACCAGTGCCGCCAGCGCGGCCCGCACTTCGTCGCGCGCGCCGATATCGATATGCCGCAGGGCTTCCAATGCATCGACGGCATGAGCCGGCGACAGCCCGAACCCGGTGTCACGCAGCAGCCGCATGAAATGCGTGACGTTGCGGGCCAGCATCGGCAGCGGGGGTGGCGTGCCCGATGTGTCTGGTCGGGCAGAGGGGGCAAAGGGGGCAGAGGGGGCGGACGGTGCGGCGCGTGGCATGGTCAGCCTGCCGGTGCTGCCCCGGCGAGCAGTTCGGCGATGGTCGGTCCGTCCGCGCGTGCCAGGTCGTCCTGATACTTGAGCAGGACGCCGAGCGTGTCGCGCACCGATTGCGGATCGAGTTCGGTCACGCCCAGCGCGGCCAGCGCGCGGCACCAGTCGATGGCCTCGGCGATGCCGGGAGCCTTGAACAGGTCGATGCCACGCAGCCGGTGGATGAAATCGACGGCCTGCCGTTGCAGGGCCATCGCCGCTTCGGGCGCGCGCGCCGCGACGATCTGCAGCTCGCGGTCGCGGCCCGGGTAACCCATCCACTGGTAAAGGCAGCGACGTTTGAGCGCGTCATGCACCTCGCGCGTGCGGTTCGATGTGATCACGATCAGTGGCGGACGTTCGGCCTGGACCACGCCGATTTCGGGGATCGACACCTGGTATTCCGACAGGACTTCGAGCAGGAACGCCTCGAACGGTTCGTCGGCGCGGTCGATTTCGTCGATCAGCAGCACGCGCGGCACGTTCGGCGCGGCAGGGTCCGGCAACAGCGCCTCGAGCAGCGGTCGCTTGAGCAGGTAGTCGTCGTGATAGAGCGATTGCTGCTCCGGCCGTTCGCCACGCGCTTCGGCTAGCCGCAGCGCCATGATCTGGCGCGGGTAGTCCCATTCGTAGAGCGCGCTGGCGGCGTCGAGACCTTCATAGCATTGCAGGCGCAGCAGCCGCGTGCCGAGCGCGCGCGCCATGGCTTGCGCCAGCGCTGTCTTGCCGACACCGGGCTCGCCTTCGAGAAAAAGCGGGCGTTGCATCCGAAGCGCGAGATACAGCACGGTGGCCGTCTCGCGGTCGGCGAAATATTGCTGCTTTTCGAGCAGCGAGAGGGTTTGGTCGATCGAGGTGGGGAGCATGGTGAGAATGCGGGTTCCGTCGCTATGCGCACCTCTCTCCCGCCGCGCGGGAGAGAGGTACAAACACGACGCAGCCTTAGCCCTTCAGCGCCTGCTCCACGGCTCGCGCCGCCAGCACCGGGATCAGATGCGCGCGGTACTCGGCAGACGCATGCAGGTCCACGTTAAGGCCGGACGGATCCATCTTCACGGCTCGGGCGGCCGCTGGCGTGAAGCTGGCCGCCAATGCCTGCTCGAGCGCCGGCGCCCGGAACACGCTGTCTGCCGCGCCGGTCACCGCCACGCGCACGCTCTTGCCGGTGCGCGCGACCATCACGCCAACCAGCGCGAAGCGCGATGCGGGGTTGCGGAACTTGATGTAGGCAGCCTGATCCGGCGACGGGAAGCGCACCGCGGTGATCAACTCGTCGGGCTCGAGCGCCGTTTCATAGAGCCCCTTGAAGAAGTCGTCCGCCGCGATGCTGCGACGATCGGTGACGACTGTCGCGTTCAGCCCGAGCACGGCGGCGGGATAGTCCGCTGCCGGGTCGTCATTGGCGAGCGAGCCACCGATCGTTCCCATCGCGCGTACCTGCCGGTCGCCGATGCCGTTGGCCAGCGCGGCCAGCGCCGGAATACGGCGCATCACGTCGGCATTGGCCGACACATCGGCATGGCGCGCGGCGGCGCCGATCACCAGCGCGTCACCCTCGACGCGAATTCCGTTCATGCCCGGAATGCGCGACACATCGACCAGCGTCGACGGCGAAGCCAGGCGCAGCTTCATCGCCGCCAGCAGGCTTTGACCGCCAGCCAGGAACTTGGCGTCGCCATCGGCCTTCAGCTTGGCCACCGCGGCATTGGCGTCGGCGGCACGTTCATACTGGAATGCATACATGTTGTGCTCTCCCCGGTTACGCGGTGCCAGATTGCGCGGACTGGATGGCTTGCCACACGCGATGCGGCGTGGCGGGCATCTGCAGATCGTGCACGCCGAGCGGCGACAAGGCATCGACCATGGCGTTGATGAAGGCCGGTGGCGAGCCGATCGCGCCGGCTTCGCCGCAGCCTTTCACGCCGAGCGGATTGTGCGTGCACGGTGTGCCGGCGGACGTCTCCACGGTGAAGTCGGGCAGGTCTCCGGCGCGTGGCATCGCGTAGTCCATGTACGAGCCGGTCAGGAGCTGGCCGCTCTCGGGGTCGTAGACGCACTGTTCGAGCATCGCCTGACCCAGACCCTGGCCAATGCCGCCATGCACCTGGCCTTCCACGATCATCGGGTTGATCACGTTGCCGAAGTCATCCACAGCGGTGAACTTGACCACGTGCGACTCGCCGGTATCGGGATCGACCTCGACTTCGCAGAGGTACGCGCCGGACGGATACGTGAAGTTCGTCGGATCGTAGAACGCGTTCTCGTTCAGGCCTGGCTCGAGCTTGTCGAGCGGGTAGTTGTGCGGCACGTACGCCGTCAACGCCACCTCGCCAAACGTCTTGGTGCGATCGGTGCCGGCCACGCGGAACACGCCGTCCTTGAACTCGATGTCGGCGTCGGATGCCTCAAGCAGGTGCGCGGCGATCTTCTTGGCCTTGGCCTCGATCTTGTCGAGCGCTTTCATGATCGCCGAGCCGCCCACTGCCAGCGAGCGGGAGCCATAGGTCCCCATGCCGAACGGCACGCGGCCCGTATCGCCATGCACGACCTCGACGGCATCCAGTGCGATGCCCAGGCGGTCCGCCACGATCTGCGCGAACGTGGTTTCGTGGCCCTGACCGTGGCTGTGCGATCCGGTGAAGACCGTCACGGTGCCCGTCGGATGCACGCGGATCTCGCCCACCTCGAATAGCCCGGCACGCGCGCCCAGCGCTCCGGCGATATTCGACGGCGCCAGCCCGCAGGCCTCGATGTAGCACGAGTAGCCGAGCCCGCGCAGCTTGCCGCGTTGCTTCGCTTCCGCGCGCCGGGCCGGGAATCCCGCCACGTCGGCCAGTTCTTCCGCGCGAGCCAGGCAGGGCTCGTAGTCGCCGGTGTCGTAGGTCAGACCCACCGGGGTGGCATACGGGAAGGTGCGGATGAAGTTCTTGCGGCGCAGCGTGGCCGGGTCGACGTTGGTCTCGCGCGCGGCGGCTTCCACCAGCCGCTCGACGACGTAGGTGGCCTCGGGGCGTCCCGCGCCGCGATAGGCATCGACGGGGGACGTGTTGGTGAATACCGCGTGGACTTCGGCATAGATCGCCGGCGTGGCGTACTGGCCGGCCAGGAGTGTCGCGTAGAGGATCGTCGGCACGCTGCTGGCGAACGTCGACAGGTACGCGCCCATGTTGGCGATGGTGTGCACGCGCATCGCCAGGAAGTTGCCGTCGGCGTCGAGCGCAAGTTCAGCCTTGGTCACATGATCGCGACCATGGGCGTCGGTCAGGAAGGACTCGGAGCGTTCCGCAGTCCACTTGATCGGACGTCCCACCTTTTTCGATGCCCAGGTCAGTGCCACGTCCTCGGGGTAGAGGAAGATCTTCGAGCCGAAGCCGCCGCCCACGTCCGGCGCGATGATGCGCAGGCGCGACTCGGGCAGGCCCAGCACGAACGCCCCCATCAACAGCCGCTCCACGTGCGGGTTCTGGTTGGCCACGTAGACCGTGTAGCCGTCATCCTGGCGCGTATAGCTGGCATTGACCGCGCGCGGTTCGATCGCGTTCGGGATCAGCCGGTTGTTGACGATCTGCAGCGTGGTCACGTGAGCGGCCTTGGCGAATGCCGCGTCCGTGGCTGCCTTGTCGCCGTGGCCCCACGTGTAGCAGGTGTTGGCGGGGACATCGTCGTGGACGAGCGAAGCTGCCGACGAGGCATCGGTCAGGCCGATCACGGCCGGCAGTTCCTCGTAGTCGACAACGATCTTCTCGGAGGCGTCGCGTGCCTGCTGGAGCGATTCGGCGACGACCAGCGCCACCTGGTCGCCCACGTGGCGCACCTTGCCGTGCGCCAGCGAGGGGTGGGGCGGTTCTTTCATCGGCGAGCCGTCGATGCTGTGGATCAGCCAGCCGCAGGGCAGGCCGCCGACCTTGTCGGCTGCCATGTCATCGCCGGTCAGCACGGCGATCACGCCGGGCGAGGCCGCCGCCTCGGACGTGTCGATCGACTTGATGCGCGCGTGAGCATGCGGCGAGCGCAGGAAATAACCGTAGCTCTGGTGCGGCAGGACGACATCGTCGGTGTACTGGCCGTTGCCGGTCAGGAAGCGATAGTCTTCCTTGCGGCGGACCGGCGAACCGATCAGCTTTTCGGGTGCGTTCATGGCCGGTCTCCTTATTCCGCGCTGGCCACGGCCGCCGAGCCCTGCATGGCCGCCTGACCTTGCTGCACCGCACGCACGATGTTGTGATAGCCGGTACAGCGGCACAGGTTGCCTTCGAGCTGGTCGCGAATCGCCTGCGCATCGGCATTGGGGCGGTCCTTGAGCAGGGCCGTGGCCGCCATCACCATGCCCGGCGTGCAGAAGCCGCATTGCAGGCCGTGGCATTCGCGGAACGCCTGCTGCACGGGGTGCATTTCGCCGTTGACGGCCAGGCCCTCGATCGTCGTCACGCTGGCGCCGTCTGCCTGCACCACGAGCACGTTGCACGACTTCACCGCGCGGCCATCCAGGTGGACGGTGCAGGCGCCGCACTGGGCGGTATCGCAGCCCACGTGCGTGCCGGTGAGGCGCAGGTGTTCGCGCAGGAACTGGACGAGTAGTGTGTGAGGTTCGACCTGGGCGTCAACGGGCTTGCCATTGACCGTCAGGCGGATCGGAATCGCCATGCTTGTCTCCTGTGTGGGTCCACGCATGGCCAGCCCCATCCATCCCGATTCACTGCGCGGGACTGGCCACGACGCGGTACTGCCGTTTGGTTGAGACGGCTATTTCGTGATATTGGTGCTGCCGGGTTTGCCCGGTTTGCGAAAGCGTTGTGAACGATTGGACGCAAAAGGCTCTCCCAGTTAAACACAAAACCACCGGTGCTGCCATGCGGGTTCTCCTGCGATTCGCGGCCCTATGTTTCCTAGCGCATGGACGCCTTCATCCACTGGCTGTTTGACACCCTTGCCCTCCCGACGGTGGGGTTGCCCGCCATTTTCGTGGTCAGCCTGGTGTCGGCCACGCTACTGCCGCTCGGCTCCGAGCCGGCCGTGTTCGGCTACGTCAAGCTCAACCCCGATATGTTCTGGCCGGCCGTGCTGGTGGCCACGCTCGGTAACACGATCGGCGGGGCCATCGACTGGTGGATGGGCTACGCGGCCAAGCTAGCCGTGGTGCGCTACCGGCTGCGGCGCCAGAATCGGCAGCATGAGCGCGAACACGCGCAGCACCTGGAACACCCGAAGAAGGCCAGCAAGCCGGCGCTCGATGCCAAGTATTTCCGCTGGATGCGCCGCTGGGGGCCCCCGACGATGCTGGTGTCCTGGCTCCCCGGTATTGGTGATCCATTGTGCACTTTGGCGGGTTGGCTGCGGATGCCGTTCTGGCCCAGCGTCGGTTATATGGCCATCGGCAAGTTCCTGCGTTATCTGGCGATGACGGGCAGCCTGTTGTGGATTCCGGACTCCTTCTGGCACGGCGTGGGCCAGATCTTCCACCGGTTGTTCTGAGCGGGAATGCGCCGGACGGGCAGAAAACGGCGAGATCCCTGACGAAACCAAGGGTTATAGGGGGGTTTCGGGGTTGTTGCGGTGCGGCAAACATGGGCGTTGAAGTACAATCGCGCTTTAAAGACGAAATCGCGCACCGTCCCCGTGCGCAGCAGGAAGCGGTCCCGCCATGAACGCCCCACTCGTGCTCGATGCCAAGCTCGCCGCCAAGGACGCACCCCCGCGTCTGCGCGAGATCCCCTATAACTACACGTCATTTTCGGATCGCGAGATCGTCATCCGCCTGCTCGGCGAGGAAGCCTGGCGCATCCTGGACGAACTGCGCGGGGAACGCCGCACCGGCCGCTCGGCGCGGATGCTCTACGAGGTGCTCGGCGATATCTGGGTCGTGCGCCGCAACCCGTACCTGCAGGACGACCTGCTCGAAAATCCCAAGCGCCGCCAGATGCTGGTGAGCGCGCTGCACCACCGCCTGGGTGAAATCGAAAAGCGCCGCGCCGCCGACCGTGCCGAGCACGCCGAGCCCGCCGCGGAAGATCGCTCGCACCGTGTGGAGCAGCTGGTCGCGTTCGCCAAGCAGGCGATCGAGGCCTTCAAGCAGGAATTCTCCGACGCGTACGCGCTGCGCAAGCGCGCCCAGCGCGTGCTGGGCAAGGTGACGCAGCACGACAACATCAAGTTCGATGGACTCTCGCGCGTCTCGCACGTGACCGACGCCACCGACTGGCGCGTCGAGTACCCGTTCGTGGTGCTGACCCCGGATACCGAGGAAGAGATCGCGGGCCTGGTGAAGGGCTGTTTCGAACTGGGTCTCACCATCATCCCGCGCGGAGGCGGCACCGGGTACACCGGCGGCGCCGTGCCGCTGACGCCGTTTTCTGCCGTCATCAATACGGAAAAGCTGGAGCAGCTTGGCGAAGTCGAGCAGACCGATCTGCCCGGCGTGTCGCGCAAGGTGGCGACGATCTTCTCCGGCGCCGGCGTGGTCACGCGCCGCGTGGCCGATGCCGCCGACAAGGCCGGGCTGGTGTTCGCGGTCGACCCGACCTCGATCGACGCATCGTGCATCGGCGGCAACGTGGCGATGAATGCGGGCGGCAAGAAGGCCGTGCTGTGGGGTACCGCGCTGGACAACCTGGCGTGGTGGCGCATGGTCGATCCCGAGGGCAACTGGCTCGAGATCACCCGGATGGACCACAACCTCGGCAAGATCCACGACGTGCCGGTGGCCACGTTCGAGCTGAAGTGGTCGGACGGCAACCGCAAGCCGGGCGAGAAGGTGCTGCGCACCGAGACGCTGGCGATCGAAGGCCGCAAGTTCCGCAAGGAAGGTCTGGGCAAGGACGTCACCGACAAGTTCCTGGCCGGCCTGCCCGGCGTGCAGAAGGAAGGTTGCGACGGCATCATCACCAGCGCGCGCTGGGTCCTGCACCGGATGCCGAAGCATATGCGCACGGTCTGCCTGGAGTTCTTCGGCCAGCCGCGCGACGCGATTCCGAGCATCGTCGAAATCAAGGACTTCCTCGACGCCGAGTCAAAGCGCGAGGGCGGCGCCATTCTGGCCGGTCTGGAGCATCTGGACGAACGCTATCTGCGCGCGGTGGGCTACGCCACCAAGAGCAAGCGCAACGCGTTCCCGAAGATGGTGCTGATCGGCGATATCGTCGGTGACGACGAGGACGCCGTGGCCCGCGCCACCTCGGAAGTGATTCGCATGGCCAACGGCAAGAGCGGCGAGGGCTTCATCGCCGTGAGCCCCGAGGCCCGCAAGAAGTTCTGGCTCGACCGCTCGCGCACTGCCGCCATCGCGCGCCATACCAACGCCTTCAAGATCAATGAAGACGTGGTGATCCCGCTGCCACGCATGGGCGAGTACACCGACGGCATCGAGCGCATCAACATCGAGCTGTCGATCAAGAACAAGCTCAAGCTGACCGACGAGCTCGAGGCGTTCTTCGCGCGCGGCAACCTGCCGCTTGGCCGCAGCGACGACGCCAACGAGATTCCCAGCGCCGAACTGCTGGAAGACCGCGTGCAACACGCGCTGACGCTGCTGCGTGAAATCCGCGCGCGCTGGCGCTACCTGCAGGACCACCTCGACACGCCGTTGGCCGCCACGCGCGCCGCGCTGATCGGGCATGGCCTGGGCCTGCTCGGCCCGGCGTTCGAGCAGCGTCTGCAAACGCAGCCGGACGCGACCGTGTTCCACCTGATGCAGGACCGCACGATCCGCGTGAGCTGGAAGAACGAGATCCGCGCCGAGCTGCGCAAGATCTTCTCCGGCGGCGAGTTCAAGCCGATCCTCGACGAGGCGCAGAAGATCCACAAGCAGGTGCTGCGCGGCCGCGTTTTCGTGGCGCTGCACATGCACGCCGGCGACGGCAACGTCCACACGAATATCCCCGTGAACTCGGACGACTACGACATGCTGCAGGACGCGCACCGCGCGGTGGCCCGCATCATGACGCTGGCGCGTTCGCTGGACGGCGTGATCTCGGGCGAGCATGGCATCGGCATTACCAAGCTCGAGTTCCTGACCGAAGACGAGATCTCCGAATTCCGCGACTACAAGCAGCGCGTCGATCCGCAGGGCCGCTTCAACAAGGGCAAGCTGCTGCCGGGCGCCGACCTGCGCAATGCCTATACGCCGTCGTTTGGCCTGATGGGGCATGAGTCGATCATCATGCAGCAGAGCGACATCGGGGCGATCGCCGAGAGCGTCAAGGACTGCCTGCGCTGCGGCAAGTGCAAGCCGGTGTGCGCCACGCACGTGCCGCGCGCCAACCTGCTGTACAGCCCGCGCAACAAGATCCTGGCCACGTCGCTGCTGATCGAGGCTTTCCTGTACGAGGAACAGACGCGCCGTGGCGTGTCGATCAAGCACTGGGACGAGTTCTCTGACGTGGCTGATCACTGCACGGTCTGCCACAAGTGCGTGACGCCTTGTCCGGTCAAGATCGACTTCGGCGACGTGTCGATGAATATGCGCAACCTGCTGCGCAAGATGGGCCAGAAGAAGTTCAACCCGGGTACCGCCGCGTCGATGTTCTTCCTGAACGCGACCAATCCGCAGACGATCAACATGACCCGTGCGGCCATGATCGGCTGGGGTTACAAGGCGCAACGCCTGGGCAACGAACTGCTGAAGAAGTTCGCCCGCAAGCAGACCCAGCATCCTCCCGCCACGGTCGGCAAGCCGCCCGTGCAGGAGCAGGTGATTCACTTCATCAACAAGAAGATGCCGGGCAACCTGCCGAAGAAGACCGCGCGCGCGTTGCTCGATATCGAAGACAACGAGATCGTGCCGATCATCCGCAACCCGAAACAGACCACGGCCGAAACGGAAGCCGTGTTCTATTTCCCGGGCTGTGGCTCGGAGCGGCTGTTCTCGCAGGTGGGTCTGGCCACCCAGGCCATGCTCTGGCACGTCGGCGTGCAGACCGTGCTGCCGCCGGGCTACCTGTGCTGCGGCTACCCGCAGCGTGGCGCCGGCCAGTTCGACAAGGCCGAGAAGATGGTCAGCGACAACCGCGTGCTGTTCCATCGCGTAGCCAACACGCTTAACTACCTCGACATCAAGACCGTGGTGGTGAGCTGCGGCACGTGCTACGACCAGCTCGCCGGATATGAATTCGACAAGATCTTCCCGGGCTGCCGCATCATCGACATCCACGAGTATCTGCTCGAGAAGGGCGTGAAGCTCGAAGGCGTCACCGGCACGCGGTACATGTACCACGACCCCTGCCATACGCCGATCAAGACGATGGACCCGACCAAGCTCGTCAATGACCTGATGGGCGGTAACCAGGGTGGCGGCAAGATCGAGAAGAACGAGCGCTGCTGCGGGGAATCGGGCACGCTGGCCGTTACGCGTCCGGATATCTCGACGCAGATCCGCTTCCGCAAGGAAGAGGAAATGCGCAAGGGCGCCGACAAGCTGCGTGACGGCGACTTCAATGGCGACGTGAAGATCCTGACGAGCTGCCCGTCGTGCCTGCAGGGTTTGTCGCGCTACAACGAGGATGCGTCGGTGACGGCGGACTATATCGTCGTGGAGATGGCCAAGCACCTGCTGGGAGAGAACTGGCTGCCGGAGTACGTGGCAAAGGCCAACGCGGGTGGTATCGAGCGGGTGCTGGTTTAAACCGCCGGCCGTAGTCATGAGCTCCTCTCTCCCATGTATGGGGAGAGGAGCAAAACAACACTCTCCAGTCAATCCACATGACCCGAGCCCCCAACTGCCCCCTCTGTGAAGCCGATGGTGGAGAACTCGTCTGGATGGGCGACCGCGCGCGCGTCATCCTGGTCGAGCATGATCGCTTTCCCGGCTTCTGCCGCGTGGTCTGGAACGACCATGTGGCCGAGCTGACCGATCTGGACGAGCACGACATGGCCTGGCTGATGCGGCTGGTGGCGCGTGTGGAGCGGATCGTCCGCGAGGTGATGACGCCGGACAAGGTCAATCTGGCCGCGTTCGGCAACATGGTGCCGCACCTGCACTGGCACATCATTCCGCGCTATCGCTGGGATTCGCATTTTCCGGAAGCGATCTGGGCCGCGCCGCAACGGACGGCCGACGCGGCGCGCGTCGCCGAACTTGCCGACCGGCTGCCGGCGCTGCGTGCAGCACTTTCGGCGCTGGATTCGGCCGACTGAAGCATCCCTCGGCACGACGCCGTGCCACCTTGGTAAAGTGCCGTTGCAGTCTGGTAAGGAACCCACCGCCGTGGCGGTGCGTCTGACACCAGTCAAACAACAACATGCCTGCCGGCGTCCCCAGGCCGCGGGCCATTCCGGGCGTCTTCCATGTCCACCACACCGTCGTCTGTCATCGTCCCCGGCCCGGCCGTACCGGCCAAGGCGCTCAAGGACCAGAGCCGCCTGCGCCTGGCTGCCACCTGGGCGCTGATCATGCCCTACTGGAAGTCTGAAGACCGCAAGGCGGGGCTTGGCCTGCTGACCCTGGTCGTAGCGCTGAACCTCGGTATCGTCTATATCAACGTGCTGCTCAACGAGTGGAACCGCGTGTTCTACAACGCCATCGAGCAGCGCGACTTCGTCTCCTTCAAGGCATTGCTGCTGCGATTCTCCTGGATCGCGGCCTGTTTCATCGTGCTGGCGATCTCGCGCCAGTACTACCAGATGATGCTGCAGATGCGCTGGCGTACATGGATGACCGGCCGGTTCATGCAGCGCTGGCTTGGCCACCAGGCCTACTACCGCATCGAGCAGACCCATTCGACCGATAACCCCGACCAGCGTCTGGCCGACGACCTGCGCCAGTTCACGGATGGCGCGCTCTCGCTGTCGATGGGGCTGCTCAACTCAGTGGTCACGCTGGTGTCGTTCATCGGCATCCTTTGGGTGGTGTCCGGGCCGATCAGTCTGGCGCTCGGCGGGTCCGAACTGACCATCCCGGGTTATATGGTGTGGTTCGCGATCGGCTACGCCGTGGTCGGTTCGCTGATTACCCACTTCGTCGGCCGTCCGTTGATCGGCCTGTCGTTCCAGCAGGAACAGTACGAAGCAAACTTCCGTTTCATGCTGGTTCGCCTGCGCGAAAACAGCGAGCCGGTGGCGCTGTACCGTGGCGAGGCGACCGAGCAGGCTGGCCTGCGCGCGCGTTTCGAACGCATCCGGGAAAACTGGAACCAGTTGATGCGCTATACGCGACGGCTGACGTTCGTGAACTCGGGCTACGGCCAGTTCGCGATCATCTTCCCGCTGCTGGTGGCGGCGCCGCGCTACTTCTCCGGCAAGCTGACGCTGGGCGGCCTTATGCAGATCAACTCTGCGTTCGGGCAGGTACAGGGCGCCCTGTCATGGTTCGTCGATAGTTACGCCACGCTGGTCGGCTGGAAGGCGGCCGCCAACCGTCTGATCGACTTCCAGCAAGCGATTCGCGTGGCTGAGCGCGAGGATCTGACCCACGAGGGTCCGGGCGATATCGAGGTGGTCGAGTCCACCGACAAGGCCGACAACAGCATCACGATTACCGGACTTGGTCTGGCCCTGCCGGTGCGCGGCGGCCCCGGCCCGGACGACGAAGGCGTCGATCCGCTGAAGCGCCCGGGACAACGTCCACTGGTGGCGCCGTTCTCGCTGTCGATCGGGCCAGGCGAGCGCTGGCTCGTCAATGGCCCTTCCGGTTGCGGCAAGAGCGTGTTGTTCCGCGCGCTGGCGGGCATCTGGCCGTACGGTCATGGCCAGATCACGGTGCCGCACAAGCGCATGCTGTTCCTGCCACAACGCAGTTACCTGCCGATCGGCACGCTGGCCGATGCGCTGTCGTACCCCGATGCCGGCAACGCGCATTCGCGCGAAGCGCTGGCCAACGTGCTGCGCCAGGCTCGCCTCGGTATGCTGATCAAGCATCTGGATGTGTTCGACAACTGGTCGCTGCGGCTGTCGCCGGGAGAACAGCAGCGGCTGGCATTCGCGCGTGCATTGCTGCAGAAGCCCGACTACCTGTTCCTCGATGAGGCCACGAGCGCGCTCGACGAGGAAACCGAAGGCGCCATGTACCGGCTCATGGTCGAGACCCTGCCGGATGCCGCGATCATCAGCATCGCCCACCGTAGCACCGTGGCCGCGTTCCACGACCGCCGCCTGCATTACCTGCCGGTCGGCGATGCCTCGGATGAGAGCGGCGGCGGGCCGCGGGATGGGCAATTGGAGGGCGGTGGAGTAAGCTATCGGGTCGTACAAGACGCGTGACGGCGCCGTCGCGGCCGGCCTCGCAGCAGTGGCGGAGGGTGGTCGGGTCGCGGCATCGTGCCCTTCATCTATGGCTGGCCTCGAAAAAGACACCCCTCATCCCACCGCGCTGACCGTGCATACGCAGTCGCGCGTGCTCGAAATCGGCTTCGACAATGGCAACACCTGGCGGCTGCCGTTCGAGTTACTCCGCGTATACTCGCCGTCCGCCGAGGTCCAGGGTCATGGCCCGGGACAGGAAACGCTGCAGACCGGCAAGCGCGACGTCGGCATTGCCGCCGTGGAGCCGGTGGGCAACTACGCCATCCAGATCCGGTTCGACGATGGCCACGACACCGGCATCTATTCGTGGGAGTTGCTGTACCGGCTGGGCGACCAGCAGGAAGCCCTCTGGGCCGACTACCTGAAGCGTCTGGCAGACGCGGGGCTGGATCGCGATGCGCCCATGGCGCCCGGCGGCGGCCATGCATGTGGTCATCACCATTGACCACTATTGATTGAAAGAATCCTGGAGTCCGAGAGATGAGCGAAACCCACTTCGGTTTCGAGAAGGTCGACGAATCTGAAAAAGCCGACAAGGTTGCTGGCGTTTTCCATTCGGTGGCAAGCAAGTACGACGTGATGAACGACCTGATGTCCGGTGGGATGCACCGGCTCTGGAAGGTGTTCACCATCGCCCAGGCCAATGTGCGCCCGGGCCAGAAAGTGCTCGACATTGCCGGCGGCACCGGAGATCTGGCCAAGGCCTTCGCGAAGCAGGCCGGCCCCACAGGCGAAGTCTGGCTGACCGACATCAACGAGTCGATGCTGCGCGTCGGCCGTGACCGCCTGCTCAACAAGGGTATCGTGACGCCGGTGGCGCTGTGCGATGCCGAGAGGATCCCGTTTCCGGACAACTACTTCGACCTCGTCACGGTGGCGTTCGGCTTGCGGAACATGACCCACAAGGACGCCGCGCTGGCCGAGATGCGCCGGGTGATCAAGCCGGGCGGCAAGGTCATGGTGCTCGAGTTCTCGAAGGTCTGGAAACCGCTCGAGAAGTTCTACGACGTCTATTCCTTCAAGGTTCTGCCGTGGCTTGGCGAGCGCGTGGCGGGGGATGCCCCTAGCTATCGTTATCTGGCCGAATCGATCAGAATGCATCCGGACCAGGGTTCACTTGTACGCATGATGGAACAAGTTGGGCTCGAACAGGTCGAATACTTCAATCTGACGGCCGGAGTAGTGGCGCTCCACGTCGGGAGAAAGTATTAATTCGCCATGTTCGGTCGGCAATGCAAGGCATGTTGATCGAGAATGACAGGGGATAGAAAAATATGTCATCTTTTCGCGGAAAATTCCTGGCCATGTCGCTCATCGCGACACTGGCTCTCGGGGCAGCGCTCGACGCCAATGCCAAGCGTCTGGGTGGATCGCGCAGTATCGGCAAGCAGTCGTCGGGCGTGACGCAGCAGCGCCAGCAGGCGCCGGCGCAGCAAAACACGCCGCCGGCCCAGCAACCGGCGCAGGCAGCACCGGCTACGGCGGGTGCGGCAGGTGGCGCAGCCGCCGCGGCGGCGCCCAAGCGTAACTGGGGCGGGATGTTGGGTGGTCTGGCAGCCGGCCTTGGCATCGGCTACCTGCTTTCGCACTTCGGCCTGGGCGGTGCGGCCGCCAGCATCCTGTCCAACGTGATCCTGTTCGGCGTGATCGCGCTGGTCGCAATGTGGCTGATCCGCAAGTTCCGCGGTGGTTCGGCTCGCACGCAGCAGCCTTCGTACGCCGGCATGGGCGGCAATGGGTCGAATTACGGCGGTCCGTCGCACGCCGAACCGACGCTGCGCACGGCCGAGCCTGTTGGCAATGGCGGCGCCGCGAGCAATCCGGTGATGGGGGGCGCGGCAGCGGCCGCAACCGCGGCGGCCGTCCAGCAGCCGTGGGGCGTGCCGGCGGATTTCGACACCGAGTCCTTCCTGCGTAACGCCAAGGTTCACTATGTGCGTCTGCAGGCTGCTTGGGATGCGGGCAATCAGGACGACATCCGCGAATTCACCACGCCGGAAATGTTTGCCGAGATCAAGATGGACCTGTCCGAGCGCGGCAGCGAGGTCAACAAGACCGACGTCGTGACGCTGGACGCCCAGTTGCTCGGTATCGAGTCGGCCCCGACCCAGCACATCGCCAGCGTGCGTTTCTCGGGCATGATCCGCGAGAAGGCAGGCGAGCCGGCCCAGCCGTTCGGCGAGGTCTGGAACCTGGCAAAGGCGACGTCGGGCAACGGTGGCTGGCTGCTCGCCGGCATCCAGCAGGAATCCTGAGCGCCGCATGAATCCTCCGCCGCATCGGTGACATGATGCGGCGGGCGAGTAGCTTAGAATGGAGGCCCGCGCATTGCGTGGGCCTTTTTATTTGGGCTGTCTGCCCGAGCACCGGATGCCATGAACGCATTGCCGACCCCGCTGGCCGCACCGATCGTCGCCGCGCTGAATCACCTGATCGAACAGGAGCCGTGGGCTTGCAGCCTGCTCACGCCGTTTGCCGGACGTGTGATCCGGTTCGACGCGGCAGCGTTCGCGCTGTCGCTCAAGGTCACGGAGCAGGGCGGTATCGACCAGGCACCTGAGGCCGAAGCGGCCGCAGTCACGCTGATCGTGCCATTGCAGCAGTGGCCGCTGGTCGTGGCCGATGTTGCCGAAGGCGGCCAGGCGGCCGCGATGCGTCACGTGCGCATCGACGGCGACGCGGAACTGGCCAATGCGGTGTCGACGCTCGCACGCAACCTGCGCTGGGATGCGGCCGAGGACTTGTCCCGCGCGCTGCGTGGCGTGATGGGCGGGCCAGTCAGTGACAGCGTGGCGCAGCGCGTGGTCGACGGCGCGCGTCAGGTGCACGAAAGCGCGACGCGAGCCGGCCGCGCCTTGCTCGACAACGTCACCGAATACCTGCTGGATGAACAGCCGACGCTGGTACGACACGCTGCGCTGGATGGCTTCGGCGACGACCTGGCGCGGCTGCGCGACGATCTGGCCCGCCTGGAAAAACGGCTCGAACGGCTGGAGCGTGCTCCGGGCGCGGGCTCCCCGGATGCCTTGCCCTCGGCCCATCGCTGACCTGCCCTGACCCGCCACGTGTCGTTTCCTGAAGATTTCGCATGACCCGCCTGCTGCGTCTCTGCAAGATACTGTTTGTCATCCTGTACTACGGGCTCGATGAACTCGTGCTGTCCGGCTTCAAGAACCGGCGCATCAAGTTCCTCGTCCGAGTCATCACCATCGGCCGCAAGCTCGATCAGCCGCGCGGCGAACGCCTGCGTATGGCGCTGACGACGCTGGGCCCGATTTTCGTCAAGTTCGGCCAGGTGCTGTCCACGCGCCGTGACCTGATGCCGCCCGATATCGCCGACGAACTGGCCAAGCTGCAGGACCAGGTGCCGCCATTCGAGTCAGCGGTGGCGGTGAAGATCATCGAGAAATCGCTGGGCCGCCGACTGACGGAGCTGTTCGAGACATTCGAGCACGAGCCCGTGGCCAGCGCGTCGATCGCCCAGGTTCACTTCGCCACGCTGCGCGGCGGCCCGAGCCATGGCCGCGAGGTGGCCGTGAAGGTGCTGCGTCCGGGCATGTTGCCGGTAATCGATAGCGATCTGGCGCTGATGCGCGACATGGCCACGTGGCTCGAGCGCGTCTGGGTGGACGGTCGTCGGCTCAAGCCCCGCGAGGTGGTGGCGGAGTTCGACAAGTACCTGCACGACGAACTCGACCTGATGATCGAGGCCGCCAACGCCAGCCAGTTGCGCCGCAACTTTGCCGAAAGCGATTTGCTTTGCGTGCCCGAGGTGTTCTGGGACTGGTGCACGAGCAGCGTCTTCACGATGGAGCGGATGCATGGCATTCCGATCTCCCGCACCGAATCGCTGAAGGCCGCGGGCGTCGACATGCACAAGCTGGCCGAAGAGGGGGTCGAAATCTTCTTCACGCAGGTGTTCCGCGACGGGTTCTTCCACGCGGACATGCACCCCGGCAACATCCTGGTATCGGTCAGGCCCGAGACGTTCGGCCGGTATATCGCGCTGGACTTCGGCATCGTTGGCGCGTTGTCCGAGTTCGACAAGAACTACCTGGCGCAGAACTTCATCGCGTTTTTCCGCCGCGACTACCACCGCGTGGCGCTCTTGCACGTGGAGTCGGGCTGGGTGCCGCCGGAGACCCGGGTCGAGGAACTCGAATCCGCCGTGCGTGCCTGCTGCGAACCGTACTTCGACAAACCGCTGCGCGAGATTTCGCTCGGCATGGTGCTGATGCGGTTGTTCCAGACCTCGCGCCGCTTCAACGTCGAGATCCAGCCGCAACTCGTGCTGCTGCAGAAGACGCTGCTCAATATCGAAGGCCTGGGCCGGCAGCTTGACCCGGACCTCGACCTCTGGAAGACCGCCAAGCCCTTCCTGGAACGCTGGATGTACGAGCAGGTGGGCTGGCAGGGCGCCTGGGAGCGGATCAAGATCGAAGCGCCGCAATGGGCGAAGATGTTGCCCGACTTTCCACGGCTGGCCCACCAGTTCCTGGAGCGCCGCGCGCTGCAGAACAGCGAAGGGCAGGAGCGACTGCTTTCCCAACTGGTGGCCGAGCAGCGCCGCACGAACCGCCGGCTGTCCACGGCCCTGCTGCTGATGGGCGGATTCCTGGCCGGCATCGTGATCGTCCAGGCACTGGCCTGGGCGGGATACTGGTAGTCACTGCGCCTGAAGCGTCCCTGGTTCCCCTTTCCCCCGCAGTCGGTGGGAGGGGAGAACCACCATACAACACCCAAGTGAACCAAGATGGGGATTTGCCCGCCCTCGGGGGAATTTTTGCCCCCCGGATGGGGGCGCGTCGCTATAATCCGCGTTTTGATTCGGCTACGACCGCCAAATGCCCGCCCGGGCGCCCGCGGCCCCGACCGATGAATTGGACTCCGGCTGGCCCCAACCCTTGACCCGGTCAAGGGCGTCAGGTGCCCCGCCGGCATTCGGTTTTTCGCCGCCAGGGCACATCAATTCTGGCCATTCTGGGATAAGGGCAGCGGTATGCTGATCTGGTTCGTCATCATCTATTGGATCATCTCGGTCGGTATCGGCCTGTGGGCGGCGCTTCGCGTCAAGGGAACCGCCGACTTCGCCGTGGCTGGCCGCAGCCTGCCGTTCTATATCGTCACCGCCACGGTTTTTGCCACCTGGTTTGGCTCTGAAACTGTGCTCGGCATCCCGGCCGTGTTCCTCAAGGAAGGCCTGTCCGGGGTGGTATCGGATCCCTTCGGTTCCTCGCTCTGCCTGATCCTGGTTGGCCTGTTCTTCGCCCGGCCGCTGTACCGGATGAACCTGCTGACGATCGGCGACTACTATCACAACCGCTATGGCCGGCTGGCCGAAGTGCTGACCACGCTATGTATCGTGGTCTCGTATCTGGGCTGGGTGGCTGCGCAGATCAAGGCGCTGGGGCTGGTGTTCTATACGGTGTCGGATGGCGCGCTGTCCCAGGATGCCGGGATGATGATCGGCGCGGCCAGCGTGCTGGTCTATACGCTGTTCGGCGGCATGTGGTCGGTGGCCGTGACCGACTTCATCCAGATGATCATCATCGTGATCGGCATGCTCTATATCGGTTACGAAGTCAGCGGCCAGGCGGGTGGCGTGACAGCCGTGGTGTCGCACGCGGCGGCGGCCGGCAAGTTCGAGTTCCTGCCGTCGCTGGACCTGGTGCAGATCATCGGGTTTGCCGCGGCGCTGTTCACGATGATGCTCGGCTCGATTCCCCAGCAGGACGTGTTCCAGCGGGTCACTTCCTCGCGCACGGAGCAGATCGCCGGTCGTGCGTCGGTGCTGGGTGGCGTGCTGTACTTCTTCTTCGCGTTCATTCCGATGTTCCTGGCCTATTCGGCCACGCTGATCGACCCGGCGATGGTCGAGAAGTACATCAACTCGGATTCGCAACTGATTCTTCCGCAGCTGATCCTGACGCACGCGCCGATGTTCGCCCAGGTGATGTTCTTCGGCGCGCTGCTTTCCGCCATCAAGAGCTGCGCCTCGGCCACGCTGCTGGCGCCGTCGGTAACGTTCGCCGAGAACATCCTGCGCCCGTACTTCCGCCATCTCGCGGACAAGCAGTTCCTGCGCGTGATGCAGGTGGTGGTGCTCGTCTTCACGTCGCTGGTCACACTGTTCGCGCTGAACTCGCACCTGTCGATCTTCCACATGGTCGAGAACGCCTACAAGGTGACGCTGGTGTCGTCGTTCGTGCCGCTGGCCTTCGGCATGTTCTGGAAGCCGGCCACCCGCCAGGGCGGTCTGGCCGCGATCCTGCTTGGCCTGGCCTCGTGGCTGACCTGCGAGGTCGCCTTTGCCGATGCCACGGTGCCACCGCAAATGGTAGGGTTGCTGTTCTCGATCAGCGGGATGGTATTCGGGTCGCTGCTGCCTCAATGGATCAGCGATCGGCCGCCCGTTCGTGAAGTGCATATTGCATAACTTTATGCCTTCGAGGCCTTATCTGGCCTGCTTGCGGACGTTTGCGGCCCCGAATGTCCCCTTTTCCGGTCGGTAGCCGGTCCGGCAACGGTTTATAATCAACGGCTTTGCATCGCCGCGCGCCCCCGATCTCGCGCAATTCGCCTTGATCGACGCCCTTGTCATTTGGCGTGGCGCTGCCATCTATCAGTTTTACGTTTCAGTTTTCCGCGAAAGAACCACCATGCCGATCTATGCCTACCGTTGCGACGCCTGCGGATACGGGCGCGATGTGCTGCAGAAGATGAGCGATGCCCCGCTCACGGACTGCCCATCCTGCGGCGCCGCCGGAACCTATAAGAAGCAGCTGACTGCCGCCGGCTTCCAGCTCAAGGGATCGGGCTGGTACGTCACGGACTTCCGCGGTGGCAGCGGCGGCACCAGTGCCCCGGCCACCTCGGGCAACGCCGCCGCGCCTGCCGCCCCGGCAGCATCCGCCGAGTCGTCTACCGCATCGACCACTTCCGCGGCTCCGGCCGCCGGTGGATGCGGCGGTTCGTGCGCCTGCCACTGACGCACAGGCAAGCCGTGGTCACCAAGAAAACCTCCGCCTTGAAGACCTGGTTCCTGACCGGGCTGCTCGTGCTGGTGCCGCTGGGCATCACCCTGTGGGTGCTCAACGCCGTCATCAGCACGATGGATCAGAGCATGGCGCTGCTGCCGCTGGCATGGCAGCCCGAAAATCTGTTCGGGCTCCGCATTCCGGGCCTGGGCGCCATCCTGACGCTGCTGTTCATCCTGGTGGTGGGCGTGCTGGCCCATAACTTCATCGGCCAGCGGCTGGTGAAGTGGTGGGAAGCGCTGCTTCGTCATATCCCCGTGGTCGGTCCGATCTATACCAGCGTCAAGCAGGTCTCGGACACACTGCTGTCGTCGTCGGGCAACGCGTTCCGCAAGGCGCTGCTGGTGCAGTACCCGCGCGAGGGATCGTGGACCATCGCATTCCTGACCGGCCGGCCCGGCGGTGACGTGCAGAATCACCTGCAGGGCGATTACGTCAGCGTCTACGTGCCGACCACGCCGAACCCGACCTCGGGCTTCTTCCTGATGATGCCCAGGGCCGATACGATCGAACTCGACATGACCGTCGACGCCGCGCTGAAGTACATCGTGTCGATGGGCGTCGTGGCCCCGGCGGACCTGCCGCGCAAGTCCGGCGCCGACACGCGCCCGGCGCATGGCGCAGTGGCCGATGCCGATGCCGACGACGTCGTAGCCGACACTCATACCAACTGATTGCGCGCGGCCGTTCATCTCGGCCGTGCATTACAGGGAATCTCTCCTATGTCCTCCATGCGTACTCACTACTGCGGTCTGGTGACCGAACAACTGATCGGCCAGGAAGTGGCCCTGACCGGCTGGGTGCAGCGCCGCCGCGATCACGGTGGCGTGATCTTCATCGACCTGCGCGATCGCGAGGGCCTGGTTCAGGTGGTGTGCGACCCGGATCGTCCGGAGATGTTCAAGGCCGCGGAAGAAATCCGCAACGAGTTCTGCATCCGCATCACCGGCAAGGTGCGCCCGCGTCCGGCCGGCACCGAGAACGCCAACCTGACCTCGGGCAAGATCGAGGTGCTGTGCCATGAGCTGACCGTGCTGAACCCGTCGGTCACGCCGCCGTTCCAGCTCGACGATGACAACCTGTCGGAAACCACCCGCCTGACGCACCGCGTGCTGGATCTGCGCCGTCCGCAGATGCAATACAACCTGCGCCTGCGCTACAAGGTGGCGATGGAAGTGCGCAAGTACCTGGACGCACAGGGCTTCATCGACATCGAGACGCCGATGCTCGGCAAGAGCACGCCCGAAGGCGCCCGCGACTATCTCGTGCCGTCGCGCGTGAACCCGGGTCACTTCTTCGCGCTGCCGCAGTCGCCGCAGATCTTCAAGCAGATGCTGATGGTCTCGGGCTTCGACCGTTACTACCAGATCACCAAGTGCTTCCGTGACGAGGACCTGCGCGCTGACCGCCAGCCCGAATTCACGCAGATCGACTGCGAAACGTCGTTCCTGACCGAACAGGAAATCCGTGACTTGTTCGAGGACATGATGCGCACCGTGTTCAAGAACGCGATCGACGTGGACCTGGACGCCAAGTTCCCGGTGATGGAGTTCCGCGAGGCGATGGCCCGCTTCGGCTCGGACAAGCCGGACCTGCGCGTCAAGCTCGAATTCACCGAGCTGACCGAAGTGATGAAGGACGTCGACTTCAAGGTGTTCTCGGGCCCGGCCAACAGCGACAACGGTCGCGTGGTCGGCCTGCGCGTGCCGGGTGGCGGCGCGATCTCGCGTGGCGAAATCGATGCCTACACGCAGTTCGTGGCGATCTATGGCGCCAAGGGCCTGGCGTGGATCAAGGTCAATGAAGTGGCCAAGGGTCGTGACGGCCTGCAATCGCCGATCGTGAAGAACCTGCACGACGCCGCGATTGCCGAGATCCTGAAGCGCACCGGCGCCCAGGACGGCGACATCATCTTCTTCGGCGCTGACAAGGCCAAGATCGTCAACGACGCGATCGGCGCGCTGCGCCTGAAGGTCGGCCATTCGGAGTTTGGCAAGAGCACGGGCCTGTTCGAAGACACCTGGAAGCCGCTGTGGGTGATCGACTTCCCGATGTTCGAGTACGACGAGGAAGACGCCCGCTGGGTGGCCATGCACCACCCGTTCACGAGCCCGAAGGACGAGCACATGCAGTACCTGGAAACCGATCCGGGCAAGTGCATCGCCAAGGCCTACGACATGGTGCTGAACGGCTGGGAAATGGGCGGCGGCTCGGTGCGTATCTACCGTGAGGACGTGCAGAGCAAGGTGTTCCGCGCCCTGAAGATCAACGCCGAGGAAGCTCGCGCCAAGTTCGGTTACCTGCTCGACGCGCTGCAGTACGGCGCACCGCCGCACGGTGGCCTGGCTTTCGGCCTGGACCGTATCGTGACGATGATGGCCGGCGCCGACTCGATCCGTGACGTGATCGCGTTCCCGAAGACGCAACGCGCGCAGGATCTGCTGACGCAAGCTCCGAGCACGGTCGACGAGAAGCAGTTGCGAGAACTGCACATTCGTCTGCGTGCCCAGGAGCCGAAGACCACGGCCTGATCGTTGTTCAGACCTGCAAAAAAGCCGCGCCGATGCGCGGCTTTTTTGTTCTTGGCGCAATGATGCGTTTCCATTTGTTACTACCCGGAACGAAGCCGGCGGGGAGAATGTCTTTCTGCGTTGATACGCGTGATGCAGGCCCGCCTCGAAGGCCGCCACGACGTGGGAGGACCAAGGCGTGAATCTAGATACCGAACTGATCCGTGCGTTCCTGCAAGTTCATGCGGAAACGATCCTGACCTGGCTGGCGGCCGGGTTGCTCATGATGCTGCTGGCCCGCTTCGAACTGCGCCGCGCGGTACGCAAGTCGGCGCAGGCGATGTCCCAATCGGTGGCCGCCACGGTGGCCGCTTGTGTACCTGATATCGCGCACGCGGCGCAGCAAGGACATACGGTGCAGGGCGAACTGGCTGCTACCGGCGCCGAACCGATGGCCACCCAGCGCGCGGACGCACTGCGCAAGCTCGCGCTCGACACCGTGGCTACCGTCATGACGCGTGGCCGCTGGCTTGAAGACGTTGGCAACCTGCGCCTGGGCGAGGATGCGCTGTTGTCCGGCCGGCGTGCCGGTGGCGCGGATCCGCTGCTCGTGGTGGCGCCGCAACCGGTGGTGCAGGCGTACCTGAACGCCCAGCGCACCTTTGACGATGAAGCGACCACACTGCAGAACCATCGGCGCGAGGCGCTTCGGCTTCAAGAGGCGTTGCAGGCACTTAATGCCGAGGCGGCTCATGTCGAGCAGGAAACGGCAAGCATTGTGATGCGCTTCGAACAGGTCAATGCCCAAGTCGCCCAAGGCGTGGAAGCAGGCGACTACCAGCGGTTCCTGATCCAGAAATACAACCAACTCGGCGTGCGCGAGAAGGAAATCGGGCAGGAACGCGCGTCGATGGCAGCACAGGCACGCGAGGCCGCCGATGCGCTGGCCAGCCTTGCGCATACAGCCTCGCAGCGCTATACGCAGGCGCTGGCGCCACTGATGCAGCAGCTTCGCTCAGCATGGGGGCATGGCGATTCGCCTGAGGTGTTCGATACCTGGCTCCGAGCCGCGCCGGCCGAGCAGCCGGGTGACCGTCAGGCGACGATCCGCCCCGGCGAACATACATTGGCCTGAGTAGGGGGGAGGCAGCGGCCGGAGCGCGCCATTGGCGTCCGGCTGCGCTATGCTTTGGTTTGTCCCTGCCACCCTTCCCATGCGCTACAAGATTCCCGAATCGGTACTGGTCGTCATCCACACACCAGACCTGCAAGTCCTCCTGATCGAGCGCGCCGACCGGCCCGGCTATTGGCAGTCGGTGACCGGCAGCCTTGATGCCGAGGACGAGCCGCTACCCATGACCGCCGCGCGCGAGGTGGCCGAGGAAACCGGACTTATCGCCAGCCGCTATTCGCTGACCGACTGGCAACACACCATCGACTACGAGATCTATCCGCAATGGCGCCACCGCTATGCGCCGGGCATCACTCGCAATACCGAACACTGGTTCGGATTGTGCGTACCCGCGCCGATGCCGGTGACGCTGGCGCCGCGTGAGCACCTGCGCTTCGAATGGCTGCCCTGGCAGGCGGCCGCGGCGCGTTGCTTCTCCAGCAGCAATGCCGAAGCGGTGCGCCAGCTTGCCTGGCGCGTGGCTGGCGGCCAGGGCGCCGGGCTCGACGTCACGAACGGAGCCGCCGCACCATGAAGTTGCGCGTTGTCACCTACAACATTCACAAGGGCGTAAAGGGGTTCACCGGCAAGCCACGCATCCAGAGCGTGCGAACCGGCCTGCAGTCGATGGACGCGGACATCGTGTTCCTGCAGGAAGTGCAGGACCGCAACGATCGCCTGGTCGCGGCCGAGTTGTTTGACCCCGATCACACCCAGCTCAACTACCTGGCGACGGATGCCTATCCGCATTCGGTCTATGGCCGCAACGCGGTGTATGACCACGGCCATCATGGCAATGCCATCCTGTCGCGCCATCCGATCCTGATGTCGGAGAACCTCGATATCTCCGATCACCGCTTCGAGCAGCGCGGGCTGTTGCACGCGGTGGCCGATATCAACGGCGTCGAGGCACACCTGATCTGTGTGCACTTCGGCCTGTTCGCGGGAAGCCGCGTGCGTCAGACCAGCGCGTTGGTGGAGCGCGTGCGCAGCGTGGTGCCGGCCGATGCGCCGCTGGTGATCGCGGGCGACTTCAACGACTGGAACCACAAGCTCGACTCGAAGATCTGCAACACGCTCAATGCCGTCGAGTCGGCGGACGCGAAGAACGGACGCATCCATACGTTCCCGAGCCATATGCCATGGTGGCAGCTCGATCGCATCTACGCACGGGGCTTCGAGTTCGAGCGCACGCAAGCGCTGACCGGCCGCGAATGGGCGCAACGCTCGGACCATGTCCCGCTGATGGCGGAACTGGCCCGGCGGGTGGCAATTCCGGAAGTCTGACGCCTGGGGATCGGATTCAGCGATCGAGGTAAGCGCGGATCCACGCGTAGATC
This sequence comes from Cupriavidus sp. UBA2010, assembly GCF_002335265.1. Classification (NCBI taxonomy): domain Bacteria; kingdom Pseudomonadati; phylum Pseudomonadota; class Betaproteobacteria; order Burkholderiales; family Burkholderiaceae; genus Cupriavidus; species Cupriavidus sp. UBA2010. The sequence goes on from NZ_DDCI01000036.1 coordinate 63,860, forward strand.
GCGTCGACATCCGACAGCTTCAGAACGGGCAGGGTCGTCTGCCGGGAGACCTCTTCAGGGACGTCGGTCGCCACTGCGACCACACCCGGCACATCCGTCCACAGCGGCGCCTTGCCGTTGGCGGGGCGATAGATTTCCAGCTTGGGGAAATCGCTCCACTTGTAGCCTTCCACCATCACCAGATCGGTTTCAGGCGGCAGCACCGACAATGCCTCGCCGATCTCGGGCGACGGCTTTTCCTCGGGGTAGTGCCGCATCAGCGTCAGGTGACGGGCGCCCACAAGCACCACGTTCTGACATCCGCCCTCGCGCATCCGCCATGAATCCTTGCCCGGGGTGTCAGGGTCGAACCCGTGGTGCGTGTGCTTGATGCCCGCGACGCATAAGCCATCGGCTACGAAACGGGGGATCAACTGGTCCAGTAGCGTGCTCTTGCCGCTGCCCGACGAGCCGGCGATGCCGAATACCTTCACAATGCTTTCCCTGTTGGGCGTCACAATGCTCCGACAATATCAGACTTCGCCAGGGCCATGTGCAGGAGCCGCCCGTTCGCCGATAATCGAGTCCATGTCACGGATCTACGATCGGGCATCGTCCCCAACGTCGAGTGCCCCAGGCACACCGGAATCGCCATCGAGCGCATTGCATCACGAGGATGGCGATCCCACTGCCACCACCGTTGCCACCGCCACTGCGCCATTGATCCGCTGGGTGCGCCGGCGCGGCAGCCCGGTCCAGGGCAACCTGGTCGATCTGCTGAGCAACGGCCAGGAGTATTTTCCTGCCCTGATCGAGGCGATTGATGCCGCGCGCGTGCACGTCGTGCTTGAGACCTATATCTATGCCGACGATGCTGTCGGCGCCCGCGTCACCGATGCGCTGATCCGGGCGGCGCAACGCGGTGTGGATGTCCGGCTGGTCGTCGACGGATTCGGCGCGGGGGATATGCCTGCCACGCTCGCCAGCCGGCTGCGCGATGGAGGCGTGCGCCTCGAGGTCTTTCGTCCGGTGCGCGGATTCAGACTGGCGCGCAGGCATCTGCGGCGGTTGCATCGCAAGATGGCGGTGATCGACGACAACGTGGCGTTCGTCGGCGGTATCAATATCATCGACGACCACAACTACGGCCCCCTGGAATTGCCCGAAGTCGGCCCACGCTACGACTTCGCCGTGCGCGTGCGCGGCCCGCTGGTGGCGCAGATCGCGCTGGCTTCGGCGCGGCTGTGGTTCCGGATGGCACAGCAACGTGGGCTGCGCGAAACCGCAGCGGCTTTCGCCGAAGTGGAAACCCTGACCACCGCCGCGCGGCAGGCCCGGCGCGAGCATCATGAGGGCGGCGTGGCTGCGGCCTTGCTGCTGCGCGACAATCTGCGCAATCGCCGCACGATCGAGCGCGAATATCTCTACGCGCTGGGCGCCGCGCGTCATGACGTGATTATCGCCAACGCCTATTTCCTGCCTGGCACGAAGATGCGGCGCGCGTTGCTGGCGTGCCGCGAGCGCGGGGTGCGCGTGCGACTGCTGCTGCAGGGGATGGTCGAGTACCGGCTGCAACATTTCGCGACGCACGCGCTGTATGCGCGGCTGCTCGAGGCCGGCATCGAAATCTACGAATACGAAGCGAGTTTCCTGCACGCGAAGGTCGCGGTCATTGATAACTCGTGGGCGACGGTTGGCTCGAGCAACCTGGATCCGTTCAGCCTGCTGCTGGCACGAGAAGCCAACGTCGCGGTGTATGACCCGGGCTTTGCCGGTATGCTGCGCGCGCGTCTGGAGCGGGCCATGGCGCAGCGTAGCGCGCGCGTGGTGCCCGAGGTTCACGCACGCCTGCCGCGACTGCGCCGGTTTGCCAATTGGGCGGCGTACTACGTGTTGCGTCTCGGCGTCGTGATCGCGGGTGTCACAGGCCGTTACTGACGCCGCGCAAGCCGGGCACGGTAACATGCTGCCCTGCCGCAAGCCGCGCCTTCCGCGCAAACGTGCCCCGGCCATTTCAAGCCGGTTTTAAGCCGATGCTGCATTGCGCCGCAAGATACCAGCGCGATGCCGTCCGTTTAGAAACACGGGTCTAATTAAAAGCTTGATGCCAATCGGCCTCGCCAGAATAATCTGAACGACCGTTCTTTTTTGGCTTAGACTTCGTGCATTCGCGGCCGCCCCCTATTGAAAATCAGCGACCGAAGTGCCTGCCGACCGCAACGTCAGGTCAAGAACAGTGCTCCTGAGAGCACTGCAAAGAACGGAGAAAAAACATGCGCCACCAGTCAGTTCGCCTTGAATCCGCCGCCGCGCCCGCGCCCTTGCGCAAGGGCGAGATGACGCGCGTGGCGATTCTCGATGCGGCACTGGAACTGTCGTCTCGCGACGGGCTCGAAGGGCTGACCATCGGCCTGCTCGCGGAACGTATGCAGATGAGCAAGAGCGGTGTCTTCGCGCATTTCGGTTCGCGCGAGGACCTGCAGGTTGAAGTGGTGCGCGAGTATCACCGGCGGTTCGAGCAGGAGGTGTTCTACCCCTCGCTGCAAGAGCCGCGCGGGTTGCCTCGCCTGTGGTCGATGGTGCGACGCTGGATGGAAAAGCGTATCCAGGAGGTGACCACGGGGTGCATCTACATCAGCGGTGCGGTCGAGTACGACGATCGCGCGGAAAGCCCGGTGCGTGACGAGCTCGTCAAGAGCGTCACGATCTGGCGTGCCGCGCTGATGCGTGCGATCGATCAGGCCAAGGAAGAGGGGCACCTGCGCGCGGATTGCGATCCGCGCCTGATGCTGTTCGAAATGTACAGTCTTGAACTAGGCTTGCATCACGACGCCCGTTTCCTGCGCCTGCCGGACAGCGCCGAGCTTGCCATGGTTGCGCTCAACAAACTGATTCAGTCTTACCGAACCTGAGCCGCCCCACGGGCAGCGCTCGCGCAATCCCCCTTCAGGGTGTGCGGCTCGCGCGTGTGGTGGCACTAGCAAACCTCCAAGGAGTCTTTGATGGGCCAGTACACCGCACCGTTGCGCGACATGCAGTTCGTGCTCCATGAACTGCTCGGCGCCGAAGCCGAACTCAAGGCGATGCCGCAGCACGCGGACATCGACGTGGACACCATCAACCAGGTGCTCGAGGAAGCCGGCAAGTTCTGCTCCGACGTGGTCTTCCCGCTGAACCAGCCTGGCGACCGTGAAGGCTGCACCTACGTCGGCGACGGCGTGGTGCGCGCGCCCAAGGGCTTCAAGGAGGCCTATCAGCAGTTCGTGGAAGCCGGCTGGCCCGCACTGGCGTGCGATCCGGAGTTTGGCGGCCAGGGTTTGCCGATCATCATCAACAACGCGCTGTACGAGATGCTGAACTCGGCCGGCCAGGCATGGACGATGTATCCGGGCCTGTCGCACGGTGCCTATGAAGCGCTGCACGCGCACGGCACGCCGGAACTGAAGCAGACGTATCTGCCGAAGCTGGTATCGGGTGTCTGGACGGGCACGATGTGCCTGACCGAGCCGCACTGCGGCACCGATCTCGGCATCCTGCGCAGCAAGGCCGAACCGCAGGCCGATGGCTCGTACTCGATCACCGGCACCAAGATCTTCATCTCGGCCGGCGAGCATGACATGGCCGAGAACATCATCCACCTCGTGCTGGCACGCCTGCCGGACGCACCTGGCGGCACCAAGGGCATTTCGCTGTTCGTCGTGCCGAAGTTCATCCCCGACGCCAACGGCAACCCGGGCGAGCGCAACGGCATCAAGTGCGGTTCGATCGAACACAAGATGGGCATCCACGGCAACGCCACTTGCGTGATGAACCTCGACGGCGCGCGCGGCTGGATGGTGGGCGAGCCCAACAAGGGCCTGAACGCGATGTTCGTGATGATGAATGCCGCGCGCCTCGGTGTTGGCGCCCAGGGTCTGGGCCTGACCGAGGTGGCCTATCAGAACTCGCTGGCCTACGCGAAGGACCGTCTGCAGATGCGCTCGCTGACCGGCCCGAAGGCACCGGACAAGCCCGCCGACCCGATCATCGTGCACCCGGACGTGCGTCGCATGTTGCTGACGCAAAAGGCCTACGCCGAAGGTGGCCGCGCGTTCGCCTACTGGACCGCGCTGCAGATCGACCGTGAACTGTCGCACCCCGATGAAAGCGTGCGCAAGGAAGCCGGCGACCTCGTGGCGCTGCTGACCCCGGTCATCAAGGCCTTCCTGACCGACAACGCCTTCACCTCGACCAACGAGGGCATGCAGGTGTTCGGTGGCCACGGCTACATCTCCGAGTGGGGCATGGAGCAATACGTGCGCGACGCGCGTATCAACATGATCTACGAAGGCACCAACACGGTTCAGTCGCTGGACCTGCTGGGTCGCAAGGTGCTGGGCGACATGGGCGCCAAGCTGAAGGCCTTCGGCAAGATCGTGCAGACGTTTGTCGAGGAAGAGGGCACGAGCGAGGCGATGCAGGAGTTCGTCAACCCGCTGGCCGACATCGGCGACAAGGTGCAGAAACTGACGATGGAAATCGGCATGAAGGCGATGGGCAATGCCGACGAAGTGGGTGCCGCCGCCGTGCCGTACCTGCGCGTGGTGGGACACCTCGTGTTCTCGTACTTCTGGGCCCGCATGGCCAAGATCGCCCTGGACAAGCAGAACAGCGGCGACAAGTTCTACACGACCAAACTGGCTACGGCGCGCTTCTACTTCGCCAAGCTGCTGCCGGAAACCGCGGGCGAGATTCGCAAGGCTCGCGCTGGCGCATCCACGCTGATGGCGCTGGACGCAGATCTGTTCTGATCGAGTTGCTCTACTGAGGGTTGCCTCCCTTCTCCCCTGACACGGGAGAAGGGGAGAATCCACCCGCAGCATATTCATCTCTCCTCAAACGCTCACTAGCCAAGGAGCGCGCATGTCCAATTTCATCGTCAAGAAAGTCGCTGTGCTCGGTGCAGGCGTCATGGGGGCGCAGATTGCCGCCCATCTGATCAACGCCCGCGTTCCCGTGATCCTGTTCGACCTCCCGGCCAAGGAAGGCCCGAAGAACGGTATCGCCGATCGCGCGATCGAGAACCTGAAGAAGCTCTCGCCCGCGCCGCTCGGCATCAAGGAAGAGGCCGGCCTGATTCGCGCCGCCAACTACGAGGACGACATCGCCCTGCTCAAGGAATGCGACGTGGTGATCGAAGCGATCGCCGAGCGCATGGACTGGAAGCATGACCTCTACAAGAAGGTGTCGCCGCATCTCGCGCCGAACGCGATCTTTGCCACGAACACGTCGGGCCTGTCGATCACGGCGCTGTCCGAGGGCTTCGATGCCGACCTGAAGTCGCGCTTCTGCGGTGTGCACTTCTTCAATCCGCCGCGCTACATGCACCTGGTGGAGCTGATCCCGACCGCGACGACCAAGCCGGAGATTCTCGACCGTCTGGAATCGTTCCTGACCACGTCGCTGGGCAAGGGCGTCGTCCGCGCCAAGGACACGCCGAACTTCATTGCCAACCGTGTCGGCATCTTCTCGATCCTGGCTGTGTTCGCCGAAGCCGAGAAGTTCGGCATTCCGTTCGATATCGTCGACGACCTGACCGGCACCAAGCTGGGCCGCGCCAAGTCGGCGACGTTCCGCACCGCCGACGTGGTCGGCCTGGACACGATGGCGCACGTCATCAAGACGATGCAGGACAACCTGACCGATGACCCGTTCGCACCGGTGTACAAGACGCCGGCCGTGCTGAAGGGGCTGGTGGATGCCGGCGCGCTGGGCCAGAAGACCGGCGCCGGTTTCTACAAGAAGGAAGGCAAGGCAATCAAGGTGCTGGACGCCGTGTCTGGCCAGTATGTCGAGTCCGGCAAGAAGGCCGACGAGATCGTCGTGCGCATCCTGAAGAAGGAGCCGGCCGAACGTATCAAGCTGCTGCGTGAATCGACCAATCCGCAGGCCCAGTTCCTGTGGGGCGTGTTCCGTGACGTGTTCCACTACATCGCCGTCTATCTCGAGCAGATCGCCGGTTCGGCCGCCGATATCGACCTGGCCATTCGCTGGGGCTTCGGCTGGAACTCGGGTCCGTTCGAAGACTGGCAGGCCGCTGGCTGGAAGCAGGTGGCCGAGTGGGTCAAGGAAGATGTCGAGGCAGGCAAGGCGCTGTCGAACGCACCGCTGCCGGCATGGGTGCTGAACGGCGCCGTGGCCGAGAACGGTGGCGTGCATGGCGCGCAGGGTTCGTGGTCGCCGGCGGCCAGTGCATTCGTCAAGCGTGCCGAATTGCCGGTGTACCAGCGCCAGGTGTTCCGTGCCGCGCTGAAGGGTACCGATTCGCCCGATCCGCGCCGTGCCGGCAAAACGATCGAGGAGAACGATGGCGCGCGCATCTGGACCACTGATGGCGCCGACGATGTGCTCGTGATCTCGTTCAAGAGCAAGATGAACACGGTTGGCCCGGATGTGCTCGATACCATCGTGCGCGCCGTGGAACTGGCCGAAGCCAGCTACAAGGGTCTGGTGGTCTGGCAGCCGACGTCGCTGCAACTGGGCGCGCCGGGTGGTCCGTTCTCGGCGGGTGCCAATCTGGAAGCCGCGATGCCGGCCTTCATGATGAGCGGTGCCAAGGGCATCGAGCCGTTCGTCAAGAAGTTCCAGGACACGATGATGCGCGTGAAGTACGCGGCGGTGCCGGTGGTGCCGGCCGTGTCGGGCATCGCGCTCGGCGGTGGCTGCGAACTGATGCTGCATTCCGCGAAGCGGGTGGTGGCGCTGGAAAGCTATGTCGGCCTCGTCGAGGTGGGCGTGGGGCTGGTGCCGGCCGGCGGTGGCCTCAAGGAAGCTGCGATCGCAGCAGCCAAGGCCGCGCAGGCAGCGGGCAGCACGAACTACCTGAACTTCATCACCAATCGCTTCCAGGCAGCGGCGATGGCCAAGGTGTCGTCGTCGGCGCTCGACGCGCAGAAGATCGGCTACGTCCAGCCGACCGACACGATCGTCTACAACGTCCATGAACTGCTGTACGTGGCGCAGAACGAAGTGCGCGCGCTGGCCAACGCCGGCTATCGCGCGCCGCTGCCCGGCCAGCTGATTCCGGTGGCTGGCCGCTCGGGCATCGCCACGATCAAGGCATCGCTGGTCAACATGCGCGACGGCAACTTCATCTCGGCGCACGACTTCCTGATTGCCTCGCGCATCGCGGAAGTGGTTTGCGGCGGCGACGTGGAGGCTGGCTCGCTGGTCAGCGAAGACTGGCTGCTGGCGCTGGAGCGCCGCGCATTCATCGACCTGCTGGGCAACGGCAAGACCCAGGAGCGGATCATGGGAATGCTGCAGACGGGCAAGCCGGTGCGCAACTAATCAGGCCAACGAGGAACCGACATCATGAAACAACTGCAAGACGCATACATTGTCGCGGCTACCCGTTCGCCGATCGGCAAGGCCCCGAAGGGCGCTTTCAAGAACACCCGTCCCGATGACCTGCTGGCCACGATCCTGCAAGCGGCCGTGGCCCAGGTGCCGAGCCTGGACCCCGCGCTGATCGAGGACGCCATCGTCGGCTGCGCGATTCCCGAAGCGCAGCAGGGCCTGAACGTGGCGCGTATCGGCGCGTTGCTGGCCGGCCTGCCCAATACCGTGGGCGGCATCACCGTGAACCGCTTCTGCGCGTCGGGCCTGTCGGCCGTGGCAATGGCTGCGGACCGTATCCGCGTGGGCGAGTCGGATGTGATGATCGCCGCCGGCGTGGAGTCGATGAGCATGGTGCCGATGATGGGCAACTCGCCGTCGATGTCGCCGTCGATCTTCGAGCGCGACGAGAATATCGGCATTGCCTACGGCATGGGCCTGACGGCCGAGAAGGTGGCCACGCAGTGGAAGGTCAGCCGCGAGGACCAGGATGCGTTCTCGCTGGCATCGCACCAGAAGGCCATCGCCGCGCAGCAGGCTGGCGAGTTCAAGGACGAAATTACCCCGATTGAGGTAGTTGAACGGTTCCCGGATCTCGCGTCTGGTCAGATCAACGTCAAGACGCGTACTATCTCGCTGGACGAGGGACCGCGTCCCGATACGTCGGTGGAAGGGCTTGGCAAGCTGCGCGCGGTGTTCGCCAACAAGGGCAGCGTGACGGCCGGCAATAGCTCGCAGACGTCCGATGGCGCCGGCGCGCTGATCCTGGTTTCGGAGAAGATCCTCAAGCAGTTCAACCTGGTGCCGCTGGCCCGTTTCGTATCGTTCGCGGTGCGTGGCGTGCCGCCGGAGATCATGGGGATCGGTCCGAAGGCAGCGATTCCGGCTGCGCTGAAGGCCGCTGGCCTGACGCAGGACCAGATCGACTGGATCGAACTGAACGAAGCGTTTGCCGCGCAATCGCTGGCGGTGATGCGTGATCTGGAACTTGACCCGGCCAAGGTCAACCGGATGGGCGGCGCCATCGCGCTGGGCCACCCGCTCGGCGCGACCGGAGCGATCCGTTCGGCCACCGTGGTGCACGCGCTGCGTCGCCACAACATGAAGTACGGCATGGTGACCATGTGCGTGGGCACGGGCATGGGCGCCGCCGGGATTTTCGAGCGCGTATAAATAAAACGCGCCAGGGACAGCCCGACGGGTGGGCTGTCCCGACCTTCGATCAGGTGAGGAAATGCATGGACACGGAGATGCCAACACACTGAAACCGAGGGGAGAACAATAATATGCAGGAGACCGCCATTCTGGCCGACGCGGCGTGTGACATGCCGCGCGCGATGATGGACGCGCTAGGCGTCCGCACGATTCCATTCCGCATCCGGGCCGGCGACCGCTTCGTAGTCGACACCCGCGACGAAGCCGAGCTTCCAAACCTGTACCAGAAGTATCTGGTCGGCAAGCAGGACCACTACGCGGAATCGATCCCGCTGCTCGAGCGCGAGCTGGAAGACCATTTGCTCAAGAACGTGGTGGCCGGTTGTGACCGGGCCATTCTGCTGACCATCGCCAGCAGCCGCAGCAAGCTGTATTCGAATGCCACCGGCGCGGTGGTCGGTACTGTCGCGCGCAGTTTCAAGCTGCGCAAGGATGCTGGCCGCAGCGGGTTGTTCGACCTGACCGTGATCGACACCGGCGCCATCGGCCCTGGCCAGGCGCTGATCGTGCGCGAGGCTGCGCGAATGCTCGCCGACGGCGCCAGTGCGGCATCCGTGGTCGATGCGGTCGAGAACCGCCTGCGCGATGCGGCCCACATGTTCCTGATTCCCGACGAACTGCTCTACATGTACACGCGTGCCAAGCTCAAGGGCGAGAACAGCATCACGTGGAGCCGCTACATGCTTGGTAGCGCGTTCAACATCCGCCCCGTGATCCATATGCACCGGGGCGTCACCCAGGCCATTGCCAAGGCGCGTGGCAACGAAGAGGGCGTTCGCCGGCTGCTCTCCCACGTCGAAGCCTGCATTCGCGCCGACAGCCTGCTGACGCCGGCCGTGGCCGCGTGTTATGCGGGCGATATCGACGAGGTGGAATCGCTGCCGGCCTGGCAGTCCTTGAAGCACATCGCCGCATCGCGCAACGTCGAGCTGATGCTGGCGCCGATGAGCCTGACCGTCGCGCTGAACGTGGGAGCGGGCGCGTTCGGCTTGAGTTATCTTTCCGAAGCGCCGCCACCGTTCGTGTGATCGGCTTCCTTCTCAAAACGGAGACGAGGTAGAAATGAGCATTGCAACCAGCATCGACCAGGGCGTACTGACCATTGGCTTCGATCGCATCGACAAGAAGAACGCGATCACCGCGGCGATGTACCAGACCATGGCCGACGCGCTGCGCGCCGCCGAGACCGACGCCGCGGTACGCGTCATCGTGATCGAAGGCAAGCCCGAGGTCTTCACGGCGGGCAACGATATCGAAGACTTCCTGAAGCGCCCGCCGACCAACGGCGCCGATGGCGCGCCGGCTCCGGTGTTCCAGTTCCTCCAGGCGATCAGCCGGGCGACCAAGCCCATCGTGGCATCGGTCAGCGGCGCAGCCGTTGGCATCGGCACCACGCTGCTGCTGCATTGCGATCTCGTCTACGCATCCGAGACGGCAAAGCTGGCGTTGCCGTTTGCCCAACTCGGCCTCTGCCCGGAGGCGGCATCGAGCCTGCTGTTGCCGCGCATGGTCGGCTATCAGCGCGCCGCCGAAAAGCTGCTGCTTGGCGAGGCATTCAGCGCACAGGAAGCCTTTGAGATCGGTCTGGTGACGAAGGTGCTGCCGGTGGCGGAACTGCAGGGTTATGTGCGTCAGCAGGCGGCCAAGCTGGCGGTGTTGCCCGCGTCGTCGCTGCGCGAAACCAAGCGCCTGATGAAGGGCGATGACGCGGCTGCCGTGGAAAAGAAGATGCTTGAGGAGGGCGAGGTGTTCCGCCGCATGCTGGTGGCGCCGGAAGCGAAGGAGGCCTTTACGGCATTCTTCGAGAAGCGCAAGCCGGATTTCTCGAAATTCAGCTAAGGCGAAGCAAGGTGTAGCTTGTTTGCGTCCCTCTCCCATGCGATGGGAGAGAGGCTGCGGAGAGGAGAGAACGCTCTGCGATCAAGCCGCCGGCAACACCCTCGGTTGCCGGCTCTCGTCGGTGGCCACGTAAGTCAGCGTGGCCTCCGTCACTTTCACGATCTCGTTGGCGTGGCGCATTCGTTGCGCGTAGACCTCCACGGAGACTGTGATCGACGTGCGGCCCGTCTTGACGATGTCGGCATAGAAGCTGACCAGATCGCCGACGAACACCGGATTCTTGAACAGGAACGAATTCACCGCCACGGTGGCCACGCGGCCTTGCGCGCGCTCCACGGCGGGGATCGATCCGGCCATGTCCACCTGCGACATGATCCACCCGCCGAACACATCGCCGTGAACGTTGGCGTCGGCCGGCATCGGCACCACGCGCAGCGCGGGATTCTTGCCGGAAGGGAGTTCGGGAACAAAGCTGGAAGTGGTCATGGCGGGTCTTTCGGGGCGGATGAAGCGGAGGCCAGCCGGGTTGTCGGATCTCTGCGACAATCGCGGCATTGGCCCGAATTCTAACGTATGCGCCGCTATTCCACGACCGCCGAGCCCGCCCCCGCCGAGCCGGCAAATTCGCTGTTCCAGGGCGGCGCGCGCCGCAGTGACTGGCAGACCGTTCGCAACCTGCTCCCCTACGTCTGGCACTACAAGTGGCGCGTGATGCTGGCGCTGACCTGCCTGGTCGCCGCCAAGGTGGCCAACCTGGGCGTGCCGGTGCTGATGAAGAAGCTGGTCGACAGCATGAACATCGCGCCTGGCGATCCGGCAGCGTTGCTGGCCGTGCCAGTGGGATTGATTGTCGGCTACGGCCTGTTGCGCCTATCGAGCACGCTGTTCACCGAGTTGCGTGAAATCCTCTTCTCGAAGGTCACGCAGAGCGCGGTGCGAGAGATCGCGCTGCAGGTGTTCCGCCATTTGCACGCGCTGTCGCTGCGCTTCCATCTGGATCGGCAGACCGGGGGGATGAGCCGGGACATCGAGCGCGGGACGCGCGGCATCCAGTCCCTGATCTCGTACTCGCTGTACAGCATCCTGCCCACGCTGGTCGAGATGTCGCTCGTGATCGGCTTCTTCGTTGTGCGCTACGACATCTGGTTCGCCGCGATCACGATCTGCGCGCTGGCTGGCTATATCGTGTTCACGATCGTCGTGACCGAATGGCGCACGCATTTCCGGCGCAAGATGAACGAGCTTGACTCGCGCGCCAACCAGAAGGCGATCGACTCGCTGCTGAACTTCGAGACCGTGAAATATTTCGGGAACGAGGAGTACGAGGCACGCCGCTACGACGAGAACCTGCGTACCTATCGCACGGCGGCGATCCGCTCGCAGAACTCGCTGTCGTTCCTGAATTTCGGCCAGCAGGCGATCATCGCCATGGGCCTGATCCTGATCTTGTGGCGTGCCACGGTGGGCGTTGCCGCCGGCAAGCTCACGCTTGGTGACCTCGTGCTGGTCAACACGCTGATGATCCAGCTCTATATCCCGCTCAACTTCCTGGGCGTGATCTATCGCGAGATCAAGCAGGCCACCACCGATATGGACCGCATGTTCGTGCTGCTCGGCACGCAACAGGAGGTGGCCGACACGCCCAGCGCGCCGGTGCTCGCCGTCAACGGCGCCGAGGTGCGCTTCCGCCATGTCGGCTTTGGCTACGAGAAGAACCGCGTGATTCTCGACGATGTCGATTTCACGATCGCGGCGGGGACGACGACGGCCGTGGTTGGGCACAGCGGCTCGGGCAAGTCCACGCTCGCGCGGCTACTGTTCCGCTTCTACGACGTCACGCGGGGCAGCATCGAGGTCGATGGGCAGGACATCCGCAAGGTGCGGCAGGTCAGCCTGCGCGCGTCGATCGGTATCGTGCCGCAGGACACCGTGCTGTTTAATGACAGCATCTACTACAACATCGCCTACGGCCGCCCGGAGGCCACGCGCGAGGAAGTTATCGAGGCCGCGCGCGCCGCGCAGATCGACACCTTTATCAGCGAGTTGCCGCAGGGCTACGACACGCCGGTGGGCGAGCGGGGCCTGAAGCTGTCCGGCGGTGAAAAGCAGCGGGTGGCCATCGCGCGCACGCTGCTGAAGAACCCACCGATTCTGGTATTCGACGAAGCCACGTCGGCGCTCGACTCCCGCACCGAACAGGCGATCCAGTCGGAGCTGATGCGGCTTGCGCAGAATCGCACCACGCTGCTGATCGCGCACCGGCTATCGACCGTGGTGCACGCCGACCAGATCCTTGTGATGGACCGTGGACGCATCATCGAGCGCGGCACCCATGCCGAACTGATGCGGGCCAATGGCCACTACGCCGAGATGTGGCAGATCCAGGCGCGGAACGCGGCGGAGGGCTCGCCCGATGCCGACGCGCTGGCGATCGATGTGGGCGACGCCACGCAGGATGCATAGCGCAAGGCATCGATTGTCGACAATCGATGCCAGCAACCGCGGCTGAAAACTGTCCGCGCACAATCCTGGTTCGTCATTGCGCTACCGGCGCGCCTTGCCCCGGTGCATGAGCGACGCCTGAAAAGCTGGCACGCCACTTGCGAAAAGCCCTCTCCAGAGAGATCAACTACTGGAGAAGGTCCATGCCGCAATCCCCTCTGCGCCGTCATCTGCTGAAGCTGTGCACCGTCATGGGCACCACCATGGTGCTGTCGACACTCTGCGCGGGCACCGCGCAGGCGCAGACCGCGACGAAGATCCGCTTTCAGCTCGACTGGCGCTTTGAAGGACCATCCGCGCTGTTCCTGCTTGGCGAGCAGAAGGGCTACTACAAGGCCGAGAAGCTCGACGTGTCGATCGACGCCGGCAACGGATCGGGCAACGTGGTCAATCGCGTGGCCTCCGGCACGTATGACATGGGTTTTGCCGATCTGGCATCGGTGATGGAGTTCTACGGCAACAACCCGGACGCGAAGAACAAGCCGGTGGCCGTGATGATGGTCTACAACAACACGCCAGCCGCGGTGCTGGCGCTGAAGAAGTCCGGCATTCGCGCGCCGAAGGACCTGACCGGCAAGAAGCTCGGCGCCCCGGTATTCGATGCCGGCCGCCGCGCGTTCCCGATCTTCGCCAAGGCCAACGGCCTGCAGGCGGCGTCGTTCAACTGGCAGGCGATGGATCCGACGCTGCGCGAGACCATGCTGACGCGTGGCGATCTCGATGCGATCACCGGCTTCTCGTTCACGTCGATCCTGAATCTCAATGCGCGCGGCGTGAAGGATGAGGACATCGTCGTGCTCCCCTATCCGCAGTACGGCGTGAAGCTGTATGGCAACGCGATCATTGCGTCGGAGCAGTTTCTGAAGGCCCACCCTGAAGCGGTCAAGGCCTTCCTGCGGGCGTTCGCGAAATCGGCGAAGGACGTGATCGCGAACCCGGAGGAGGGGATCAAGGCCGTGAAGGCGCGCGACGGGATCATCGACGAGAAGCTCGAAGTTCGCCGGCTGAAGATGGCGCTCGACGCGGTGGTCAAGTCGCCCGATGCCAAGGCGGAAGGTTTCGGGCGCGTCAACAAGCCGCGCCTGTCGCTGATGGCATCCCAGGTGGCCGATGCTTTCGCCACCAAGGGGCGTATCAATCCCGATGCGCTGTGGACCGATGCCTACCTGCCTTCGGCAGCCGAACTGGATGTCCTGCGATGATGGCCCGGCAAGCGCTTCACCCCGCCACTGGCGGAGCCTCCAACGCAACCCGGCCGTTCGTCGATTTCAATCGCGTCTGGCTGGCCTATGACGACGAGCTGGCGCGGCGCGGGGAGTTCGCGGTCGAGGACATCTCGCTGCAGGCAGCCGAAGGCGAGTTCATCGCCATCGTCGGCCCATCCGGATGCGGCAAGTCGACGTTCATGAAGCTGGCTACCGGCCTGCGGCAAGCCACGCGTGGTGCGGTCAGCATCAACGGCGAGAAGGTCAGCGGGCCGCTCAAGCAGGTGGGCATGGCTTTCCAGGCGCCGACGCTGCTGCCATGGCGCACCACGCTCGACAACGTGATGCTGCCGCTCGAGATCGTCGAGCCGTACCGCTCGACGATGCGCGCGAAGCGCGACGAGTATGTGGCGCGCGCCCGCGATCTGCTGAAGACGGTCGGGCTTGCTGGCTACGAGGACAAGTATCCGTGGCAGCTTTCGGGCGGCATGCAGCAGCGGGCGTCGATTTGCCGGGCGCTGATCCATCAGCCGCGAATGCTGCTGCTGGATGAGCCGTTCGGCGCGCTCGATGCGTTCACGCGCGAGGAACTCTGGTGCGTGCTGCGGGACCTCTGGCAGGCGCAGCGCTTCAACGTGATCCTCGTCACGCACGATCTGCGCGAGGCCGTGTTCCTGGCCGATACCGTGTACGTCATGAGCGCGCGGCCGGGACGCATCCTGCTGCGCCGGGAGATCGACTTGCCGCGCCCGCGTCCGCTCGATGTCACCTATTCCGAACCCTTCGCCGAACGCGTGCACGAGTTGCGCGAGAAGATCGGCCATGTCAGGCAGCAATGATCATGAACACGATGTCTTCGATTCAGGCAAAGCGCGTGCAGCGTGTGGCGCCGTGGCTGTTGCTCGGTGCGTTCCTGTTGCTGTGGCAGGTGGCGTGCCTCGCGTTCAACGTGTCGGACTTCATCCTGCCGAGCCCATCTTCGATCGTCTCCTCGATGACCGAGTATGGCGATGTGATCGCCGCACACGCGTGGCGCACCTTCTGGACCACGATGGTCGGCTTCGGCCTGGCCATTGTGGTGGGCGTGGTGCTCGGCATGCTGATGGGATCGTCGAAGCTGGCGTACGCGGCAACCTATCCGCTGATGACGGCCTTCAACGCGCTGCCGAAGGCGGCGTTCGTGCCGATCCTGGTGGTGTGGTTCGGGCTTGGCGCCGGGCCGGCGATCCTGACCGCGTTCCTGATCTCGTTCTTCCCGATCATGGTCAATATCGCGACGGGGCTGGCGACGCTCGAACCCGAACTCGAGGACGTACTGCGCGTGCTCGGTGCCAAGCGTCGCGACGTGCTGCTGAAGGTGGGCCTGCCCCGCGCGATGCCGTTCTTCTTTGCCTCGTTGAAGGTGGCGATCACGCTTGCGTTCGTCGGCACCACGGTGTCGGAGATGAGCGCCGCCAACGAAGGCATCGGCTATCTGCTCGTATCGGCAGGATCGGCCATGAAGATGCCGCTCGCGTTCGCCGGTCTCGTCGTCATCGCCATCATGGCGATGGGCATGTATGAGCTGTTCTCGGTGCTGGAGAAACGGATGACGGGCTGGGCGCATCGGGGGTGAGGTTTCTGCGTTTCTCCCCGCTCCCGCTCGGAGGGAGCGGGGAGTAGCCTCTCGGACGCCTGACCCGCTACGCGTAGTCCAGCGGCAGCGCCGTCGTGTACTTGATCTGCTCCATCGCGAAGCTGGAGCTGACGTCAGCAAGCTCGGAGCCCTGGATCAGCTTCTTGTACACGGCGTCATAGGCGGCGATATCGGGCACCACCACGCGCAGCAGGTAGTCGGTATCGCCCGCCATGCGATAGAACTCGGTGACTTCCGGGATCGACGCCACCAGCCCGTGGAAGGTCTTGAGCCATTTCTCGCTGTGCTGGTTGGTGCGGACCGAGACGAAGACGGTCACGCCGACGTTCAGCTTGGCGGGGTCGAGCAGCGCCACGCGCTTGCGGATGATGCCGGACTCTTCCAGCTTTTGTACTCGGCGCCAGCAGGGTGTTGATGTCAGGCCGACCTGTTCGCCGATCTCGGCGACGGGCACGGTGGCGTCCTCCTGCAGAATGCCGAGGATCTGACGGTCATAACGGTCCATGGGGTCTCGCAATCAAGGGGCGGAAGGGGTGCCGGGCACCCGCCGCCCTTGCGGTGCGAGTGTCAGCTGACGACGGTGTCCACCAGCAGGTTGACGCCGGTGGAGATACGGCTCTGTTCCACGCCGTAGATGTGCAGCGAGACGGTGACGTCGTCGCTGGCATTGCCGAGGGCGTGGATGTGTTGCAGGCCGGCCGGCACACTGAACGTGTCGCCGGCTTCGCGCGTCACGGCGCCGACCTGCGACGCCGTGCGGCTTTCCGGATCCCAGCGGTAGTGCCGCTCGTACATGGTGCCGCGCAGCACGCGATACGCGCACCACGTGCGATGGCCGTGCACCGGGCTGAACTGGCCGGGACGCCAGACCAGCAGCATCACGGAAAAGCGTTCGAACGGGTCGGCGTGGACCAGATGGCGGGTGTAGGTATCCGGGCTGCCTTCCAGCGCGCCCGGCGGCAGGCTGGCCAGCAGCGTTTCGGCGTCGGGCAGGCTCGCGGCGACCTGTTCGGCGACCATGCGGGCGTTCTTGGCCAGGGTGGCTTCGATTCCGCTGGTGAACGGCGTCAGTGGCGACGGTTCCGGGGCGCCGGAGCGGGCGCAAGGGGCGGAGGTTTGCATGGCGAGCTCGTCTTGGTGGTGTTATGGCTTCCATCATAGGAGGACCCTCCGAGCACAATGATGCAAATTTCAGTCTGGAATCGATTGGAATTGTAATCCTGTTCTACTGGATGCGCATTTTGGGGAATGAGCTTGCGCATCGTGCGTCCGGGCGGGCGCCGGGTGATAATCCGCGCCATGGAAATCAAATGGCTTGAAGACTTCGTCAGCCTGGCAGAGACGCACAGCTTCTCGCGCTCGGCAGAGCTGCGGCATGTCACGCAGCCGGCATTCTCGCGCCGGATTCAGTCGCTCGAGGCGTGGGTCGGCACCGAACTGATCGACCGTTCGAGTTATCCCACCAGCCTGACTGCCGCCGGCAAGGTGTTCTACGAACAGGCGCTGGCGATGCTGGCGCAGGTGAGCGAGACGCGAGCGCTAATGCGCGGCCAGCGCTCGGCTAACGCGCAAGTGCTGGAATTCGCGGTACCGCACACGCTGTCGCTGACGTTTTTCCCGGAGTGGCTCAAGGGCGTCGAGCGCAAGGTCGGCACGCTGCCATGCCGGCTGCGGGCGCTGAACGTGCACGACGCGGTGCTGATGCTCGTCGAAGGCGGGTGCGATCTCGTCATGGTCTATCACCACTCGCGCCAGGCCATCCAGCTTGACCCGGCGCACTACGACATGCTGGTGCTCGGCACCGAGCGCCTGTCGCCCTATAGCGTCCCCGATGCGTCCGGCCGCCCGTTGTTCCGGATGCCCGGCACCGACAAGAAGCCGGTGCCGTACCTGAGCTACACGCCCAATGCCTTCCTTGGCCGCATGGTGGACATGCTGCTGGCCGAATCGCCGGAAACGCTCAAGCTCGACAAATGCTATGAGACCGATATGGCCGAGGCGCTCAAGGTCATGGCGCTGGCCGGGCATGGCATGGCCTTCCTGCCCGAGAGCGCGGTACGCGAGGACGTGGCCGCCGGCCGGCTGGTACGCGCCGATGCCGCGAAGGGCTTGCCCCAGTCGATCGACATGGAAATCCGGCTCTATCGCGAACGGCCGCCGGAACACGCCAACGAGCGGCGCGGCAGCCAGCAGCGCCGCAAGCGCCAGCTTGTGGACAAGATCTGGGCGGCGCTGACCTCGTAAAAAACCCAATTTGGGGTGGGGTAATGGTTATGCGAATCTTGCATAACCATGCATATGGGGATGATCAAACGGCATTGGATTCAGGGATGGGGCCGCCGATATGCTCCGTGTCACCTTTACTCGGGACCCAACGATGTCTTCCGCAGCACCGACGCAAAACGTCTCCAATGCTCATACCCTGCCTTCGTACCTGAACGCCGACAACCTCGGCCCGTGGGGGATCTACCTGCAGCAAGTCGACCGTGTCACGCCCTACCTGGGCTCGCTGGCACGCTGGGTGGAAACCCTGAAGCGCCCGAAGCGCGCGCTGATCGTCGACGTACCCATCGAACTCGACAACGGCACGATCGCCCACTTCGAGGGCTATCGCGTGCAGCACAACCTGTCGCGCGGCCCGGGCAAGGGCGGCGTCCGCTTCCACCAGGACGTGACGCTGTCCGAGGTAATGGCGCTGTCGGCCTGGATGTCGGTCAAGAACGCGGCCGTGAACGTGCCGTACGGCGGCGCCAAGGGCGGTATCCGCGTTGATCCGCGCAGCCTGTCGCACGGCGAACTGGAACGCCTGACCCGCCGGTACACGAGCGAAATCAACATCATCATCGGACCGAGCAAGGACATTCCCGCCCCGGACGTGAACACCAACGCCCAGGTCATGGCCTGGATGATGGATACCTACTCGATGAACTCGGGCAGCACGGCTACCGGCGTGGTGACCGGCAAGCCGATCTCGCTGGGCGGCTCGCTGGGTCGTCACGAAGCCACGGGCCGCGGCGTGTTCGTCGTTGGTTCCGAGGCGGCCCGCAATCTGGGCATGGACATCAAGGGCGCGCGCGTGGCGGTGCAGGGCTTCGGCAACGTTGGTGCCGTGGCAGCCAAGCTGTTCCATGAGGCGGGCGCGACGGTGGTGGCGGTGCAGGACCATCGCACCACGCTGTTCGATCCGGCTGGCCTGGACGTGCCGAAGATGATGGAATACGCGTCGCACAGCGGCACGATCGAAGGCTACCGCGCCGAGGTCATCTCCACCGAGCAGTTCTGGGAAGTTGATTGCGACATCCTGATCCCGGCCGCGCTGGAAGGGCAACTGACCGCCAGCAATGCGCCGAAGATCAAGGCGAAGCTGGTGATCGAGGGCGCCAACGGTCCGACCACGCCCGAGGCCGACGATATCCTGCGCGAGCGCAATATCCTGGTTTGCCCGGACGTGATCGCCAACGCCGGCGGCGTGACCGTGTCCTACTTCGAATGGGTGCAGGATTTCTCGAGCTTCTTCTGGACCGAAGAGGAGATCAACGAGCGCCTGGTACGGATCATGCAAGAGGCCTTCCGGGCAATCTGGCAGGTTGCCCAGGACAACAAGGTCACGTTGCGGACGGCTGCGTTTATCGTTGCCTGTACGCGTATTCTGCAGGCGCGCGAAATGCGCGGCCTGTATCCCTGATGAGGCAGGGTTCCCGGTGGGCGGCCGGTGCTGCGACGCAGCAAGGTTGCCCATTGCCTGGATGACACCGAAACGCGGCGACTGGTTTGTTCCAGTCGCCGCTTTTTTATTTCCGGGGCTTGCGGGGGAACGAGGCCACGTGGGCAGTTGTGTCTCGATTTGGCGCATCGCCGCGAATCTGTGCTCTAACTTGCCCCAATTAGGGGAATACCCGTTGTGCTGGGTGGCGAGCTAAGCAATACTGTTTCGTCGGTGGGACATTTGATAAAGTCCCGCCTTTCTCTTCATGGTCAAGGAGATGTTATGAATGTAGCCAAGCTGGCTGGCCTGATGATCGCCGCAGGCGTCCTGTGCGGTAACGCGCAGGCCGCAGAGCAGCTCACGGGCACGCTGCAGAAGATCAAGGATACGGGTGTCATCACGCTGGGCGTGCGCGATTCGTCGATTCCTTTCAACTACAACCTGGGCGGCGTGCGTCAGGTGGGCTATTCCTACGATATCAATATGAAGATCGTGGAAGCCATCAAGGACCAGCTCAAGCTGCCGAACCTGCAGGTCAAGGAAATCCCGATCACGTCGCAGAACCGCATCACGCTGCTGCAGAACGGCACGATCGACATCGAGTGCGGCTCCACGACCAATAATCTGGAACGCCAGAAGCAGGTCTCCTTCACCGACACGATCTTCATCATCGGCACGCGCATCATGGTGAAGAAGGACGGCGGCATCAAGGATTGGGCCGACCTGAAGGGCAAGAACGTGGTGACCACTGCCGGCACGACGTCCGAGCGCCTGCTGCGCAAGATGAACGATGACCAGAAGCTGGGCATGAGCATCATCAGCACCAAGGATCATGGCCAGTCGTTCCTGACGCTGGAATCGGGCCGTGCCGTGGCATTCATGATGGACGACGCACTGCTCTACGGCGAGCGCGCCAAGGCCAAGAACCCGAACGACTGGATCGTGGTGGGCAAGCCGCAATCGCGCGAAGCCTATGGTTGCATGATCCGCAAGGATGATGCGCCGTTCAAGAAGGTGTCTGATCACGTGATCGCCGGCCTGATGAAGGATGGCACGATCAACACGATGTACACCAAGTGGTTCATGCAACCGGTGCCGCCGAAGGGCCTGAACCTGGACTTCCCGCTGTCCGATGACATGAAGGCGCTCTTCAAGAACCCGAACGACAAGGCACTCGACTGATCCCCACGATTGGAGCAGTGCGAAACGGAAGGAGCAGTCCTTCCGTTTCTTTTTGAGGACGCATCATGGATTACGCTTTTCATTGGGGAGTCTTCCTCGAGCAGGCGGCGGCGAACGAGACCTACCTGGACTGGATGATTTCCGGTCTCAAGGTGACGATCGCGCTTGGCCTGTCCTCGTGGATCATCGCTCTCGCCATCGGGTCGGTGCTGGGTGTGCTGCGCACCGTGCCGAACAAGTGGCTGTCGGGGATCGCCGCTACCTACGTCGAGATCTTCCGGAACATTCCGCTGCTGGTGCAGCTTTTCATCTGGTACTTCGTCGGCCCCGAACTGCTGCCCGGCGGCGAGACGATCAAGCAGATGAATCCGTTCACCCAGCAGTTCCTGGCCGCCATGCTCTGTCTGGGCACCTTCACGGCCGCCCGGGTTTGCGAACAGGTGCGCTCAGGTATCAACTCGCTGCCGCGCGGCCAGAAGAACGCCGGCCTGGCGATGGGTTTCACGCTGCCGCAGACGTATCGCTACGTGCTGCTGCCGATGGCATTCCGCGTTATCGTGCCGCCGCTGACTTCCGAGTTTCTGAACATCTTCAAGAACTCGGCCGTGGCGTCGACGATCGGTCTGCTGGAACTGGCCGCGCAGGGACGCCAGCTGGTGGACTACACCGCGCGCCCGTATGAGTCGTTCATCGCCGTCACGGTGCTGTACGCGCTCATCAACTTCACCGTGATGCTGTTAATGCGCTGGGTGGAACGTCGCACCCGCGTGCCCGGCTTCATCGGTGGCAAGTAAGGAGCTGGAACATGGCATACGAATTTGATTTCAGCTCGATCAACCCCTCCACGCTGCATGTGCTGGGCGAAGGGATGCTCGTGTCGGCCAAGATCACCGTGACCGCGGTGATCGTCGGTATCGTCTGGGGCACGATCCTGGCGATGATGCGCCTGTCGTCGAACAAGCTGCTGAACTGGTTCGCGCAGGCGTATGTGACCCTCTTCCGCTCCATCCCGCTGGTGATGGTGCTGTTGTGGTTCTTCCTGATCATTCCGCAGTTGCTGCAGAAGACGTTCAACCTGTCGGCAGCATCGGACCTGCGCATGACTTCGGCGCTGATCGCGTTCTCGCTGTTCGAGGCCGCGTATTACTCGGAAATCATCCGCGCCGGTATCCAGAGCGTGTCGCGCGGACAGATGTTCGCCGCGCAGGCGATGGGCATGACCTATGGCCAGAGCATGCGGCTGGTGATCCTGCCGCAGGCGTTCCGCAACATGGTGCCGCTGCTGCTGACGCAGGGCATCATCCTGTTCCAGGATACGTCGCTGGTCTACGTGAGCGCGCTGGCGGACTTCTTCGGTCAGGCGTACGGCATTGGCGAACGTGATGGCCGCATCGTCGAGATGCTGCTTTTCGCCGGCCTCATCTACTTCATCATTTGTTTCTCCGCTTCGCTGCTGGTCAAGCGTTACCAGAAAAAGGTGGCTGTATGATCGAAATCAATAACGTTTCCAAGTGGTACGGCGCCTTCCAGGTGCTGACCGACTGCACCACCAAGGTTGCCAAGGGTGAAGTGGTGGTGGTGTGCGGTCCGTCCGGTTCGGGCAAGTCCACGCTGATCAAGACCGTCAATGCGCTGGAGCCGTTCCAGAAGGGCGACATCCTCGTCGACGGCACGTCGGTGGGCAATCCGAAGACCAACCTGCCCAAGCTGCGTTCGCGCGTGGGCATGGTGTTCCAGAACTTCGAACTGTTCCCGCACCTGTCGATCACCGAGAACCTGACCATCGCGCAGATGAAGGTGCTGGGCCGCTCGAAGGACGAGGCGATGGCAAAGGGCCTGAAGTACCTGGAGCGCGTGGGCCTGAAGAGCCAGGCGGAAAAGTATCCGGGCCAGCTTTCCGGTGGTCAGCAGCAGCGTGTGGCGATTGCCCGCGCGCTGTCGATGGACCCGATCTGCATGTTGTTCGACGAACCGACCTCGGCGCTCGACCCGGAAATGGTCAACGAGGTGCTGGACGTGATGGTGCAGCTCGCACAGGAAGGCATGACCATGATGTGCGTGACCCACGAAATGGGTTTCGCGCGCAAGGTGGCCAACCGTGTGATCTTCATGGACGCCGGCAAGATCGTGGAAGACTGCGCGAAGGAAGAGTTCTTCGGCAACATTGACGCCCGCTCGGACCGAGCCAAGCAGTTCCTGTCGAAGATCCTGCACCACTGAGCGCAGGCAACCAGACGGACGCAGGCGCCAAGTGCCCCTTCCCGCCACGCGGGGAGGGGCATTTTCATTTGGTCAGGGTCGGACTCAGGGTCGGACTCAGGTGCAGGCCGTATTCGCCGCGTTCTTCGCCTGGACTTCCGGCGGGATGGGCACGCTCCACGTCATGGTGGGCCTACCGTCCTCGAACATGATCAAGTCTCCCGGCGCGAACTGGGTCCAGGTCTCGTTGTCCGTCAGCGGCGCGGTGGCGATCACGGCCACGCGGTCGTCGGGTGTGGTCACCTGCGCGAAGTCGATCGACAGGTCGGCATCAATCAGGTGCGCCTTCGAGAACGGCCACTGGCGCACGATGTAGTACAGGCGCGTGGAGCAGTGCGCGAACAGCGCCTGCCCGTTGCAGAGCAGGTAGTTGAACACCCCGTGCAGCGTGATGTCGCGCGTGATGTCGGCCAGCGCATGGCCGAGTTCGTTGAGCGGCGGCTGAGATCCGGGGAAGCGCTTGCGCAGGCCCTGCATCAGCGCGCAGAACGCCAGCTCGCTGTCGGTGTCTCCCACCGGCTGGTAGACGCCGGACAGGAACGGCGCAAAGCCGTGCAAGTCACCGTTGTGGGCAAAGATCCAGTGCCGTCCCCAGAGTTCTCGCATGAACGGATGGCAGTTCTCGAGCAAGACAGTGCCCTGAGTGGCCTTGCGGATATGCGAGATCACGTTCTTTGACTTGATCGGGTAGCGCTTGATCAGGTCGGCCACCGGCGAGGTACCCGCCGACTGGTTGTCGATGAACAGCCGGCAGGCCTTGTCCTCGAAGAATGCGACGCCGAATCCATCGGAATGATGGTCGGTCACACCGCCGCGGGCGGCGAAGCCAGTAAAGGAGAACGTCACGTCCGTGGGCGTGGCGCAATTCATGCCTAGAAGCTGGCACATGGCGAAGGCACCGTGCGGCAGGGGGCTGCCGCTTTGCAATAGAATGCAGGCATTATCCTGCGCGTGCCCGGCGCTGCCAAGCACGGCGGCGGTACGCGCCTCCCCCCGCAGTCACCCCCTCCTTCCCAGCCATGAGTCAATACAAGATCGCTGTCATTCCCGGAGACGGAATCGGAACGGAAGTGATGCCCGAAGGCATCCGCGTCATGGATGCCGCCGCACGCCGTTTCGGCATCGATTTTCAGTGGGACCACTTCGATTTTTCCAGTTACGCGTACTACGAGCGCCACGGCAAGATGCTGCCGGACGACTGGTTTGACACCCTGGTCAAGTACGACGCCATCTACTTTGGCGCGGTTGGCTGGCCGGCGAAGATTGCCGATCACGTGTCGCTGTGGGGCTCCCTGCTGCAGTTCCGGCGCTCGTTCGACCAGTACGTGAACCTGCGCCAGGTCCGGCTGATGCCCGGCATCAAGAGCCCGCTAGCCGACCGAAAGCCGGGCGACATTGATTTCTACGTGGTGCGCGAGAACACCGAGGGCGAGTATTCGAGTATCGGTGGGCGCATGTTCCCGGGTACCGAGCGCGAGATCGTGATGCAGGAGACGGTGATGAGCCGGCACGGCGTCGACCGCATCCTGAAATTCGCGTTCGAACTGGCGCAGAAACGTCCGAAGAAGCACCTGACGTCGGCCACCAAGTCCAACGGGATCTCGATCACGATGCCGTACTGGGACGAACGGGTGGAGGCGATGGCCGCCAACTATCCCGGCATGAAGGTCGACAAGTACCACATCGACATCCTGACCGCCCACTTCGTACAGCACCCGGACTGGTTCGACGTAGTGGTGGCCAGCAACCTGTTTGGCGACATCCTGTCCGATCTCGGCCCGGCCTGTACCGGCACGATCGGCGTGGCGCCGTCGGGCAACATCAATCCTGACAAGGTTTATCCCAGCCTGTTCGAGCCCGTGCACGGCTCGGCGCCCGACATCGCTGGCCAGGGCATCGCCAATCCGATCGGCCAGATCTGGTGCGGTGCGATGATGCTCGAACACCTGGGCCACGCCGAGGCTGGCGCGGCCGTGCTGGCGGCCATCGAGCAGGTGCTGGCCGCGGGACCGGGTCATGCGCCGCTGACGCGTGATATTGGCGGTACCGCCTCCACGGTCGATCTCGGCCAGGCCATCGCGGAGGCGCTGTGAACGCACAGGTCGATCCCCGTACATTGCTGCTGGAGAGCTTCCGCGCCGCCGTGGCCGCAGCCGATCCGCTCGAAATCGTGGCCGCGCACCTGCCGCCACCGCACGCGGGCGGCCGCACGCTGGTCGTGGGGGCAGGCAAGGCCGCGGCGTCGATGGCGCTGGCCGTCGAACGCGCGTACCAGGGCAAGGCCAGCCTGGAAGGCATCGTCGTCACGCGCTATGCGCACGGCCTGCCGACCGAACATATCCGCGTGATCGAAGCCGGCCATCCCGTGCCGGACGAGGCCGGCGAGCAGGCGGCCGCCGACATCCTTGCCCGCGTACAGGCGCTGGGCCCGGATGACCGGTTGATCGTGCTGGTCTCCGGCGGCGGGTCGAGCCTGCTGTCGTTGCCGGCCGAGGGCATTCCCATGGCCGACCTCAAGGCCACCACGCGCGAGTTGCTGCGCTGCGGGGCGCCGATCACGGACATGAATATCGTGCGCAAGCACACCTCGCGCATCCAGGGCGGCCGCCTGGCGCAGGCCAGCCGCGCGCCGGTGACCACGTTGATCGTCTCGGACGTGGCCGGGGACGACCCGAGCGCGATTGCATCGGGCCCGACCGTGCCGGACGCGAGCACGTACGCCGATGCGCTGGCGATCCTCAAGCGCTATGGCGCGGCGGTGCCGACAACCGTGCAGGCGCATCTGGAGCGCGGCGCGCGTGGCGAGATCGAGGAAACGCCGAAGCCGGGCGATCCGCTGTTCATGAACGTGGACAATCGCATGATCGCCACGGCACACGACAGCCTGGAAGCCGCGGCGGCCGAGTTCCGTCGGCAGGGCGTCAATGCGGTGGTGCTCGGCGATACCGTGACTGGCGAGGCGCAGGAGGTGGCCCGCGTCTACGCGGCGCTGGTGCGCGAGATTCGGGCGTACAATGCGCCGTTCGCCGCGTCGGTTGCGCTGATTTCTGGCGGTGAATGCACGGTCACATTGCCAAGCGGCGCGTCCGAATCGGCGCGCGGCGGGCGGTGCTCCGAATTCCTGCTGTCTCTGGCGATCGAATTGGCAGGCACGCCGAATGTCCACGCGATCGCGGCCGATACCGACGGTATCGACGGGTCCGAAGACAATGCCGGCGCGTTGCTGGCGCCCGATTCGCTGGCCCGCGCGGAAGGCAGCGGCACTTCGGCCCGGCAGAAGCTCGACGCACACGACGCGTGGGGCTTTTTCGATGCGATCGGCGACCTGGTCGTGACCGGCCCGACGCGTACCAATGTGAATGACTACCGCGCCATTCTGATTCTCTAGATTTCCCCGTCTTACTCGTTTCGCTCGTCCCCATGACCCAGAAACTCACCATCACCCGCCCGGACGACTGGCACCTGCACCTGCGCGATGGCGCGGCGCTGGCGGCCGTACTGCCCGACACGGCACGCCAGTTCGCACGTGCCATCATCATGCCGAACCTGAAGCCGCCCGTGACCACGGTGGAGCAGGCCAGTGCCTACCGCGCGCGCATCCTGGCCGCGCTGCCGGCCGGCATGGCGTTCGAGCCGCTGATGACGCTGTACCTGACCGACAACACGCCGCCGGAGGAAATCGTCGCGGCCCGTGCGAGCGGTTTCGTCCACGGCGTCAAGCTGTATCCGGCCGGCGCCACCACCAACAGCGATGCCGGCGTGACCGATATCCGCCGCTGCGCCGCCACGCTTGAGGCGATGCAGCGTGAAGGTGTGCCGCTGCTGGTCCACGGCGAGGTCACTGATGGCGACATCGACATCTTCGATCGCGAGGCCGTGTTCATCGACCGCGTGATGAAGCCGCTGCGCCGCGACTTCCCGGAGCTCAAGGTGGTGTTCGAACACATCACCACCCGCGATGCGGCCCAGTACGTGGCCGAGGCCGAAGGCCCGGTCGGCGCGACGATCACCGCGCATCACCTGCTGTACAACCGTAATGCAATCTTTACGGGCGGGATTCGTCCGCACTACTACTGCCTGCCGGTGCTCAAGCGCGAGATCCACCGCGAGGCGCTGGTCAAGGCCGCGACGTCGGGCAGCCCGCGTTTCTTCCTTGGGACCGACAGCGCACCCCACGCACGCGGCCTCAAGGAGCACGCATGCGGCTGCGCCGGCTGCTACACGGCGCTCCATGCCATGGAGCTCTATGCCGAAGCGTTCGACGCTGCCGGCGCGCTGGACAAGCTCGAGGCATTCTCCAGCTTCAACGGCCCGGCCTTCTATGGCCTGCCGCGCAACAGCGGCACGCTGACGCTGACGCGCGAAGACTGGGAATTGCCGGCCGAGCTGCCGTACGGTGATACCACGCTGGTGCCGCTGCGCGCCGGCGAAACGCTGCGCTGGAAGGCGAGCTAAGTCGGTTGCTGTCGAAGATCGACTGGACGCGGCCGTGGTTCATGCCGTTCGCCGCGTCCGCATCCCGCCTCCGTGGCAGTGACCTGCGCGAGGCTTTCGACGCGGCGGCATCGGGCAGCCTCAACGCCCAGGGGCTGCCGCTGCGCTTCGTGCCCCAGGACACCCTGCCCGAAGGTGTGGCCTACGAGTCCCACATCTTCGCCACCGGGCAGGTGCCAACGCGCGATAACCTGCACGACGCATTCAACGCGCTGATCTGGCTGCATTTCCCCGAGACCAAGCGACTGCTCAACCGGCTGCAAGCCGAGGCCATCGAGCGGGACGGCGTGCAAGCCGTGCGCGGGGGCCTGCGTGACGCGGCGACGCTGTTCGACGAGAACGCCGTGATTCTGGTCAGTGAAGATGCAACGCTTGCCGATGCGCTGCGCGGTTTTGCCTGGCGCAAACTGTTTGTCTCACGTCGTGATGCCTGGCGCGATACCTGCGCGGTAGTGCCGTTCGGCCATGCGCTGCTGGAAAAACTGGTGCAGCCCTACAAGTCCGTGACCGCCCATGCATGGTGGATTCCGGCGTCGCCGATGACGCCGATCGCCAGGCTCGACGGCTTGCTGGCGGCGTCACTGGCCGAAACTGCGGAGCAGGGGCGTCTCAAGGGTGGCCGCAGTTTCGCGCCGCTACCGGTGATGGGCATTCCAGGTTGGTGTGACGAGAGCGCTGCCCCTGGTTTCTACGACGATCTCAGCGTGTTCCGGCCCGGACGCCGCGGTGCGGCCACCAATGCCGAGGCGGGCTGACCGGCAACCGCGCATCGGTGTTAGACTGCGGGCCGCAAAGCAGGCCAGACAATCGCTGCTTGCATCGCAAGGTGCAAGGGGAGGAAAGTCCGGACTCCACAGGGCAGGGTGTTGGCTAACAGCCATCCACGGTAACGTGCGGAATAGGGCCACAGAGACGAGTCTTGCCGCCGGCTTCGGCTGGCGGGAAGGGTGAAACGCGGTAACCTCCACCTGGAGCAATCCCAAATAGGCAGACGATGAAGCGGCCCGCCGAGTCTGCGGGTAGGGAGCTGGAGCCGGCCGGTAACGGTCGGCCTAGAGGAATGGTTGTCACGTTCCGGGCGCCGCAAGGCGTGCGGGGCGCACAGAATCCGGCTTATCGGCCTGCTTTGCTTCAGATACGCGAACGCCCGGCATTGCGCCGGGCGTTTTTATTTGGCCGGGACGGATGCTTTCGCCCGGCTTGCACGAAGACGGTCAGCCTTCGACGATTTCCATCGTGTGCGTGATCTCGGCCGTCTTGGCCAGCATGATCGAGGCCGAGCAGTACTTCTCGTGCGACAGCTCGATCGCGCGTTCGACCTTGCCCGGATCCAGGTTGCGGCCGGTCACGGTGAAGTGGAAGTTGATCTTCGTGAACACCTTCGGGTCGGTCTCGGCGCGCTCGGCTTCCAGCTTGACGCTGCAACCGCGCACGTCCTGGCGGCCACGCTTGAGGATCAGCACCACGTCATATGCCGTGCAGCCGCCGGTGCCCAGCAACACCATTTCCATGGGCCGGGGCGCCAGGTTGTTGCCGCCGCCGTCAGGTGCGCCATCCATCGCCACGATGTGACCGCTGCCGGTCTGGGCTACGAAGCTCATGCCCTCCGGCCCCATCCATGTCACTTTGCATTCCATTTTTTTCGTTCCTCGGTTCTGGTTTGTGTGTTTTCGCGCATCACCGCGCGATCACGCATCTTGCATTTCGTGAGTATATGACATGCGGGAATTGGCCTCCGACCATGCCATTTCCCGCGAAATTCTGAGGGTTTCCTCTAATGCGATGCCTGCGAGACCTTGTGGATTCACACTCAACTCCTTGTTTAATAAGGAATGTGAGGCATTCGATATGATCTATCCGCAATTTCATATTGCGGTATCGCATTTCGCACTGCAAATTTTCTTGCAACGGCTGTGCCGATATGTATAATTCAATCCATCGAACGACGGCGCATGAGAGCGCGCCAGAGTGCGAAAGCGAAAGTCGGTAACGTACCCAAATCGCTCGTCGCACCGCCCGCCAGGACCGGCCCCGTCGATCGCCCGGTGTCTCCTCCACCCTCCTCCTTTGGTGGATTCGAACCCAAGTCCAACCGACTTGGGTTTTTTTTCGTCTTTTGCAAGGGCGGCCCGGCGAAATCGTGACGCAGGCTGCCCATCCAGTTCTATGGCCCTTTGCTGGCCACTGGCCATCTTGACGAAAAGCCACAACTTTGCTTGTGCGATCGACTCGACAGCCCGTATAATGGCCGACTTTTCCGGTCATTGCCCCCGGAAAGAAGTCAGGGAGAGCCTGCAGATACAAGCAGGAAGGTCAGGTCCAAAGGACCGGCCGATTGACAGGACGCTAAAACGGCGACCGTCACCTCGGGCAGTTTTCAAAATTCAGGAAAAATCATGAAGACCTTTTCCGCCAAGCCTGCAGAGGTAAAGCGCGACTGGTACGTGATTGACGCGACGGACAAAGTCCTCGGCCGTGTTGCCAGCGAAGTGGCACGCCGACTGCGCGGCAAGCACAAGCCGGAATTCACTCCTCACGTCGATACTGGTGATTTCATCATCATCGTCAATGCGGCCAAGCTGCGCGTGACGGGTACCAAGGAACAGGACAAGAAGTACTACCGTCACTCGGGTTACCCGGGCGGTATCTACGAAACCACGTTCGGCAAGATGCAGCAGCGTTTCCCGGGTCGCGCCCTGGAAAAGGCTGTTAAGGGCATGCTGCCTAAGGGTCCGCTGGGCTACGCGATGATCAAGAAGCTGAAGGTTTATGCCGAAGCCGAACATCCGCATAGCGCACAGCAGCCCAAGGTGCTGGAAATCTAAAGGGGCCAATATCCATGATCGGTAACTGGAATTACGGTACTGGCCGCCGCAAGAGCGCCGTGGCTCGTGTCTTCATCAAGTCGGGCAAGGGCGATATCATCGTCAACGGCAAGCCCATCAAAGAGTACTTCGCTCGCGAAACCTCGCTGATGATCGTGCGCCAGCCGCTGGAGCTGACCGCTCACGCCGAAACGTTCGACATCAAGGTCAATGTGACCGGTGGTGGCGAAACCGGCCAGGCCGGTGCTGTCCGTCACGGCATCACCCGCGCCCTGATCGACTACGATGCCACGCTGAAGCCGACCCTGTCGAAGGCAGGCTACGTTACGCGTGACGCCCGTGAAGTCGAGCGTAAGAAGGTCGGTCTGCACAAGGCACGTCGCCGCAAGCAGTTCTCGAAGCGCTAATGCGCATTTGCCAGGTTCCGCCAAGCGGAGCCGGCAAATCCAGAAAAACCGCACGCCCTGGCGTGCGGTTTTTTTTCGTCCAAAGCAAGCCCAGGTCAAACGTTGGCACGGCCCATGTATGCCGATTGCTACAATTTTCATCCGCGCGCTGACCAGCCAGCGATACAATCACCGGCCTGCGGAATGAGGGGGCGAACAATGGGTCGAGGGATGGCACGATGGGCGTGACGTACCGGCCGCTACGGCCGCGCCGCGGCTTGCGCTCGCATACGGCGGTGATCCGCCAGCAACGGCCTTGGCGCGTCTGGGTACTTGTGGTCGCGCTGCTTCTGGTCGGGGGTGCATTGGCGGCGGGGATGTATGAAATGGGCCGCCGCGCCGCCAAGCCGGCTGTCGAATCGGTCACGAATCGCTCCGAAGAGATCGCGCAGTTGCAGCAGCAACTGGTCGATATCACTGGAGAGCGCGATCGACTGCGGGCCACCGCGAATACCGCCGGCGCGGAGTTGCAGATGGCGCGCGCGGCGCAGGAGCGGCTGGCCCAGCAACTCAAGACAGCCGAAGCCGATGTCGGGCAGATCAAGGAGGATCTTGGATTCTTCGAATCGCTGCTCCCGGCCACCGGGGACACCTCGGGCATCCATGTGCGGAGTTTCCGGGTCGCGTTGGACGAGGCCCAGCCGCGTGCCGTGCACTACCGGCTGCTTGCGATGCAGGGTGGGTCCAAGGCCTTCGTCGAGCAGCCGGATTTCATGGGTGAGCTACAGTTCACTATCTCGGCGGTTCGCGACGGCAAGCCGTTGGCATTGACCTTGCCACAACCGGGGGATCCGCCGTTGCCAAAAGTGAGGCTTACACATTACCAGCGTATTGAAGGCGATCTGATGGTTCCGCAGGGCGCCGAAGTACGTGCCGTCATGGTCCGCATCGTCCAGAACGGCCAAGTCCGTGCAACGCAGTCGGCTACGCCCTAGTCTGCGCGAAAAGGAGAGAAAGCATGCTGTTTTCGAAGAAGAAAGGCCTGTCCATCGACACCCTGATCGGGCTGGGTGCCACGATCGAAGGCGATGTGACGTTTTCCGGGGGGCTTCGTCTCGATGGCCGGGTGCGTGGCAACGTGATCGCTGCCGAAGGCAAGTCGAGCATGCTTGTGATCAGCGAGAAAGGGATTGTCGAGGGCGAGATCCGTGTGGACCACCTGATCCTGAACGGCACCGTGACCGGTCCGGTGCATGCCGCCGAGTTGCTCGAATTGCAGCCGCACGCACGGGTGTATGGGGAGGTGCGCTATGCAGCGCTAGAAATGCACCAGGGCGCAATCGTCGAAGGTCGACTTGTGCCGCTGACGCAAACTGAGGTGAGGGCGCTGCCGAACCTCGCTCCGTCCGCGGAAGCCAAGACTGATGCGCCGGCCAATGATGGCGAGGCGACGGCGTCGGATCAGGCAGCCGATAACGACAAGGCGCCGGAAGGCACGGGCGTGCCGGCCTGAGTGGCGTAAACGGTACCCCGAGGGCCCAGAGCCCCTTGAAAACAAGGGGTTTCGGCACGATTTGCCAGTAACGCTTAGAATACGGGCGTATCTAACCAGGAGATTCCCATGAACGCAGTCGCAGAGGCACCCGCAACCGAGGACGTGCCGGCACCGTTCGTCTTTACCGACAGCGCAGCCGACAAGGTCAAGCAGTTGATCGAGGAAGAGGGCAATGCCGAACTGAAGCTGCGCGTGTTTGTGCAGGGTGGCGGCTGCTCGGGCTTCCAGTACGGCTTCACCTTCGATGAAGATGTGAACGAAGACGACACCACGATGGTCAAGAACGGCGTCACGCTGTTGATTGACTCGATGAGCTACCAGTATCTGGTGGGCGCCGAGATCGACTACAAGGAAGACATCAACGGCGCGCAGTTCGTGATCAAGAACCCGAACGCGTCGACCACCTGCGGTTGCGGTTCGTCGTTCTCGGTCTGAGCCGGGTTCGTCCCCCCAAAAAAAGCGCACCAGTCGGTGCGCTTTTTTGTTTTCGGGCCGTCGACAACCCGACCGGATCAGCGCACAGCCTATCGCGGATAGATGGCGCCAAGCACGCGCGGCCCCATCGCACCGGTGACGGTGGCCACGTTGCCTGGTGCGCGGCGCGTGCACTGCCGTGCCAGCCATGCGAACGCGATGGCTTCCACTTGCGACACTGGCACCCCGAAATCGGCCGTTGTCTGCACCAGCACACCCGGTAACTGCCTCGCCATCGTCGTCATGACGAAGTCGTTGTGCGCACCGCCTCCACATACGATCAACCGCCGCGCCTCGGGCGCATACCGTTGCACGTCCTGGGCGATCGCCGTGGCCGTCAGCGTGGCCAGTGTGGCCTGGATGTCCACCGGCTGCGGCTGGGCAGCATTGCCATATGCGTCAAGCAGCGACTGCAGCCACCCCGGATGAAACAGGTCGCGCCCGGTGCTCTTGGGTGGCAACGCGCGAAAGTAGGGTTCGGCGAGCATCTGGCCCAGCAGGTCTTCGTCGACCTTGCCACTGGCTGCCCACGCGCCACCATCGTCGTAGGGCGTGCCACGGTGGCGATGAATCCAGTCGTCGAGCAGCGCATTGCCCGGGCCGCAGTCGAACCCCGTCACCGGGCGCCCGGTGCCAGCCGCAGGCAGGATGCTGATGTTCGAGATCCCGCCGATGTTGCAGACCACACGCGTTTCGTCGACAGCGCCGAACAGCGCGGCGTGTACCGCCGGCACCAGCGGCGCGCCTTGCCCGCCGGCCGCGACATCGCGGCTGCGGAAGTCGGCCACCACGTCGATGCCCGTCAGCTCGGCCAGCAGCGCCGGGTGCTGGCTCTGCCGGGTATATCCAATGCCATCGTACTGGCCCGGCCGGTGACGGATCGTCTGGCCGTGCGCGCCGATGGCCGCCACGC
Source organism: Cupriavidus sp. UBA2010 (assembly GCF_002335265.1). Lineage (NCBI taxonomy): Bacteria > Pseudomonadati > Pseudomonadota > Betaproteobacteria > Burkholderiales > Burkholderiaceae > Cupriavidus > Cupriavidus sp. UBA2010. The sequence goes on from NZ_DDCI01000036.1 coordinate 97,407, forward strand.
TGCCGGCAGTCACATTGGCCATCCGGAGCAGCGTTGCCACGCAATCGGCGTAGACCCGGGCCAGGCCGTTCGATGCCAGTGCTTCGCGATGGATTTCGTCGTCGCCGGGCTGCTGCAGGGCGCCAAACGCGTCGCGCAGCGGTGCGGGGAACGGTGTATGGGCGGCAGCCAGCACTGCCGGCTGCGCGCCGGAGAAGTCGACGAGCACGCCGTCCGCGCCGTCCATGGAGGTGCCGGACATCAGGCCGATAAACATCTCGCTGGACTGCGGGGAGGCGGGCATGGTCAGTTGCTGGCCGTCAGGACGTTGTAGGTGCGCAGCATGTTGATCCGGCTCAGCATGGCGCTCGTGTAGTTCAGGAATTCCGAGCGCGACTTGCCGGTCAGCGTGGGCGCTTCCATCAGTGTTGTCGTCAGCGGATTCTGGGGCACGTCGTTGTAGCGGAATTCGTAATGCAGGTGCGGCCCGGTAGCCCAGCCGGTGGACCCGACGTAGCCGATCACCTCGCCCTGGCCGACGTGCTGGCCGTCACGCAGGCCGGCAAAGCCGGACAGGTGGGCGTAGTAAGTCGAATAGCCGCCGGCATGTCGCAGGATGATCAAGTTGCCGTAGCCGTTCTGCTGGCCCACGAACTCTACCGTGCCTTCGCCCGAGGCGAACACCTTGGTGCCCGTGGGGGCGGCGAAGTCGACGCCCTTGTGCTGCGCCCACTTGTGATGCAGCGGATGGTCGCGGCCGCCGAAGCCCGACGAGACGCGCGAGAACTCCACCGGCGAACGCAGGAACGGGCGCTTCATGCTGCGGCCGTCGAACGTGTAATAGGCCCCGGGTTCGCCGTCCGTGGGCGAATACCAGAGCGCCTGGTACAGCGTGTTCCGGTTGATCAGTTCGATCGCCACCACGCGGCCGTTGCGCACGAAGGCGCCGTCGCGGAAGCCGGCTTCATAGACGATGCGGAAACGGTCGCCACGGGCAATGTCATGGTGGAAGTCGATGACCCCCGAGAAGATCGAGATCATCTGGCTGACGATTTCGTCCGGCACGTTCGCCGCGTCCATCGACTTGAAGAAGCCGTTGTTCTCGATGGCGCCAGAGGCCATCTCGTAGTGCACGTCGTTGTCCACCGACGCGATACGCGCCCTGTACGTGTAGTCGCCGCCGTCCTTCTGCGGGGCCACGCGCTCGACCACGAGTTCACGGGAACTCGCGGCGTCGCCGCCCAGGTTGGCCTGCAGCGCGACCAGCAGATTGCTGTCGTCGATCTCGGCCTGCACCGTCTGGCCGGGATTCAGGCCGAACAGGCCACGGGCGGTCGGGTTCTTGAGGATGAACGATTGCGCGTCGGGATCGTCGACGCCGAGCCGGCGCAACAGCGTGGAGATGGTGTCGCCGCGCTGCATTCGTTCCTGACGCACGTAGACACTCTGCTCATCCGTCTCGGTGAGCAGTTCGAGTTGCTGGCGCACATCCGGCATCCGCAGGGCCTGCTCGACGCGCGGGGCCAGCGGATCATCGAAGGCATTGCGCGGGGCGACGCCCATGGCTGCAGCCATGCCAAGGGTGAATACCGTGCCAACGGCGACGGTCAATTGTTTGCGGCGACGCGTGTGCTGGGGATTGGTAGGGTCGACGAGTACCACCAGCTCGCGCGCGAAAACTTCGCGGAGACTAGACCACATCACGTAGAATTCAAGCTTTCCGTATTACCTAGGGCCGCTGCCGCGACGATATGTGTCGTCTGCCTTCCTCCCCCGAGGTGCGGTGCGGGCGTTGTTTGTATGCCGCCTAGAATGACGGTTGGCCGACGGTTTATCCCGTCTGGCGCAAAGCGCGGATTATACCAGAACGAATCTGATTGTCCGTCGCAAATTCTTTATAGATTTCAAAGACTTACGTCATGAGTGAAGTGTCCCCGGCCGCCGCGGCCAACTATCCACTTACGCCGTCGGTGATGCGCGCACTGGAGATCACCAAGCGCGGCTGCGACGAGCTCCTTGTTGAATCCGAATGGTTGCAGAAGCTGGCCCGCAGCGAGGCCACCGGCGTGCCGCTGCGGATCAAGCTTGGCCTGGATCCGACCGCGCCCGACATCCATCTGGGCCACACCGTGGTCCTGAACAAGCTGCGCCAGCTCCAGGATCTGGGCCACCAGGTGATCTTTCTGATCGGCGATTTCACGTCGACGATCGGCGATCCCTCGGGCCGCAATTCCACCCGCCCGCCGCTGACCCGGGAGCAGATCGAGGCCAACGCCCAGACCTACTACCGCCAGGCCAGCCTGGTGCTCGATCCGGCACGTACCGAAATCCGCTACAACAGCGAGTGGTGCGACCCACTGGGCGCCCGCGGCATGATCCAGCTCGCGGCCAAGTACACCGTGGCCCGGATGATGGAGCGCGACGACTTCACCAAACGGTTCCGGTCTGGGATTCCGATTTCGGTCCATGAGTTCCTTTATCCGCTCATGCAGGGCTACGATTCCGTGGCGCTGAAGTCGGATCTGGAGCTGGGCGGCACCGACCAGAAGTTCAATCTGCTGGTGGGTCGCGAGCTGCAGAAGGAGTACGGCCAGGAATCGCAGTGCATCCTGACGATGCCGCTGCTGGTGGGGCTGGACGGCGTTGAGAAGATGTCGAAGTCCAAGAACAACTACATCGGCGTGACCGAGGCCCCGAACGACATGTTCGGCAAGCTGATGAGCATCTCGGACGAACTGATGTGGCAGTACTACACGCTGCTGTCGTCCCGCCCGATGAGCGAGATTGACCTGATGAAGAACGAAGTGGCGCTGGGCCGCAACCCGCGCGACTGCAAGGTGGCTCTGGCCCAGGAGATCGTCACGCGTTTCCACAGCCAGGCTGATGCCGAGAAGGCGCTCGAGGACTTCAATCATCGCGCCCGTGGCGGCGTGCCCGACGACATCCCGGCCGTGAGCCTCGAAGGCGCGCCGCTGGGCATCGCGCAACTGCTCAAGCAGGCCAATCTCGTGCCGTCGACCTCCGAGGCCAACCGCAATATCGAGCAGGGCGGCGTGAAGATCGATGGTGCCGTGGTCAGCGACAAGGCGACCAAGGTGGCCGCCGGCACGTACGTGGTGCAGGTGGGCAAGCGCCGCTTCGCGCGCGTGACGCTTTCCTGAGCCCGGGCCCTCGATGATCGCCCTGATCCAGCGCGTTTCGCAGGCGCGCGTGACTGTGGATGGTCGCACCACCGGCGAGATCGGCGCGGGCCTGCTGGCGCTGGTCTGTGCCGAGCGCGGCGACACCGAGGCGCAGGCCGAGCGATTGCTGGCCAAGCTGCTGTCATACCGTGTGTTTTCCGACGCGGAAGGGCGGATGAACCTGCCGGTGCAGAACATGGACGGCCAGGGCACCGCAGGCGGGCTACTCGTGGTGTCCCAGTTCACGCTGGCTGCCGATACCAACAGCGGCACCCGGCCGAGCTTCACCCCGGCCGCCGCGCCCGAGGACGGCCGCCGCCTTTACGATCATTTCGTGACCCGCGCCCGCGCCGCGCATCCGTCGGTGCAGACCGGCGAGTTCGGCGCGATGATGCAGGTCAGCCTGACCAACGATGGTCCCGTGACGTTCTGGCTGCGCGTGCCACCGGCAGCGAATGCCTGACGTCGCCCGAGATCGACACCCAAGGAGATCCCCATGAAACTCTGGAGCAAGGCCTTTGCCGACAATGCGCCGATTCCCGGCGAGTTTGCGTTTTGCGTGCCCGACGCGGCCAGTCATGTCGCGCTGTCGAGCAACCGCAACCCGGATCTGCATTGGGATGACGTGCCCGCCGCCACCCGTTCGTTCGTGCTGATCTGCCATGACCGCGATGTGCCGAGCAAGGGCGACGACGTCAACCAGGAAGGCCGCGAGGTTCCGGAATCGCTGCCGCGCGTGGACTTTTTCCACTGGGTGCTGATCGACGTTCCGCCCGGTCTACACACGATCTCGGCAGGCTCGCACAGCGACGGCGTGATCGCGCGAGGCAAGCCGGGCCCCGAGGCGCTGGTGGGTACCGCCACGGCTGGCGGCCTGCGCCACGGCCTGAACGACTACACGGGCTGGTTCGCCGGTGACGCGGATATGAAGGGCGACTACTTCGGCTATGACGGCCCGTGCCCTCCGTGGAACGATTCGATCATTCACCACTACGTATTCACCGTGTACGCGCTCGATATCGACCGCGTTCCGGTCGAAGGCAAGTTCACCGGTGCCGACGTGCGCCGCGCGATCCAGGGCCATGTCCTGGCCGAGGCCAGCCTGACCGGTACATACACCCTTAACCCGAGGCTCGTGAAGTAACCTCGTTCGCCCCGCCGGGCGTCAGACCCGGCCCGAACCGTCGCCCCCCGAGGAATCGGCAATGTCGCAAAGCACTGGCCCGCAATCGCTGGCCTACACCCACCTGATCGTGATTCGCCATGGCGAGACGGCCTGGAACCGCGAGCGGCGGCTGCAGGGCCAGCTCGACATCCCACTGAACGACACTGGCCGCGCCCAGGCGAGCGCGCTGGCCGAGGCGCTGGCCGGCGAGCCGATCGACGCGGTCTATTCGAGTGACCTGGGTCGTGCCATGCAGACGGCGGCGCCGCTGGCCGAGACGCTGGGTTTGCAGGTGCGGCCCGAGCGTCGACTGCGGGAGCGTTGCTATGGCGATCTGGAGGGGATGACCTACGCTGAAGTGGCGGAGAAGCGCCCTGAGGATTTCGCGCGCTGGCAGGCGCGCGTGCCCGACTACGCGCCGCCCGAGGGCGAATCGCTGCGCGAGTTCCACGACCGGGCGGTCGAGGTGGCGCTGTATCTGTCGCGGCGCCATCCTGGCGAGCGCATCGCGCTGGTGGCGCACGGCGGCGTGCTCGACTGCCTCTACCGCGAGGCGGCGGGCATGACCCTCGAAGCGCCGCGCGAGCACGAACTGCTCAATGCCAGCGTCAACCGCCTGCGTTGCGACACCGCCCACCTTACGCTGCTGCAATGGGCCGACGTCAGCCACCTAGAGGCGCTGGCGCTGGACGAAGTCGATCGACGCGTCCCCTGATCCTATCTACCTGATCCGATTCTCCGGACTACGCCCGGGCGTCCAGCCGCGAGCGTCGGTGCAATAAAAAACTCCCGGCCACGGCCGGGAGTTGTCCAATCGCAGAGGAGGAGAGACTCTGCGAATTACAGGTCCAGCTTGCTGATCTTGGACCCGTCCAGTGAAACGTCGAACATCAGGCCGGCATTGGTCTGGACGAAGCCGATCACCGGCTGCTGGCCCGTAACCGTATCCACCTTGCCGTTCGCGCCGACCTTGGCCAGTGCCACGCTGGCATCGACGCCAGCCGTCCAGCCCTTGGCCTGCAAGAACTTGTTGTAGGCTTCCGGCGTCATGAACATGATGATCACCGAGCGCGACTGGCCGCCAGCCGTGAGGCCGAACGACGCGGCGATCGTGCGGTAGTAACCCACATTCGCGCCCTTGCTGCGCAGCACGCCGTCGCCGTACTCGCCGCCGATCACCAGGCCACCGGCCAGCACGCGCGGGAACACCAGAATGCCCTGCGCCTTGTTGGCCAGTTCGCGCGAACCATCGACCGACGTGAACAGCCGGTTCAGCGCGCCCTCGGCGCCAGCATCGATTTCCTGACGCCGAGCAGCCGCGTCTTTCGAATCGCTGGAGCCCGTGGTCGTGCAACCTGCAGCCATGGCGGTAGCGACGAGCAGGCCGGAACCTGCCATACGGGTGACAAAGTTGCGTCGATTCATTGTTGTTCTCCTGATTGGGATGGCAGGTGGATTCTCCGGCTGAAAATCAGCCGGCATTCGGCGACTTGACGGTGATGGCCACCACTTCGCGCACAACAATCTTGGCCATTTGGCCCTGCTTAATGCTCGCCAGGTCGATATTCGGGTCCTGCACCTTCACGGTACGCAGGGTTTCACGCGGGCCGCGGAAGGTCACCATACGCTTTGCCACGTCTACCTTGGTGATCTGAGCGGTGATCGTGGTCGTGATTTCACGCATCACGCCAGGCTTGCCGCCCTCGGCGGCGTGGGAAACGCGTTCCACCTGCTCCAGCAGCGGAGTGTCCTTGCTGTCCACCGGCTGGAGCGCCGCCACCACCGCCGCGCCGCGCGTGAGCGTCACGATATCGCCCTTGCGCACGTTGCCGATGTTCTTGGCTTCATCGCCAGCCACGAGCTCGACCAGATTGCCGCGCGGTCCCTGGACGAGTACGGCCTTCGACTGCGGATCGACATCGACCACCTTGCCGCTGACCACGGCTTCCTCGGCCACGCCGATCGGCGCAGGTGTCTTTGCCTGCGGCTTTTGCGCGTGCGCCACGCCCGTCGCGCCGATCGCCAGGGCGGCCGCCGCGGCAAGTACGGAGATCAGGGAAGTTGGTTTGGCTCGCAAATTCATTTCTGATCCTTATGGCGCAAACGCGCACCTGTAATTAAAGGGGATGCAGCCATTGTGGACAAGCGGCCAGAGGCCAGCAATCCACTTCGAAAAAATTTGCGACGGGGTGCTAAAACGTTTAAATGGCGCGCCCGGCGGTCGCCGGGGCATCTGGAGGCGCAAAAAAAAGGCCGTGGAACGGCCTTGGGCGGGATGCGGAAAATCAGAGCCCTTCGGCGGGCTCGGCACCACCGTCGCGGGGCGATGCCAGCCCGAAATGGCGGTAGGCGGCGGCTGTCGCCATACGTCCTCGCGGCGTCCGCTGCAGGTAGCCCTGCTGGATCATGTAGGGCTCCAGCACGTCCTCGATCGTGTCGCGGGCTTCGCCGATCGCTGCGGCCAGATTGTCCACGCCGACCGGGCCACCGTCGAATTTATGCAACACGGCTTCCAGCAGCTTGCGGTCCATCAGGTCGAAGCCAACGCTATCCACGTCGAGCATCTCCAGTGCGGCGTCGGCCAGCTCTCTAGTGATTGTTCCGTCGCTTTTCACCTCGGCAAAGTCGCGCACGCGACGTAGCAGCCGGTTGGCGATCCGGGGCGTGCCACGCGCGCGGCGGGCAATTTCCAATGCGCCGGCCGGGTCGATGGCGGCATTCAGCAATTGTGCCGAGCGCGCGACGATGCGCGCGAGCTCGTCCGGGGTATAGAACTCGAGCCGCGCCACGATGCCGAAACGGTCGCGCAGCGGATTGGTCAGCATCCCGGCGCGCGTGGTGGCGCCCACCAGCGTGAAGGGTTGCAGGTCGAGCTTGACCGAGCGGGCCGCCGGGCCTTCGCCGATCATGATGTCGATCTGGTAGTCCTCCAGCGCCGGGTACAGGATTTCCTCGACCACCGGCGACAACCGGTGAATTTCGTCGATGAAGAGGACGTCGTGGGCTTCGAGATTGGTCAGCAGGGCGGCCAGATCGCCCGGGCGTTCGAGCACCGGCCCCGATGTCTGGCGCAGATTGACGCCCATCTCGCGCGCGATGATGTGGGCCAGCGTGGTCTTGCCCAGGCCGGGAGGCCCGAACAGCAGCACGTGGTCCAGTGCTTCGCGGCGCTTGCGGGCCGCGTGCATGAAGATGTCGAGCTGGCCGCGCACCTTCTCCTGGCCGACGTATTCGTCGAGCAGCTTGGGCCGTAGCGCCCGCTCGAACGCTTCTTCCTGCGTGGAAGCGGGCGTGGCCGAGATCACGCGGTCGGGCAGGCGGTCGGCGCCGGTCAGCTTGTCGGTTTCAATCATGGCAGTCAGAAGCAATTTGCCGCCATTCTACGCTGCGCCCCCGCCCCGAGCCGTTCGCGGTGCGTCCTTAGCCTTTCGACAGCGCCTTCAGCGCGAGCTTGATACCGTCGGACACGCCGGTGCCGGCCGGCACCTGCTTGATGGCCTGCGCGGCCTCCTTCTCCGAGTAGCCGAGCGCGAGCAGCGCGTTGAGGATGTCGATGGCGCTATCGGCCACCGGGGTGGCGCCGGGAGCATGGCCCAGATCCGCGCCAAGCTTGCCCTTGAGCTCCAGTAGCAGCCGCTCTGCTGTCTTTTTGCCGATGCCCGGGATCTTGGTCAGCCGGCCCGCTTCCTGCATCGTCACGGCCTGTGCCAGTTCCGGTACCGAAAGCCCAGACAGCACGGCCAGCGCCATGCGCGCGCCGACGCCGGTGATCTTGATCAGCTCCCGGAACGTATTGCGTTCGGTGGCCGTGGCAAAGCCGAAGAGCAGGTGCGCGTCCTCCCGCACGATCTGCTGGGTCAGCAGCGTTACGGGATGGCCGATCGCCGGCAGGTTGTAGAACGTGCTCATCGGCACATCGATCTCGTAGCCGACGCCATGGCAGTCGACCAGCAGATGCGGGGGATTCTTTTCAAGCAGGGTGCCGGCGATACGTCCGATCATGGTGGGTGCGATGAAGAAGCGAAATTGGCCGCAAGTGTAGCGCGGCCAGCGTGCTTAATGGCCGCCGTTGGCGGGAGGATCCACGGCGCGGCGACCCAGCGCCGGGTCGTCGGTGAAGACGCCGTCGACACCCGCGGCTGCGAAGGTCTCGATCTCGCTGATCATGCCAGCCGGATTGCGCGTGGCATCGTCACCGGGCGCGCGCAGCGATTTCGGCAGGAACGCATTCTCGGGCCGGAATGTGTAAGGATGCACTACCAGGCCCGCCGCGTGAGCGTTGGCGAGCAGCGCGGTCGGCGAGGCGAGATTGCCGTTGGCATCGCGCGGGATCACGCTGTTCTTCTCGGGGCCGATGCCGTTGGCGTAGGTGGCCACTTCGCGCAGGCCGATCGGCTTCATCATGTCGGCGTACGTGCGCGTATCACCTGCCAGACGCCAGTCCGCGGGACGGCTGCGCGGATTGCCGATAAGCTGGACGATCATCACGTTGGGCATCGAATTACCCAGCAATCGCTTGACGGTGCGCAGCGGCGTGGCTTCGAACGACTGCACATAGACCGGCACGGTCTTCGCGTAGGCGCTGCCCTGCAGCGCGGTTACGAGTCGCTCCTCCAGCGGCAGGCCGATACCGCGATAGTAAGTGGGATGCTTGAGTTCGGGATAGATCCCAACCGACCGTCCACGCTTCATGGCGGCCAGCTCGGCGAGCTTCAGGATTTCGTCGAATGTCGGGATCTCGAACTGGTCATTGAGCTTCGCATTGGCGGGACGCAGCTTCGGAATCCGCTCCCGGGCGCGCAGCGTCTTCAGTTCGGCCAGCGTGAAGTCCTCGGTAAACCAGCCGGTCAGCCGCTCGCCGTCGATGACCTTCACACGCTTGCGGTCTGCGAACTCCGGCACCTCGGCCACATTGGTGGTACCCGTGATGTCGTTCTCGTGCCGCGCCACCAGCACGCCATCCTTCGTTGCCACGAGATCGGGCTCGATGATGTCGGCGCCGTCGTCGATCGCCTTCTGATAGGACGCCAGCGTGTGTTCCGGCCGCAGCGCGCTGGCGCCGCGATGGCCGATGATCAGCACGGGCTTCCGCGCGGCGCTGGTGGGAACGGATGCCGTGGATGGCACCTCCGGCGCAGCCGTGGACGTGGGCGCACGAGGCGGCGCCGCGCAGCCGGCAATGAGGCCAGCGGTCAGCGCGGCAAGCGAGAATCGGGTGATGAACGGATGGTGCATCGGAGCATTCCTGACGGTGTCACGAACGACGATTGTAAGCGCCGGCCGTAGCGGTCATCCCTAGGCGTTGCTCTGAAAATGGCAATCGATCGGCGTCGGTCCGCCGGCGACGAATCAGCCGACCAGCCGGCCGCGCCGCACGCGCATTCCCTTGCGCGCCAGCTCAGGCGCCAGCCCGGCCAGCGTGCCGAGCGTGTCGCCGCCATTGGCATGGCAGATCGCCACGCCAAGCGCATCGGCCGCATCGGAGCTCGGACGGCCGGACAGCGACAGCAGCCGCATCACCATCTCCTGAACCTGCTCCTTGTTGGCCCGGCCGTATCCGACCACGGCCACCTTGAGCTGCAGCGCGGTATATTCGAACACCGGCAGCCCTTGCCCGACCAGCCCGCAGATCGCCGCGCCGCGTGCCTGGCCGAGCAGCAGGGTCGATTGAGGATTGACGTTGACGAAGACCTTTTCAATCGCCGCGCAGTCTGGCGCGTAGGTCCGCGCGACTTCGGAGATGCCGTCGTAAAGCGTCTTCAGGCGTTCGGGCAGGCTGGTCTCGCCATTGCTGCGGATCGTGCCCGACGCGACGTAGGCGAGCTTGTTGCCGTGCTTTTCGAGCACGCCAAAGCCAGTGGTTCGCAAACCGGGGTCAATGCCGAGAATACGCATGAAGCAAGGGCAGGGGGAGATGGGCGTAGTGTAGAGGATTACGCCGCAGGGGAGGGGTTGCGCGCCTCTCCCGTAGCGCGGGAGAGGCGCCGGGGCGAGGGCAGCGGTGTGCCCTCGCTACCGTTTTAGTGGCGGAAGTGGCGCGTGCCGGTCAGCACCATGGCGATGCCGCGCTCGTCGGCGGCGGCGATCACTTCATCGTCGCGCATCGAGCCGCCCGGCTGGATCACGCAAGTCGCGCCAGCGTCGACCACCACGTCCAGACCATCGCGGAACGGGAAGAACGCGTCCGATGCCACGGCCGAACCCGCCAGCGTGAGGCCGGCGTTCTGGGCCTTGATGCTGGCGATGCGTGCCGAGTCCACGCGGCTCATCTGGCCCGCGCCCACGCCCAGCGTCATGCCGTTGCCGCAGAACACGATGGCGTTCGACTTGACGAACTTGGCCACGCGCCAGGCGAACATCAGATCGTCCATTTCCTTCGGCGTCGGGTGACGGCGCGTCACCACGCGCAGTTCGGACGGCTGCACGTTGCGCGCATCCGGGCCCTGCACCAGCAGGCCGCCGCCCACGCGCTTCAGGTCGTACTGATTCACGCCCTTGCCCAGCGGGATCTCCAGCAGACGCACGTTCTGCTTGGCGGCGAACACGTTGCGCGCGGCCGCGCTGAACGACGGGGCGATCAGCACTTCCACGAACTGTTTGGCCACGGCTTGTGCGGCAGCTTCGTCCAGTTCGACGTTGAAGGCGATGATGCCGCCGAAGGCCGAGGTCGAGTCGGTCTTGAAGGCCTTGTCGTAGGCTTCCAGCGCGTTCGCGCCAACCGCCACACCGCACGGATTGGCGTGCTTGACGATCACGCATGCGGCGCTGTTGGCGGCGTCGAACGACTTGACGCATTCCCACGCGGCGTCGGCATCGGCGATGTTGTTGTAGGACAGTTCCTTGCCCTGCAACTGCACGTAGTTGGCCAGCGCGCCGTCGAAGGCCTTGAGGTCGCGGTAGAACGCGGCCGACTGGTGCGGGTTCTCGCCGTAGCGCATTTCCTGGACCTTCTCGAAGGCCAGGTTCAGCGTCTGCGGATAGGCGCTGCGGGCCTGGTGCGACTTGTCGGCGCCGAGGCTGGTCAGGTAGTTAGTGATCGCGCCGTCGTACTGGGCGGTGTGGGCGAACACCTTGGTAGCCAGGCGGAAGTTCGTGTCGTAGCCGACGCTGTTGCCATTGGCGCGCATCTCGCCGAGTACCACCGCGTAATCGGCCGGATCGACGATCACGGTCACGTCGCGGTGATTTTTGGCCGCCGAGCGCAGCATGGTCGGGCCGCCGATGTCGATGTTCTCGATGGCGTCCGGCAGCGTGCAGTCATCCTTGGCCACGGTCTGCTGGAACGGGTACAGGTTCACCACCAGCAGGTCGATCGTCGGAATGTTGTGCTCGGCCAGGGCTGCCATGTGTTCCGGCAGGTCGCGACGGGCCAGGATGCCGCCGTGAACCTTCGGGTGCAGCGTCTTCACGCGGCCGTCGAGCATCTCGGGGAAGCCCGTGTAATCGGCCACCTCCGTGACAGGCAGGCCGGCCTCGGCCAGCAACTTGGCGGTACCGCCGGTGGAAAGCAGCGTGACGCCAAGCGCATTGAGTTCGCGCGCGAAGTCGACGATGCCGGTTTTGTCTGAAACGGAGAGAAGAGCTTGCTTGATCATGGCTGTGGGGAACGCGTCAAATTCAAAGTAAACCGTGTTGCTGCAGCTTCTTGCGAAGGGTGTTGCGGTTGATGCCGAGATACGCGGCTGCCAGTGACTGGTTGCGCTCGGCGCGCGTCATCACGGCTTCCAGCAGGGGCCGCTCCACGGCCTCCAGCACCATGTTGTACATGTTGGACGGCACTTCGCCGTCCAGATCGCGAAAGTAGGTATCCAGGCTATCCCGGATGCATTGGTCGATGGCGTTGCGGCTCATGCGGCAAGCAATTCCCGTTTCTTGTTGTTGTCGAGCGCGTCGTCGTCCGCTGCGGCATTCTCGTCGACATAGACCAGGCGGTCGGAGATTGCAGCCTGTTCGTCGAAGAATGCGTTGACGGCCGCGAGTTGCGCGTCGGTGGATTCCAGTGTGTTCATGCGATGCCGGAACAGGTTCGCGCCCTTGAGGCCGCGCGTGTACCAGGCAATATGCTTGCGGGCGGTGCGCACTCCGGTGAACTCGCCGTAGAACGCGTAGTGGTCCGCAAGGTGATGGTTCATGATCGCGCGGATCTCGGCCACTTCTGGCGAGGGCAGCAGTTCGCCCGTCTTCAGGTAGTGCTCGATCTCGCGGAACAGCCAGGGGCGGCCCTGCGCGGCCCGGCCGATCATGATCGCGTCGGCGCCGGTCACTGCCAGCACATGTCGGGCCTTCTGCGGCGTGGTGATGTCGCCGTTGGCGACCACGGGGATGCGGATCGACGACTTGACGGCGGCGATCGTCTCGTACTCGGCTTCGCCATGATAGAGATCGGCGCGCGTGCGGCCGTGGATCGTCAGCATGCTGATGCCGGCGTCTTCCACCATGCGCGCCACGCGCAGCGCATTCTTGTGCTCGCGGTCCCAGCCGGTGCGGATCTTCAGCGTGACGGGCACGCGGTCACCCACGGCGGCCACCACGGCCTCGACGATGCGCACGACCAGCGGCTCGTTCTGCAGCAGCGCCGAACCGGCGGCCACGTTGCAGACCTTCTTGGCCGGGCAGCCCATGTTGATGTCGATGATCTGGGCGCCGCGGTCCACGTTGTAGCGGGCCGCCTCGGCCATCATCGACGGCTCCGCGCCTGCGATCTGCACCGAAATCGGTTCCACCTCGCCGGCATGGTTGGCGCGGCGCATGGTCTTTTCGCTTTTCCAGAGCTGGGCGTTCGACGCGACCATCTCGGACACCGCGTAGCCCGCGCCAAGCTGCTTGCAAAGCTGGCGGAAGGGCCGGTCGGTCACCCCGGCCATGGGGGCGACGAACAGGTTGTTGCGAAGTTGGTGCGGACCGATCTGCACGATGGAACGGTGTTGGGTGCGTTCAGGCGAAGCTGGCGATATGCAAAAACATGCCCCTGCCAAGCCTTGGGGCCGGCGCAAGTCGGGTCATGTGCGAGGGCGGGATTTTACCGCCAATCCGGTACGGTTGCTCAAGAAATGAGCAAATATCATGAAGACGGCCCCGCAAAGGGGCCGTCGGGGAGCCGCCTGGCAAATATCGACTAGCCGCGTGCGCCGTACATCATCTGCCGCGCCAGCGCGTGCTTGAGCGGCGCCACGCAGGCCAGTGCTGCGAGCGACGCGCCACGGGCGTGGGCCGCCATCGGGCCGCCCACGGCGAACACGCGCGGCAGCAGGTCGGTGATGCCGATTGTCATCGCGCGGTCGACCCGGTGCCGGCTCGCGAACGCCTCCAGTGCCTGTGGTGTGCAGCCGGCGCGCAGCGAATCGGCCAGCGCGAATGCATCGCGAAGGCCCAGGTTCAGCCCCTGTCCGGCCACCGGATGTAGCGTCTGCGCGGCATTCCCGACCGCGGCAACGCGCCCGTCGACCGTGACCGGCGCGGCATTGAGCCCGAGCGGGAACGCGTGGCGCTTGCCAACCAGCGTGAACCGGCCCATTCGCGTACCGAACGCCTGGCCCAGTTCATATGCGAACTCGTCCTCTGGGAGCGCGAGCCGGCGCATGGCCTGCTCGGGCGGGCAGCACCAGACCAGCGCGTAGCCCTGCACGCCATGTTCCTCGTGTGGCAGCAGCGCCAGCGGCCCTTCCTCGGTAAAACGTTCCCACGCCCAGCCGGGTTGTGGTTGCGTACACGTCACATGGCCGATGATCGCGGTCTGTTGATAGTCGCGTCGCCGCGCGGCCTCGGTGCCACGCGACAGCCGCTGGATTTGCTGGTGGAACAGTCCGCCTTCGGCCTGCACAGCGATGCGGGCCGCAAACGCTACCGGCAATCCTTCCTGCTCTGCGTGCGAGGTGCCGGTCAGCCGGACCAGGGCGGCGTCGCTCCGGTTGCTGCCGTCGCTGCGGTCGCCTTGATCGATGTTGTCGATACGCGTCTCGAAGGCGCGTTCAAGCCGGCCCGGAGCGGCGTCGGCGGCGCGGGCGAGCGCGCGTTCGAGGGTCTGGCAAAGGTCGCCGTACCTGACCACATAGCCCAGCGCGGGCACGCCGTAGTCGTCGCCATGGAGCTTCACATGACCGAAGCGGCCGCGCTGCGAGACATGGATATGCTCGATCGCCTGCGCCGGCACCGGCCATGCGCCGATCTGCTCGAGCAACTGGCGGCTGCCGTGCGACAAGGCAATGGCGCGCGGATCACGTGCGGCGCGCGCCGGCGTGGCCGCGTCGATCAGCGTGATGCGCCACGATGTGGTGCGTAGCAACTGCGCCGCCAGCGCCAAGCCGACCGGCCCGCCGCCGACAATGACGATGTCGCGCGGCTCAACCGCGAGTGCGTCAGTGCTGGTTGGCAGCGTCATGGCTGGTTTCCTCGTCCTTGCGCGCTTGGGCTTCGGCTTCGGATCGCTTCCACAGATTCGCGTCGGTGCGTGACTTGCCAGAGGTGGCGTCGCGCATCGCGTTATCGAGTTTCTGCTGATGGAAGCCGGGCAGCTCCTGCAGGCGCCGCACCAGCGCCTCGTGGTTGGCCGCGGTCATCGGCACCACGCAGCCTTGCTGACTTGCGGCGTCGCCGGCCAGGATCAGCCATGCGGTGCCTGCCCACGGCGCGCGGTCGGACACGCGCACCACGACTTTCTCCAGCGCGTCCCAGGCCAGCTCTTCGCGCTGGCCGTCGGGGCGGTGCACCACGACGCGGTCGTCATAAATATTGATCACGAATGGTTCGTTCGGATCGACTGCTCGCGTCGTGTGGGTCTTCGTGACGCCGGTTCCGAACAGTTTGCTCAACAATGCCTTCATCGCGACATGCCTCCGTTGTCGCGCATCAGTGCCTCGATCTCGTCGGCCTTCACAGGCACGCCGCGCGTGATCAATTCGCAATCTCCCGAAGTCACCACGGCGTCGTCCTCGATGCGGATGCCGATGTGCCAGTAGCGTTCGGGTACGTCTTCGGCCGGGCGCACGTAGATGCCCGGCTCGATGGTTACCACCATGCCCGCCTCGAGCGGACGCCATGGTCGCTCGCCCTCGTGGCCTGCCGGCAGCGGGCCGGGCACGCGGTATTCACCCACGTCGTGCACGTCCATGCCGAGCCAGTGGCCCGTGCGGTGCATGTAGAAGCGGCGATAGCTGCCGCTGGCCAGCACGTCGTCGAGCGTGCCTTCCTTGTTGCGGTCGAGCAGGCCGGTGTCCAGCATGCCTTGCGCCAGCACACGCACCGCCGCGTCGTGCGGGACGTTGTATGGCACGCCCGCGCGTGTCTCGGCGATGGCGGCGTCCTGCGCGGCCTGCACGAGGTCATAGAGCTCGCGCTGCGCCGGCGTGAATCGGCCGTTGACCGGGAACGTGCGCGTGATGTCCGACGCGTAGCCGTCGAGTTCGCAACCCGCGTCGATCAGGCACAGGTCGCCGTCGCGCAGTTCGGCCGGACCCGCCCGGTAGTGCAGCACGCAAGCGTTGGGGCCCGTGGCGACGATCGAGTTGTAGGCCACGCTCTGGGCGCCGTGGCGGCGGAATTCGTAGAGCAGTTCGGCTTCGAGGTGGTACTCGCGCAAGCCTTGGCGCGACGTGCGCATCGCACGAACATGCGCCTGGGCCGAGATCTCGGCGGCACGGCGCATCGTGACCAGTTCGCCCGCATCCTTGAACAGGCGCATCTCGTCGAGCAGTGTGCGGACGTCTAGCGCGGCCGACGGGGAGGACACCCCGGCGCGGCCCTGCATCCGTACCGCATCCAGCCAGCCACGCACGCGTGCGTCGAAGTCTGCGGTGGCGGCCAGCGGATAGGCCAGCGTGGCGCGGTTGGCCAGCATCGGCGGCAGCAGCTTGTCGATGTCTTCGACCGAGTGCGCCTCGTCGAAGCCGAACATCGCGCGCGCGCCTTCTGGCCCATAGCGGAAGCCATCCCAGATCTCGCGTTCTTCGTGCTTGGGCCGGCAGAACAGGATGCTGCTGTTGGTGTCGTCGCCCGGGCCGCCCGCCACCAGCACGAGCACTGCGTCTGGCTCGGTGAATCCGGTAAGGTAATAGAAATAGCTGTCGTGCCGGTACGGATAGTCGCTGTCGCGATTGCGCATGGCTTCCGGCGCGGTTGGCACGATGGCCACGCCGCCGCCGTTGGCGCGCAGATGTTTCAGCACACGGGCGCGGCGATCGCTGCACGCGCCGAGGAGGGCGGAGTCGGGTGCGGACATGGATGAAAGACGGTGAGGGGAATGCCCCGATTCTAAACCCGTCGGCGGGTAAAGCGGGCCGCGCGTGCGCACGATGCGGCGCAAAAGCGGGCGCGTACGGGGCTTTGGTAACGTTTGGGAGCGCGCCGCTATGCCCGCAGCGAGCGATCAAGCGCCGACAGTTGCGCAGGAGTGCCAACGTTTTCCCAGCGTCCGTCGAAGCGCTCGCCCGTGGCCAGGCTTGCCGCGATGGCTTCCCGATAGTAGGGCGACATCGCCACCTTCGCCCCGCGTTCGATTTCGCGGAACAGGCGGGTGTCGTACAGGCCGATATTGCCGAACGTCAGCGCGTGGCCGTCGGCGCTGGGCATCCGCAGCAGTCCGCCCGCATCCAGCACGAAATCGCCGCGCGGATGGAAGGGCGGATTCGGCACCATCACCAGATGCATGTGCGGGCGCGGGGCCGTGGCCATGGCGCGGGCGCGCGGCAACAGGGTGCGGTAGTCGAAGTCGCAGAAGATGTCGCCCGATACGGCCAGGAACACGTCGTCGGCGTCGGCCTTGCCGGTCAGCAGGGGCAGCGCGTGGGCGATGCCGCCGGCCGTTTCCAGTGCCGTGCCTTCGGCCGACCAATGGATGCGCGCGCCGAATTGCGAACCATCGCCCAGTGCCGACTCGAGCTGCTCGCCGAGCCAGGCGTGATTGATGACGATATCGGTGAGGCCGGCCCGCACCAGCGCCTCGACCTGCCACACGATCAGCGGCTTGCCTCCCACGGCCAGCAACGGCTTCGGGCAGGCATCTGTCAACGGTCGCATACGATCGCCGCGGCCGGCGGCGAAGATCATCGCTTTCAAATCAGAGCCTCCAGGGCAACCAGGGCGGCCATGCCTCCGGCGATGGTCCAGCCAACGCTGCGCGTGCGCGCGGCGATGACGATGGCCACCACGCCGGCGATCAGGCGTGCATTGTGCGGGCTGACGAACACGGCGCCGTCGCGCATTAGCAGGTCCGGCGCGATCAGGGCCGACAGCATGGCCGCCGGCACGAACTGCAGCGCCGTGCGAAACCATGCCGGAAGGCGCACGCGGCCCTCGACGGCGATGAATGACAGCCGGATCAGGAAAGTGGCCAGTCCCGCGCCGATGAATACCCACAGCAGGGTCATCTGGCTCATGCTGCGTGCTCCTTGCGATCGGTTTGGCCCGATGCGTCCGACGAGCGCCGCCCGGTACCGTCCCGGTCGCGCCCGCGCAGCAACATGCCTGCGGCAATGCCGCCCAGCGCCGCCACCATGATGCCGAGCTTGTGCGGCATGGCGAAGCACGCCACGGCCAGTACCGAGGCCACCAGCGCGGCGGCGGTCTGCGAGCGGTGCTTCAAATTCGGCACGATGATCCCGATGAAGGTCAGCGGCAGGAAGAAATCGAGCGGCCAGTCACGCGGCACCTGCGCGCCAACCAGCACACCGGCCAGCGTGGAGACCTGCCAGCTCGCCCAGAGCGAAAAGCCCGCGCCAAAGTAGAACCAGTGCCGGTAGCGCGCGCGCGGGCCAGTGTCTCCCAGACGGCGGGTCATGGCCGCGAACGCCTCGTCGGTCAGCAGATAGGCAATCAGCGCCTTCCAGCGGCGTGGCAGCGGTGCCAGGGATGCGGCAATCGTCGCGGAATAGAGCGCGTGTCGCAGATTGACCATCGCCACCGTGAACGCGACCACCAGCGCCGGCGTGCCGGCTGCCCAGAGTTGCGTCAGGATCATCTGCGATGCCCCGCCGAAGACGATCGCGCTCATCGCGCAGGCCAGCCAGGCCGGCATTCCGGCATTGACTGCCAGCACGCCGTAAATCAGGCCGAACGGCATCACGCCGAGCAGCATCGGCGCCAGCGCGCGGGCGCCGGCCCACCATTCGCCGCTGCGGGTGATAGCCTCGGCGGCCTCGGGGGTGTCAGGGGTGTCGGATGGGACCTCCACGTTGCACCCGCCTAGAACGTGAAGCCGGTGGGCCGCTCGGTGCCTTCGATCGCATCGAGCAGGCGCACGAGCTTGCGCATCTCGCTATACCGGCCTGCCACGTTGCGGGTGTATCGGAGCACGAGCGGCAGGTTGGCCAGATAGCCGTCCTTGCCGTCACGGTGATACAGACGCGCGAAGATACCAAGCACCTTGAGGTGGCGTTGCAGGCCCATCCATTCAAAGTCGCGGTAGAACTCGCCGAAATCGGCCGCCACGGGCAGCCCGGTCTTGCGGGCGCGTTCCCAGTAGCGGATCAGCCAGTCGAGCTGTTGCTCTTCTTCCCATTCGATATAGGCGTCGCGCCAGAGCGACACGGCGTCGTAGGTGATCGGGCCGATCACCGCATCCTGGAAGTCCAGGACACCGGGGTTGCTGGCTTCGGGCAGCACCATCAGGTTGCGCGAATGGTAGTCGCGATGCACGTAGACCTGCGGCTGCGCCAGGTTGTTGGCCATGATGGTCTCGAACACCTCACGCAGGTCGGCCTGCTGACGGTCGTCGAGCGTCACGCCGAGGTGCTTGGCGATGTACCACTGCGGGAACAGGTCCAGTTCGCGCTGCAGCAGCGCGCGGTCGTACGCCGGCAGTTCGCCCGGGCGGGTGGCGGCCTGGATCTTGACCAGCGCGGCGGCCGCATCGGTATAGAGATTGTGCGCCGAGGTGTCGTCCAGGCGCGACAGGTACGTCTGGCTGCCCAGATCGGCCAGCAGCAGGAAACCCTGCTCGAGATCCTGGGCCAGCACCGTCGGCACCGTCACGCCGGCATCGCCGAACAGCTTTGCCACATGGATGAACGGTCGGCAATCCTCGTGCGAGGGTGGCGCGTCCATCACGATCGCGGTGGGGTGCGCAGGGTGGCCGGTCCGCACGCGGAAGTAGCGGCGAAAGCTTGCGTCGGCCGACGCGGGGGCGCAGGAATCCGGGTCGATCGACCATGCCGCACCGAGTCTGGCTACCCACGTTTTGAGTTGTTCGATGCGCGGGTCTTGGCCCGTGGCGTGAAGAAGTGCAGACATGCCTGAAAGGGAGAATACGATGCCCCGTATAATACCCGACCAGACCCGGGCGCCGGGTGGCCTCCGGGAGGGGCCTTTGTCGCCCCGCAGCCCGCTCTGGCAATGGGTTGGCGTCGAAGCAGGGGCAAATTTTGCAGCCCCTTCGAAGCGCCGGCCCGCCGAGCTGACCGACCACCGTTTGCATGACCGAACAACGACGATCACCGCATCATCCGGCCACCCGACCGCCAGCGCCCCCGGGCACGTCCCGGCGCGTCCGCCTGCCCGCCAGCGCGCTGCGGCCGCTCGTGCTCGCCATGGCCGGGCTGACGGTGAGCGCCCATGCGCAGTACGGCGCGACGTCCGCCATTCCGAACATCGACCTCGTCGAGCCAGTGGTCACGCAGACCCCGGAGGCACCGCCGCCGCCGGCTGAAGGCGGCGATCTCGTTCCGCGCCTGACCGAGCCCGCCATGCGGACCGCTCCCAGCGGCAACACGCTCAACCTATCGCCGTCATCTACGCCCTCGAATCCGAACGCCCCAGCCTACGCGTCCGGCGACCGCGTAACGGGCTACAGCGAGAAGGGCGTGGAGATGGAAGGGCACGCCGAACTGCGCCGCGACGGTGGTGTGATCAAGGGCGACAAGGTCACCTACGACCAGGACACCGACGAAGCACATGCCACTGGCAACGTGCGACTTTCGAAGAGCGGCACGCTGGCCGTAGGCCCGGAAGCGCGGATGCGCGTGCAGGCCAATGAAGGCTACATGCTGTCCCCGGACTACTACTTCCAGCAGACCGGCGGCTCCGGCAGCGCCGAGCGCGTAGATTTCCTGGATCCGGACCGCAGCACGCTGAAGAAGGCGACCTACACGACCTGTTCGCCCGATAACGCGGACTGGTACTTCAGCGCCAGAAAGCTCGATCTGGATAGCGATCGTCAGGTGGGCACGGCCTATGGCGGTGTGCTCAATTTCTTTGGCGTGCCGATCGCGGGCGCGCCGGCGTTCAGCTTTCCGCTCAATAGCGAGCGTCGTAGCGGCGTGCTGCCGCCGTTGTTCGGATACGGCTCGAACTCCGGGTTCGATCTCACTGTTCCGTACTATTTCAACCTGGCACCGAACCGTGATCTGACGCTCTACCCGCGAATTCTGTCGTCCCGCGGCGTGCAGCTTGGCGAGGATTTCCGGTACATGGGGGACGGCTACAGCGGCCGCATCCGCGGCGAGTTCCTGCCCGACGACAAGAAGGCGGGCCGCAATCGCTGGGCCTACTCGATCCAGCATTATCAGACCGTCATCCCCGGCATGACGGCGTACGTGAACGTCAGCAAGGTTTCGGATGACAAGTATCCCGACGACCTGACGCGTTCCGTATCGCAGTCGACCCTGCGTCAGTACACGCAGGAAGGCGGCGTGATTTATGCGTGGCAGGACTGGGTGTTCATGGCACGGGTGCAGAAGTTCCAGACGTTGTTGCCCAGCGAGCCGTCCTACGAGCGCGAGCCGCAGTTGAACGCGAAGTACAACCGCTATGACTTCCACGGCTTCGATATTTCGCTCGAGACGGACTACACGCGATTCCGTATCCCGCTGACCAGTACCGGCATCCAGCAGCCCGAAGGCAATCGCGCATTCATCCAGCCGACAATCAGCTACCCGATCATCCGCCCGGGCTGGTACGTGACGCCGAAGTTCATCTTCAACGCGGCGCAGTACAACATGGATACCGGCACCAACACGGTTGGCGCGTCGAATACGCTCAATCGCACTATTCCGACCGTAAGCCTGGATTCGGGCATGACGTTCGAGCGTGACGCGCCGGGCGTCAGCAAGCTGTTTGGCGTGAAGTACACGCAGACACTCGAGCCGCGCCTGTTCTACGTCTATACGCCGTTCTACGACCAGAGTCAGTTCCCGCTGTTCGATACGGTGCAGTCGGACTTTGGCTACGGTCAGATCTTTACCGAGAACCCGTTTACCGGTAACGACCGCATCGCTGACAATAACAAGCTGACCCTGGGCCTGACCACGCGCCTGATCGAATCTGAGACTGGTGTCGAGCGTTTCCGTGGCACGATTGCGCAGCGTGTCGACTTTACGGGCCAGCGTGTGCAGCTCAATGGCACGCTGCCGGATGCCAAGCCGAGCTACTCAGACCTGCTGGCAGCCACCACGATCCAGCTGTTCCGCGGCTACTATCTTGATGCCGGCATCCAGTGGAATCCGGACCAGGACAAGGTCAACTACTCGAACGTGGCATTCGCGTACCGGCCGGAATCGCGCAAGCTCATCAATTTCGGCTATCGCTACCGTCGCCCGACCTCGGTGACGGACAATACCGCGATCGACCAGATCGAAGTGTCGGGGCAGTGGCCGATCACGCAACGCACTTACGGTATTGGCCGCGTGGCATTCGACAAGTCGGCCAACCAGCTCGTGGATGCGCTGGCCGGTTTCGAGTACGCCGCCGACTGCTGGGTCGGCCGGTTCGTGTACCAGCGTTTCCGCAATACCTCGAACGGTTACACCGGGCGGGTTTTCTTCCAGGTGGAGTTCCGTGGGCTGTCGAAGATCGGCTCCAACCCGCTGGACATGTTGCGCCTGAACGTGCCGGGCTACGAGCCCGTGACGGCACGGCCGGTGCCGACAACCCCGTACGATCACTATGAATGACGGACCAAGATGAAACGTCAAGCCTTCTCCCTGTTGTCCCGCCTGAACCCCTGGCAGCACCTGCTGCTGTCGGCCGTGCTCGTGACGCTGGCCGCGCCGGCAGCTGCGCAACTGCGCGCGCCCGGCACGCGTACGCAGGGCATCTTCACGCAGCAGGGCAGCCAATCGGCCAGCCAGGGCAGCGGCAGCACCGTGGCGCCGAGCCAGCCGATAATGGGCGTGCCGCAGCCTTCGTCCCAGCCGCGCTCGCAGTTGGTGGACGAGGTGGTGGCCGTCGTCAACAACAGCGTGATCACGCGCCGGGAACTGCTTGACCGCGCTGACGAGATCGAAAACCAGCTTCGCGCCGCCAAGCGCGAGGTGCCGCCGCGGCCCGACTTGCTCGGCGAAGTGCTGGAACGCCTCGTGATGGAGCGCGTGCAGACGCAGGCCGCGCAGGAAGCCGGGATCAAGGTGACCGATCAGGAAGTAGATCGGGCGATCGAATCGGTGGCGCAACAGAACAAGATGTCTGCGACGGAGCTGCGCAGCCGCGTGGAAGCCAGCGGCATGTCGTGGACCAAGTACCGCGACGAACTGCGCAAGCAGGTCCAGGTGATCCGCCTGCGCGAACGCGAGGTGGACTCGAAGGTGCAGGTCTACGACGGCGAGATCGACAACTATCTGGCCGCGCGTAACGGTGGCCAGGCGGCCGCCTCGGGCCCGACTGAGTTCAATGTGGCGCAGATCCTCGTGCGCGTGCCCGAAGATGCGTCCGATGCACAGAAGGCCCAGCTCAAGACGAAGGCGGAAGGCCTGCTGAAGCAGGCGCAAGGCGGGGCGGACTTTGCCGAACTGGCCAAGGCCAACTCCGAGGCGCCGGAAGCCTCGCAAGGCGGCTCGCTGGGTTTCCGCGAGATTGGCCGGTTGCCTGCCGTGTTTGCCAATGCCGTGGTCGACCTGCAGCCGGGCGCGGTGGTGCCCGAGGTTCTGGAATCGGCCAACGGTTTCCACGTGATCAAGCTCGTGTCCAAGCGCACGGCCGCCGCGCAGCCGGCGGCGAGCGACCGCATCGCGCAGACGCAGGTGCGCCATATCCTGATCCGCACCGGCCCGAACATGCCCGAGGCCGAAGCGAAGCGTCAGATGGCGACGATTCGCGACCGGATCACGCACGGTGTCGATTTCGCCGATGCCGCCCGTCGCTACTCGCAGGACGGCTCGGCGTCGCAAGGCGGTGAACTCGGCTGGGTGTCGCCGGGCGAACTGGTGCCCGAGTTCGAGCAGGCCATGAACCGCCTGCGCCCGGGCGAAATCTCCGACCCGGTCGTCACGCAGTTCGGTGTGCACCTGATCCAGGTGGAAAACCGCCGCGAGACCGAAGTGTCGCCCGAGAAGCAGCGTGACTTCGCACGAGCCGAAGTTCGCGAGCAGAAGCTGCGCGCCGCCTATGATGACTGGGTGCGCCAGCTCCGCAGCGCGGCGTATGTCGAATACCGGATCAACCGCCAGCGCTGATGCGCTGGCCCGAACAATGCCCGACCCCGCGCCACTCGACCTAGCAATCACGACCGGAGAACCGGCCGGCATCGGCCCCGACATCACGATCGGTGCCCTGCTGCAGTTCGCCGCCAATCACGGCGCCAACGGCGGCAACGTCGGCCATGGGGGGACGGTCCGCTTCCATGTGATCGGAGATGCGCGTCTGCTCGATCAGCGTGCCGAGGCGCTCGGCGTGGCCCATGCGTGGGCACGTCGGATTGCCGATGGCGACGTGATCGTGGAAGACATCGCGCTGGGCGTGCACTGCGAGCCGGGGCGGCTCGATGCCCGCAATGGCCACTACGTGCTGGCGCTGCTGGATGCCGCCGTCGATGGTCTGCGGACGGGCCGCTATGCGGCCATGATTACCGCGCCGGTGCAGAAGAGCACGATCAATGATGCTGGCGTGCCGTTTTCCGGGCATACCGAATATCTGGCCGAATGCGCTGGCGTGCCGCGTGTGGTAATGATGCTGGCCGGCCCGCAGCCGGCGCATGACAACGCCATGCTGCGCGTGGCGCTGGCCACCACGCATCTGCCGCTGCGCGTGGTGCCTGATGCGCTGAACGTTCCGATGCTGGTCGAGACGCTGACGATTGTCGATGCCGACCTGCGCCGGAATTTCGGCATCGCGCGCCCACGCATCCTGGTAACCGGGCTGAACCCGCACGCGGGGGAGTCCGGTCATATGGGGCGCGAGGAAATCGACGTGATTTCTCCCGCGCTCGAGCAGGCCCGCGATGCCGATATCGACGCGCGCGGCCCGTATCCCGCCGACACGCTGTTCCAGCCGCGCCATCTGCGTGATGCCGACTGCGTGCTGGCGATGTACCATGACCAGGGCCTGGCGCCCCTCAAGTACGGTACCTTTGGTCACGGCGTGAATATCACGCTGGGGCTGCCCTTCATCCGCACATCGGTGGACCATGGCACCGCGCTCGACCTGGCCGGCACTGGCCGCGCCGAGCACGGCAGCATGATCGAAGCCATCCGCTGTGCCATTACCATGGCCGGACATGCCAGCGGGCGCCACAGCAATGGGCGCGCGGACAATGGCATCGCCAACGGCCAGCACTGACTTATGCGTTCAAACGTGCATCAGGGCCATGTGGCCCGCAAACGGTTCGGACAGAACTTCCTCGTCGATGACGGCATTATTCATGGCATCGTCAGCGCGATCGACCCGCAGCCAAACGACATCGTGGTCGAGATCGGTCCGGGCCTCGGCGCGCTGACCGATCCGCTGCTGGAGCGGCTGCCAGGCATGCAGGTGGTCGAACTCGACCGAGATCTCGTGGAGCGGTTGCGCCGGCGCTACGGCGACCGCCTTGTGGTCCACGCCGGCGACGCGCTGGCGTTCGACTTTGGCAAGCTGCGCGAGCCCGGCCGCGCGCTGCGCATCGTCGGCAACCTGCCGTACAACATTTCCAGCCCGCTGCTGTTCCATCTGGTGGATTTCGCCGATGACGTGCGCGACCAGCATTTCATGCTGCAGAAGGAAGTGGTCGAGCGCATGGTGGCCGACCCCGGCAACAAATCGTATGGCCGCCTGTCGATCATGCTGCAGGTCCGCTATCACATGGAGCACGTGCTCGATGTGCCGCCCGCGTCGTTCAATCCGCCGCCGAAGGTCGATTCCGCCGTGGTGCGCATGATTCCGTGGCCACGCGCCGAGGATGGCACGCTGCGGTCGCCGTACGCCGCGTGCGATGCGGGCGTGCTGGGCGATGTGGTGACCGCCGCGTTCTCGCAGCGCCGCAAGGTGCTGCGCAATACGCTGTCGTTCCTGCGCGACCAGGTTGATTTCGACGCGCTGGGCTTCGATCTGACCCGCCGCGCCGAGGAAGTGCCTGTTGCCGAGTATGTCGAGCTCGCGCGAATCGTCGGTGGGGCGGAGCCGCCCGCCCGCGTGGCCTGAGCCCATTTTTATCCTGAATACCCTGAAGTCCTTGCGACGCCCATGACTGACCAGACCAACCCTGATAAGCGTCCCGTCATCCTGACTGGCGACCGTCCTACCGGCCCGCTTCACCTTGGCCATTTCGTCGGCTCCCTGAAGAGCCGCGTCACCCTGCAGGAGACGCACAAGCAGTACGTGCTGCTGGCCGATACCCAGGCGATGACCGATAACGCCCACGATCCCGACAAGGTGCGCCGCAACGTGCTCGAAGTCGCGCTCGACTACCTCGCCGTGGGCATCGATCCGGCCAAGACCACGATCTCGGTGCAGTCGCACCTGCCGGCGCTGGCGGAACTGACGCTGATGTATCTGAACTTCGTCACGGTATCGCGCCTGGAGCGCAACCCGACGATCAAGGAGGAAATCCAGGCGCGTGGCTTCGGCCGCGACATCCCGGCTGGTTTCCTGTGCTACCCGGCTTCGCAGGCCGCCGACATCACCGGCTTCAAGGCCGTGCTGGTGCCCGTGGGCGAAGACCAGGCACCGCTGATCGAGCAGACCAACGAGATCGTGCGTCGGGTCAACAACCAGGTGGGCCGCGAGGTGCTGCCCGAAGCCGCCGCGCTGATCCCGAAGCATGGCCGTCTGCCGGGCGTGGATGGCAAGGCGAAGATGAGCAAGTCGCAGGGCAACGCGATTCCGCTCGGCGCGTCGCCGGACCAGATCCGCGAAGCCGTGCACAAGATGTACACCGATCCGAACCACCTCAAGGTGTCCGATCCGGGCCAGGTGGAAGGCAATGTCGTGTTCACGTACCTCGACGCATTCGATCCGAATCCGGCCGAAGTGGAAGCGCTCAAGGAGCACTACCGCCGTGGCGGCCTGGGCGACATGGTGCTGAAGCGCCGTGTGGAAAGCGTCCTGCAGGAAATGCTGCGCCCGATCCGCGAACGCCGCGAGCAGCTTGCCCAGGACCCGGGCTACGTGTTCGACATCCTGAAGAAGGGCACCGCTGAAGCCCGCGAAATCACCCAGCAGACGCTGGACGAAGTGCGCGGCGCGCTGGGGATGTTCTCGTTTCCGCAGTAATTCGGCACGGATCGTTGTCGCCCTTGCCCGCTACGCGGGAGAGGGCGACAAACCGCCGGGGTGCACTACGCCCGCCGATTCACCAGCACAATCCCCCCCAGCACCATCACCGCCGCCAGGGCGAACCGCACGCCGACGTGGTCGTGCATGAGCAGCACGCCGAATGCCACGCCGAACAGCGGCGTCAGGAACGAGAACACTGACAGTCGTGATGCCAGATACTGGCGCAAGAGCCAGAACCAGATCAGGTAGCTCGCGAACGCGATCAGCACCGACTGGTAGAACAGGCTTGCCACGACGAAGCCCGTGATTTCCACCGTATGCGCCTGGCCTGCCGCCAGCGCCATCAACAGCAGCATCACCGCCGACACACCCAACTGGTAGAGCAGCGTCTTGCTGGCAGGGGCACCAGACAGCTTGCTGCCGCGCACGACGACGGTTGTCGCCGCCCACAAGCCGCCGGCCACCATGCCCAGGACATCGCCAATCACCGTGCTGCCTTGCGTGGAAGGCGAGGCAATACCGTCGGCGAAGGCCAGCGCAATGCCGCAGAACGCCAGAACCACGCCGAGCCACTGGCCCCGGTGCAGATGCTCGCCCGGCACAAACAGGTGCAGGCCGAGTGCGGTGAAGATCGGGGCTGTATAGAGAAACACCGCCATACGGGATGCGGTGGTGTGGCCGAGTCCGACGAAGATGCAGAAGAACTCGGCCCCGAACAGTAGTCCGGCTACCAGTCCCGCGCGCAATGTGCCATCGCGTTCCCAGAGCGGCGTGCCGCGCCAGGCCGCGAAGCCGAACACCAGCAGCGCCGCGATGGCCGAGCGCACACCCGCCTGCAGCACGGCGCCCATCAGCGGGGCGGTGACCTTGATGATCACCTGCTGGAGCCCCCAGGCGGCGCACAGCAGCACCATCAACCCGATGGCCGTGCCGTCCAGCGGGCGCCGCGTCATTGCTTGCGCGCTCATTGCGCGTTACGGGCGGGCAGCGTCGCGCGTCGAGTGACGCTCGATCAGTTCGATCTTGTAGCCGTCCGGGTCCTCTACGAACGCGATCACCGTGGTGCCGCCCTTGACCGGACCGGCTTCGCGGGTGACCTTGCCGCCGGCCGACCGGATGCGCTCACAGGCTTCGGCCGCGCTGGGTACTTCCAGGGCGATATGGCCATAGGCGGTGCCGAGGTCGTACTTGTCGACGCCGTAGTTGTAGGTCAGTTCGATGACGGCGGTCTCGGTCTCGGGGCCGTATCCGACGAAGGCGAGGCGGTACTTGTATTCGGGATTGTCGCTCTCGCGCAGCAGCGTCATGCCGAGCACGCGCGTGTAGAAATCGATCGAGCGCTGGTAGTCGCCAACGCGCAGCATGGTGTGGAGAAGTCGCATGGGGGTCTCTTTGGCAAAACTGTAAAGACAGAGTCCGCCATTCTATTCCCATGCCGCGGAACGCGCCGGCCGCCGTCGATGTCGGTCCCTATGCCGATACCCGGTTTCGGTATGCGTGGTTCGACAACAGCGTGCGGGGCGACCAGTCGCCGGAGGCCGGTGATTACAGCCAGGTGTGGAACATATCCGTCGATGGCGCCTGGACGCACGGTATGCACGGTGAGCGACGAGGGCGCCGGAGCGCCGGAACGTCAGAACGTCAGAACGTCGGCAACAGTTCCGGTGGATGCGCGCGAAGCTGGGCGCGGGCGTCGCGGAACTCGGGGAAGATCGATTCCACTGTTTCCCAGAAACGCGGTCCGTGGTTCATCTCCTTGAGATGCGCCAGCTCGTGGGCGGCCACGTAGTCGATCATCGACAGAGGGAAATGCATGAGGCGCCAGTTCAGCCGGATCTTGCCGTCGGCCGTGCAGCTTCCCCAGCGCGTGGCTGCCGAGGTCAGGGCGAAGCCGGTATGACGCACGCCCAGTTTCGCGGCATAGATGTCCAGCCGCTCCGCCAGCAGGCGGCGCGCCTGGTTCTGCATCCAGCCCTGCACGCGGTCCTTGATCTGCTGCTCGTCGGCGTGCGCGGGCAGGGCCAGATGCAGCATGCGCAATTCCGCATTGAACATCAGCACGCCGGCCGGCGATTCGAGTTGCAGGGTGATCGGCTGGCCCAGGAACGGTAACGATGCGCCGTCGCGCCATTGCACCGTCGGCAGGATGCGGCGTGCTTCGCGATGGCGCCATTCGCCCAGCTTGTTGAAGATCCAGCGCTGCTTCTCGAGGATGGCTGCCTCGACGTCGGCCAGGGTGACCCAGCGGGGCGCGGTGATCGACAGGCCGCGATCGTCCACGGTGAAGCCGATGGTGCGCCGCGACGAGCGCTTGAGGGCGTAGTGCACCGTGCGTTCGCCCACCTGCAGTCGCCGGCCATTGGGCAGGGCCGGGGGCCAGGGCGACGCGGTTTCGGGTGTGTGCGGCGCGGATGTCGGCGACAGGTCCTGCTGCTCCGGCGTGACGGGCGGCAATGCCTCCGCCAGCGGCAGCTCGAGCTGCGCGCCGGGTGTCTCGGGAGCAGGACGCAGCAGCTTCATGCGGTGGCCTGGTTACCTGCGCGGCGATAGCTGTCTGGATCGATGCGGCGCATCTCTGCCTCGATCCACGTTTCGACTTCCTGATTCAGCATGTCTGCGGTCTTGTTGGCCGACGCAATCGGGGCGCCGATCGAAATCGTAATCATGCCCGGATATTTCAGGAAGGAGTTGCGGGGCCAGAGTCGTCCCGAATTGACAGCCATCGGGATCACCCATGCACCGGTTTCCACTGCCAGACGGGCGCCGCCGCTCTTGTAGCGCGGCTTCTCCAGGCCCGAGGCGGTGCGCGTGCCCTCCGGGAACATGATGATCCAGGCGCCTTCTGCCAGGCGGTCGCGGCCCTGGCGGGCGGCCGACGCGAACGCGCGCGGGCCATCTTTGCGATTGATATGGACCATCTTCAGCATCCCCAGGGCCCAGCCGAAGAACGGTACCAGCAGCAGCTCGCGCTTGAAGACGAAACACAGCGGCTTGGGCATCAGGGCCACATAGGCCACGGTTTCCCATGCGGACTGGTGCTTGGACAGCAGCACCACATGCTTGTCGAGCATCGACTGCGCCTGCTCCATGCCCTCGATGCGATAGTGGATGCCGCAGATCAGGCGGCCCGCCCAGATTACAAGCCTTGTCCAGCCGCGCACGAAGCGGAAGCGGTTCTCCGCGTTCATGAACGGAAACACGATGAAGCAAAGGCACGCATAGGGGGGCGTGAGTGCCAGGAGGTACAGCGAGAACAGCAGGGAACGGAGGAAAGTCATCGATCGGGGGCGGTAATCGGGGACGGATATCAGGGCGCGGTTGGTTGCGGCTTGGGCGCCGCATCGTCGATCAGCCAGCGCGCAAACGCTGCCAGGTCGTCATGCACGCGCGTGCCATCGGGCAGGCCGCCTTTTTCCAGCGTTTTCATGCCCTTGCCCGTGCGAACCAGATGCGGGATGCAGCCAACCGCCACGCCCGCCTGAAGGTCGCGCAGCGAATCTCCCACCGTGGGCGCGGTGCGCAATTCGATGCCGAACCGCTCCCCAATCTGCTCGTACAGGCCGGATTTGGGTTTGCGGCAGTCGCAGTTGTCGGCGGCCGTGTGCGGGCAGAAGAAGATGGCTTCGACGCGGCCACCGTGGTTGGCCAGCGCCTTGTACATCTTCTCGTGCATCGCGTTGAGCGCGCTCATCTCGAACAGGCCACGGCCGATGCCCGACTGGTTGCTGGCCACCACCACGCGGTAGCCGGCCTGGTTCAGCATGGCGATGGCTTCAAGGCTACCCTCGATCGGTATCCATTCGTCGGGTGTCTTGATGAACTGGTCGCTGTCGCGGTTGATGACCCCGTCGCGATCCAGGATGACGAACTTCAACTGGGACTGTGGCATGGCGCGCTCCGGTGATGCAGCGTATGAGACAGCTTAGGCCGCCAGCTTCGAAATGTCCGCGACGCGATTCGCCAGGCTGTGCAGCGTGGCCAACAGCGCCAGGCGGTTGGCGCGCAGCTTTGCGTCCTCGGCCATGACCATCACGTCGTTGAAGAAGCGGTCCACGGCATCGCGAAGCTGGGCCAGGTCGCGCAGCGCGGCGGTGAAATCACCACCCGCGAACGCGGCTTCCACGCCCGGGCGCACGCGCTCGATCGCCTCGTGCAGCGCGCCTTCGGCGGCCTCCTGGAACAGCGATACATCGACGCTGCCGATTGCCTCGTCCGTCTTCTTCAGGATGTTCGTAATGCGTTTGTTCGCTGCGGCCAGGGCTTCGGCTTCAGGCAACGCCGCGAACGTGCGGACGGCTTCCATGCGCGCCAGGATGTCGTGCAGTTGCTGCGGGCGCAGGCTGACCACGGCTTCCACCTCGTTGGTCGTGTAGCCCTTGTCCTTCAGGTAGCCACGTACGCGGTCGAAGAGGAAGTCGGTGATCGCTTCGCGCGAAGGCTTGACCGCCGCGATGCCGGCGAAGGCTTGTTCGGTCAGACCCAGCACGTCGTTCAGGGACAGCGCCAGCGGTTTTTCGATCAGCATCCGCAGGATGCCCAGCGCGTGGCGGCGCAGTGCGAACGGGTCCTTTTCGCCGGTCGGCTGCAGGCCGATGCCCCAGATGCCAATCAGCGTCTCAAGCTTGTCGGCCAGCGCCACGGCGGTGCTCACGTTGCCTGCTGGCAGCGCGTCGCCGGCAAAGCGCGGGCGATAGTGCTCGGAGCAGGCCAGGGCGACGTCCTCGGCTTCGTCGTCGTGGCGGGCGTAGTACGTGCCCATCGTGCCTTGCAGCTCGGGGAACTCGCCGACCATGTCGGTCAGCAGATCGGCCTTGGCCAGTTCGGCGCCGCGCATCGCGGCGGCCTTGTCGACCGGGGCGCCGGCGGCGTTCATCGCGTCGGCAAGATGGCCGGCGATCTGCTGCAGGCGCTGCACGCGGTCGAGCTGGTTGCCGATCTTGTTGTGGTAGACCACGTTGGCGAGTTGCGGCACGCGCGAGGCCAGCGTCTTCTTGCGGTCCTGGTCGAAGAAGAACTTCGCATCGGCCAGGCGTGGGCGCACCACACGCTCGTTGCCCGTGATGATCGATTGCGGCGTGTCGGTGGCCAGGTTCGAGACGATCAGGAAGCGGTTGCGCAGGTGCCCTTCGGCATCGGTCAGCGCAAAGTACTTCTGGTTGGTCTGCATCGTCAGGATCAGGCACTCCTGCGGCACGGCCAGGAAGGCTTCCTCGAAGTGGCACGGGTAGATCACCGGCCATTCGACCAGCGAGTTCACCTCGTCGAGCAGCGAGTCCGGCATGATGACCTTGTCGGCGCCGGCTTCCTTGAGCAGCGCCGTGCGGATGCGCTCGCGCCGGTCGGCGTAGCCGGCGACGACGCGGCCGCGCGATTCCAGCAGGCCGGCGTACTCGGCCGCGTGGGGAATCTCGATCGTGCCCTGCGACAGGAAGCGGTGACCTTGCGTGAGATTGCTGGCTTGCAGTCCGAGTGCCGAAACCGGCACGATCTCTGCGCCATACAGGGCGATCAGGCTGTGTGCCGGACGCACGAAATGCACGGTGGTGCCGTCCGGACGCTGGTAGCTCATCACCTTCGGGATCGGCAGCTTGGTCAGCGTCTCGTCGAGCGTTGCCTGCAGGCCATCGGCCAGCGTCGCGCCGCGCGCGGTATAGCGGTAGAAGAACGCATCGGCCTTGCCATCGGAGGCGCGCTCTAGCGTCTGCCAGTCGATCTCGGCTACGCCGACCGACTTGGCCAGTGCCGCCAGCTTCTTGCCCAGCGGAGCCGTCGGGGCGCCGTTGGCATCGAGCGCCACGGTCAGCGGCAGTACCTTCTCGCGCTGCTCACGGTCCGGCGCGGTGCGGCGCACGCCGGAGACCAGCGCGCCCAGGCGGCGCGGCGTGGCGAAAGGCGTAACGGTGGCGCCTGCTTCGAGCAGATCGCGCGCGCCGAGGCCGTCGAACAGGCCCTGGGCAAAGGCCTCGCCCAGGCGTGCCAGCGCCTTCGGCGGCAGTTCTTCAGTGAACAGTTCGATCAGCAGCGAATCGGTCATGGGTTGCGACATGAATCGTATCCAACAGGTATGGGCGCGCGCTTAGCAGCGCGGCGAGAGATTGGGTTCCACGCCAGACAGCAGCCACAGGCCATTCTGCTGGCGGAATTGCAGCGTGGTGTAGGCGCATTGCGCCGCCACGCCGGAAGCGCCGCGGGTACCCGCGGCTGGAAAGCGTGCGTCGATCCGCTGCGTACGACGGTCATAACGGATCTCGTCGATGCGTCCGCCGATCCAGAACTCGATCTTGGCGGGAAGCTGCGCGGCCGAATAGTAAGTGCGCACGGTGCGGCGCGGCCGGCCGTTGTGGTCTTCCCACTCGGCCCACTGCAGCGGGTAGCGGATCGCGCTTTCATAGGCGCGCAGCGGCACCCGGTGCCAGCCGAGATCGCGCGAGCCCGACAGGTCGCACGAGAACGACCGCACGAGCTGCGTCCACTGGTCGATTGACTTGAGCGCCGGACGCCAGTGCCGCGTGATGGCCAGTTGCAGGGCCTGCTGGTCGGCTTCGCAAACATTGCTCAGGTCCTCGGGCAGGTAGAGCGCCTGCGGACTTGGCGGCGATGCGGTGCGTGCCAGGGCGTCGGCGCTGCCACCGAACACCGCCACGGCGGACACGGCCAACGCGACGATCGCACAGACGCCGCGCAGATGGGGTGTCATGCGCGGGCCTCGGTCTTGCACATCGGGAAGCCAAGCGCTTCCCGCGAGTCGTAGTAGGCCTGCGCCACCTGGCGCGACAGATTGCGGATTCGCCCGATATACGCGGCACGCTCGGTCACGGAGATCGCGCCGCGCGCGTCCAGCAGGTTGAAGGTGTGGGCGGCCTTGAGCACTTGCTCATAGGCCGGCAGCGCCAGGCGTGTGCCAGCGGCCTTCTCCTGCTCGCCTTCGGCCTTTTCGCCGGTATCGCCCATCAGGCGTTTGGCTTCGCTCTCGTGCTCGGCAAAGTGGCGGAACAGGATTTCCGTGTTGCTGTGCTCGAAGTTATAGGTGGACTGTTCCACTTCGTTCTGGTGGTACACGTCACCGTAGGTCAGGCGGCGCGTCTCGCCGTTCTCCTGCCATTCGGTCCAGACCAGGTCGTAGATGTTCTCGACCTTCTGCAGGTACATCGCCAGACGCTCGATGCCGTAGGTGATTTCGCCGGTGATCGGCTTGCAGTCGATGCCGCCAACCTGCTGGAAGTAGGTGAACTGCGTCACTTCCATGCCGTTGAGCCAGACTTCCCAGCCCAGGCCCCATGCGCCGAGCGTTGGATTTTCCCAGTCGTCCTCGACGAAGCGGATGTCGTTCTGCTTCAGGTCAAGGCCCAGCGCCTCGAGCGAGCCGAGGTACAGCTCGAGAATGTTCTCGGGCGCCGGCTTGAGCACCACCTGGTACTGGTAGTAGTGCTGCAGGCGGTTGGGGTTCTCGCCGTAGCGGCCGTCCTTGGGACGGCGCGACGGCTGCACGTATGCGGCACGCCACGGCTCCGGGCCGATGGCGCGCAGGAAGGTGTGCACGTGCGACGTCCCGGCGCCGACCTCCAGATCGATCGGTTGCAACAGCGCGCAACCCTGCCGGTCCCAGTAGGCCTGCAGGGTCAGAATCATTTGTTGGAAGGTCAGCATAGGAAGACGAAAAGGAAATCTGGCGGGCAAGTGCGCGAGCCGTCTCGCGCGGGGTTTGCCAAACCTTGAATTCTATCGGGTTTTTGGGTCGCCCCCCGCGCAAGCGACGTCGAAACAGGGGGGGCGGGGCATGAATCATGCTTGGCGACACTGTCGGGCTTTTGCAACGGGTCGGGTAAATCCTGACCGGGGTTTCAGAACCGTCTTATAGGTGCCGATAACGTTTTTGTATACAGTTGAAGCACGCGGCTGAACACAAAACGAACAGGCTGCGGCTGGAACCGCCTCCCTTATCCGCGTGGGTCGATGCACAGGCCGGAAGGCGCTCCGGGAAACATCATCTTTACTTCTTGGGATTGGTCATGTCGCTGCTGTCTCGCAAACCGTACCTCGTCGCCATCGCTGTGATGGCCGCCGCTGCGGCCGTCTCGATCGCCACTTCGGTGATCGGCTAAGCCCCGAGGCTTCGCACCGTCGTTTCGCCTACCCGCGCGCGCGTCGCGCGCGGGCGGCCACCAACAGCACCAGCAGGCTGCCGATCAGCACCGGCACGTTGCCCCAGCGGATGTAAGGCGTCAGGCCCTGCATGCCCTGCACGGTCGCGGTCAGCGTCCCCACGTGAAACGTCGGCAGCTTTGCCTGCACCGTGCCATCCGGTGCCACCACGGCGGTCATGCCCGTATTCGTGGCACGCAGCATGGGCCTGCGCATTTCCAGCGCGCGCATCCGCGAGATTTGAAGGTGCTGGTCCAGTGCGATCGTGTCGCCAAACCAGGCCAGGTTCGTGACATTGGCCAGCACGTTGGCCGGTGTTGCCTGCTGGCGCAGCGTGGCCGCGATCTCCTCCCCGAACAAATCCTCGTAGCAGATATTCGGTGCCACATGAATGCCGCGCACCGGAACCGCTGGCTGGTCCAGCGTACCGCGCCGGAAATCGCCTAGCGGCATTTTCATCATGTCCACGAACCAGCGGAAGCCGAACGGGATGAACTCGCCGAATGGCACCAGATGGTGCTTGTTGTAGCGGTAGAGCTGATCCTGTTCCGGGCCGATCGCGAACACGCTGTTGGTGAAATCCACCGGCGAATCGGCGCCGGCAGCGCCGAAGATGATCGTGGTGCCGGTCTTTTCCATGAAGGTACGCACCGCACGGGCGATCTCGACGGGCAGTTCCTGCAGGATTACCGGGAATGCGGTCTCCGGCGTGACCACCAGATCGGCCGGCGCCTCGGTGATCAGGTCGCGGTAAAGCTCCAGCGATCGCTCGATGCCCTCGGGTTCGAACTTGATGTCCTGGGCCACATTGCCTTGCAGCAGCCGGACATGGATCGGTTGTCCGAAGGGCGAGGTGTACTGGATCGGCGCAAGCGCCGCGCCGCAGGCCAGCACGCCTACCGCGAGTCCGCCGGCGAGCACCGCGGTTCGGGCTTTTCGCTGGCGACCGATGGCGCCGACGACTGCCACCAGCAAGGCCGCGATGAACCCGGCCAGCGCGGAAATGCCATAGACGCCGATCAGCGGCGCGAAGCCCGCCAGCGGGCCGTCAGTGTGGGGATAGCCACTGCCGAGCCACGGAAACCCCGTGAACACCACGCCGCGCAGCCACTCGGAGAGCGCCCACGTGGCGCCGAACGCCAGCGCGGGGAGCACGCCATCACGGCCGCGTTGTGTCAACCAGTGCCAGGCCGCGCCGGCCAGGGCAGGCCAGATCGACAGGTAGCCGGCAAACAGCACTACGGCCAGCCCAGCCATCCACGACGGCATCTCGCCGTAGACGTGCATGCTGATGAACAGCCACCAGATGCCGGACAGGAACCAGCCCAGCCCGAAGGCATAGGCCGTGGCCGCTGCGGCGCGCGGGCGTGGGGCGCCGGCGATCAGCGCGACGAGTCCGGCCAGCGACAGGATCTGCAGCCACCACCAGTTGTGCGGTGCGAAGGCTTGGGTATGGGCCACGCCCAGGACGGCCGCGATCAGCAGCCGGAACACGGTGCCGGAGCGGGACGTGACTTGCATGGTCTGAAAAGGGGAGGGCGGCGTGCCGCCCATTGGTGAGTCGGCCGAACCGGCCCGAGGGGTGCCCACGGCGCCGGGCGTGCCGACACGCGTCATGCTTCGGCGACGAGAGCCGGTTCGGCGGGCGCCTCGCGGCGCACCAGCAGCAGGTGCACCTGGCGGGCGTCCGCGCGCAGGACTTCGAACTGCATCGGCGGCAGCGTGATGATCTCGCCACGATGCGGTACATGGCCCACATGGTTCGTGAGCAGGCCGCCGACCGTATCGACGTCGTCATCGGGAAATGCCGTGCCGAAGGTCTCGTTGAACTGCTCGATCTCGGTCAGACCATGCACGCGCCAGGCGCCGTCGGCGGTAGGCAGGATGTTGTCATGGTCCTCGTCGAGGTCGAACTCGTCCTCGATGTCACCCACGATCTGCTCGAGCACATCCTCGATCGTGACCAGACCGGCCACGCCGCCGTATTCGTCGACGACGATCGCGATGTGATTGCGATTGATACGGAACTCGCGCAGCAGAATGTTCAGCCGCTTCGACTCGGGGATGAACACGGCCGGGCGCAGCGTTTCGCGCAGGTCGAAGTTCGGGTCCGTGTAATAGCGCAGCAGGTCCTTGGCCAGCAGGATACCGATGATGTTGTCACGGTTGCCTTCGTAGACGGGAAAGCGCGAGTGCGCGGTCTGCTGCATGTACGGGATGAAGGTCTCCGGCGCGTCCGCGATGTTGACCGTGTCCATCTGCGCCCGGGGCACCATGATGTCGCGCGCGGTGAGTTCAGACACCTGGAACACGCCTTCGATCATCGACAGCGAGTCGGCGTCGATCAGGTTACGCTCGTGCGCGTCCTGCAGCACTTCCAGTAATTCGGCGCGGGTATCGGGCTCGGGAGAGATGAAGTCCGAAAGGCGTTCGAGTAGGGATCGTGGTCGATCCGTCTGCTTATGATTGGCAGGCTTCGAACTGGGATAGGGGTCGTTCATGTCGCGGCTAGCGCGTGGTGGAGATCGTCTGAAGCATACACTAAAAGCCTTCCGGGCCCGTGACAGGGCCGGGTGGGGCGGCTGATCAGGTGGCTTTTCGTGCTCCCCGCTCACGCTTGCGGGAGTGGGGAGCCAGACTGGCTGTTACTCGCGGATCGGCTTGTACGGATCCTCGTAACCCAGGGCCTGCAGCGTTTCGGTCTCGATGGCTTCCATTTCCTCGGCCTCGGTGTCGTCATCGTGCTCGTAGCCCTGGGCATGGAGCACCCCGTGCACGATCAGATGGGCGTAGTGGGCTTCGAGCGACTTCTTCTGCGCCTTGGCTTCGGACTCCACCACCGGGCAGCACAGCACGATGTCGCCGGCTACCGGATCGTCGTCGTTCTCGGCATAGGCGAACGTGAGCACGTTGGTGGCGTAGTCCTTGCCGCGGTAGCTGCGGTTCAGCGTGCGGCCTTCCGTCTCGTCGACGAAACGCACTGTCAGCGCGGCGTCGGCATAGAGCGCGGACTTCACCCATTTCTCAATTTGCTTGCGGCTCGGCAGGCCGTTGCGCTTTGACACGCCATCGCCATGTTGCACGTCAAGCTCGAGCGCGGGCGGGGTCGCCGGCGTGCCCGTGGTGGTGACGATCGGCGTGGCGGTCACGGCCACGGACAGCGCGTCGCTGTTGTCCGGGCGCACCAGCAGGCCAGCCTGCTGGCGGGTATCGGTGTGCTCGGCGAGCAGCGCCACCACGCCGTCGCCGGCCTGGGACAGGTCCAGCGTCAGGCTGCGGCCGTCGGCCAGCTGGATACGCAGCGCGTGCGCGTTTGCCTTGCGGGCGCGGCCATCGGCATCGAACAGCACGAGGCTGGTGGCATTGGGAGACTTCTTGGTCAAGATCAGGCGTCCTTGTGCTGGGCGTGATATTCGTCATAAGCCTCGACGATGCGCGCCACGAGCGGGTGGCGAACGACGTCGACGCTGGTAAAGCGTGTGAGCGACACCCCACGCACGTCGCGCAGCACGTGCTGCGCCTCCACGAGGCCGCTCTTCTGGCCGCGCGGCAGGTCGATCTGGGTGGTGTCGCCGGTGATCACGGCCTTGGAGCCGAAGCCGATCCGCGTCAGGAACATCTTCATCTGTTCCGGCGTGGTGTTCTGTGCTTCGTCCAGGATGATGAACGCGTGATTGAGCGTGCGGCCGCGCATGTACGCGAGCGGCGCGATCTCGATCATCTGGCGTTCGAACATCTTCTGCGTGCGGTCAAAGCCGAGCAGGTCGTAGAGGGCGTCGTAGAGCGGGCGCAGGTACGGGTCGACCTTCTGCGCCAGGTCACCGGGCAGGAAGCCGAGCCGTTCGCCCGCTTCCACGGCCGGGCGCGTCAGCACGATGCGCTTGACCACGTCACGCTCGAGCGCGTCGACGGCGCAGGCCACGGCGAGGTAGGTCTTGCCGGTACCCGCCGGGCCGACGCCGAGCGTCAGATCGTGCGACAGGATGTTGCGCAGATAGTCGCGCTGCATGGCCGTGCGGCCCTGCAGCCCGGTGCGGCGCGTATGCAGCACCGGCGATTCGTCTTCGATGCTGGAACCGTCGTCGCCTTCCGTGCTCGGCAGGTAGGCGCCATGCGCGGCCACCTGACGCGATTCCACGAGCCCAAGCTGCACGTCGTCGATCGATAGCGACACGCGGGCATTGTTGTAGAAGCGCTCCAGCGCCAGCGTCGCGTCCTGGGCGCGTTCGCCGCGCACCGTCATGCGGTGGCCGCGGCGCTGGATCGTCACGTCGAGCGCCTGTTCGATCTGGCGCAGGTTCTCGTCGAGCGGCCCGCACAGGTTCTGCAGGCGCGTGTTGTCGTCCCTGGGAGCGACGAATTCGGCGGTTGGAATCTTCATGGGGCCTTGTTGAACGGCGCTTACTGGCGCACGACGAACTCGCCGCGCAGCGAATGCGGGAATGCCTGCGTGACGTTCACGTCGACCATTTGGCCGATCATGCGGTCGCGCTGGGCCTGCGGCACGCCCGGCAGCGCGAAGTTGACCACGCGGTTGTTTTCGGTGCGGCCGTGCAGTTCGGTCGGGTCCTTGCGCGCCGGGCCTTCCACCAGGATGCGTTGAACCGTGCCGACCATACCCTGGCTGATGCGCTGCACGTTCTCCTCGATCGTGGCCTGCAGCAGTTGCAGGCGGCGCAGCTTGACCTCGTGCGGCGTGTCATCGTGCAGGTTCGCCGCTGGCGTGCCGGGGCGCGGGCTGAAGATGAACGAGAACGAGGTGTCGTAGCCGATCTCGTGAACCATGGCCATCAGCTTGTCGAAGTCGGCATCGGTCTCGCCGGGGAAGCCGACGATGAAGTCCGACGACATCGACATGTCCGGACGCAACGCGCGCAGCCGGCGGATGATGCTCTTGTACTCCAGCACGCTGTAACCGCGCTTCATGCCTGCCAGCACGCGATCGGACGCGTGCTGCACGGGCAGGTGCAGATGGTTCACCAGCTTGTCGCAACGGCCGTAGAGCTCGATCAGGCGCGACGTGAATTCCTTCGGGTGGCTGGTGGTGTAGCGGATGCGTTCGAT
Organism: Cupriavidus sp. UBA2010; assembly: GCF_002335265.1. Taxonomy (NCBI): domain Bacteria; kingdom Pseudomonadati; phylum Pseudomonadota; class Betaproteobacteria; order Burkholderiales; family Burkholderiaceae; genus Cupriavidus; species Cupriavidus sp. UBA2010. The sequence continues at coordinate 137,331 of NZ_DDCI01000036.1, forward strand.
GCCGGGGATTTCGGCCACGTACTCGATCAGCAGCGCGAAGTCGGCGATCTCGCTCGTGCCACCCATCGCGCCGCGATAGGCGTTGACGTTCTGGCCCAGCAGCGTCACTTCACGCACGCCCTGTTCGGCCAGCCCGGCCACTTCGGCCAGCACATCCTCGAACGGGCGGGATACTTCCTCGCCGCGGGTGTACGGCACCACGCAATAGCTGCAGTACTTCGAGCAGCCTTCCATGATCGACACGAACGCGCTCGGGCCGTCCACGCGCGCCGGCGGCAGGTGGTCGAACTTCTCGATCTCCGGGAACGAGATGTCGACCTGCGACAGGCCGGTCTGCTGGCGGCGGTTGATCAGGTCGGGCAGGCGGTGCAGTGTCTGCGGGCCGAACACGACGTCGACATACGGCGCGCGCGATACGATCGAGGCGCCTTCCTGGCTGGCCACGCAGCCACCCACGCCGATTACCAGATCGGGTTTGGCGGCCTTCAGCGCCTTCATGCGACCCAGTTCGGAGAAGACTTTCTCCTGGGCCTTTTCGCGGATCGAGCAGGTGTTGAACAGGATCACGTCGGCGTCTTCGACGTTGTCCGTGGGCTCCATGCCCTGCGTGGCGTTCAGCACGTCCACCATCTTGTCCGAGTCGTACTCGTTCATCTGGCAGCCGTACGTTTTGACAAATACCTTCTTCATGGTGCCGGTCTCAGTGGTTTACCTGGGGGCATCAAGGGCACAACAGGTTGAATCGAAAATGCGTCAGTGCGCGGCCTTCCAGGCCTTCACTTCGGCGTCGGTCATGACCCAGGCGGTCAGCAGCTGACCGTACAGGTCGAGCTTGTAGCGCACCGGGAATTTCTTGCCGGCCACGGTGACCGGATTCATCAGCAGCGTTTCCGTGCTGAAGATGCGCAGGCCTGGCGCCAGGCCAAAGGCCTTGCCGTCGAGCTTGGCGCGCATCGGGTCCGTATCTGTCGATCGCACGATTTCCATGCGGGCCATCATGGCATCCGCAGGGATCACGCGCACCGGCGCGCCGGGAATCGGCTGGGTTTCCTGCGCCATGGCGGGGGCCACGGACATCAGCAGCGTCGCGGCGCACGCGACCAGCGACAGACGCGAAAACAGCTTGGGCATGAAGGCTCCGGCAAAAGTGGCGAGCGAGTGGAACTACAACGCCACCGGCGCCGGACGCGGTCACCGCGGTCCCGAAAACGGCCGGCATCGCGCTGGCAGGATAACCCGCGATTCTACCCTTTTGTCCCCGGAGCGGGGGACGGTGGCCGGGCCCGGTGTGGCGTATTCAGAACAAGGAGGAGGCTTCCTGCAGCACCCGCTGCTTGGACACCGTACCCATCAGTTCGCGGCCGGTGGTGTCGCGGACCAGCGGAATCCGGTTGATGCCATGGACCGAGAAAATCTCCAGCGCGTCACGCAGGCGCGAATCCGGCGTCAACGACGGAAAGCCGAGGTCGCCGAGGTCCAGCAGATTTGCCGAGGGTGCATCGCGTTGGGCGCGCTGGACGGCGTGGATCGAGATTGCCCCGATCAGCGCGCCGTCGGCATTGACCAGATAGAGGTAGCGCGTGCCGGTCTCGGCAAACTTGTCGGCGGCCTGGGCCACGCTGGCGCCGGGGTCGATGACGGTGTCGGTCGGGTCGCACAGGCCCGCCAGCTGGAGCCTGCGGGCGCGCTCGGCAGCCGCGGAGGCCTGCTCGCGCTCCACCACCACGCTGTAGAGCGACAGGGTCTGGCAGCGTGACGCCGTGTAGTAGGCCGCCACGGCGCCGATCATCGACGGCAGCAGCAGCGCCGGGGCCAGCGTCATCTCGAACACCATCAGCACCGACATCAGCGGCGCCTGGCTGGTAGCCGCCAGGAACGCGGTCATGCCGACCAGCGGCAGCACCGGGGTCATGCCGCCACCGGGCACCAGCATCGCCAGCAACTGGCCAAGCGCCGCGCCGACGAACAGCGACGGCGTGAAGACACCGCCCACCGCGCCCGAACCGATGCTGGTCACGGTGGCCACGAGCTTCGCCACGAGCACGCCCCAGACCGGCACCGACAGCGGATGGCCCTGGAGGATCGTCTGGATCGTGAAGTAGCCGTTGCCGACCACCTCCGGCACCACGATCGCCAGCATCCCGACCAGTGCGCCGCCGAGCGCCAGACGGGCGACCGGGCCACCGGGCACGTGACGGAAGCCGTTGCGTGCGATCGTGGTGGCGCGCATGAACAGGGCACCGGCCGCGCCGGCCAGCACGCCGAGCAAGACCGCTGCCATCAGCATCTGCGGGCGCAGGTCGGGTTCGATATGGAGGCCGGGATAGAGCGGTTGCAGGCCGCCATGCCACTGGCTGACCATCGCCCCCGCCACCGAGGCCAGGAACAGCGGCATCAGTCGCTGCACGGCCAGTGCGCCGAACACGACTTCGGCAACGAAGACGGCGGCAGAAAGCGGCGTGTGATAGACCGAGGCCAGGCCGGCTGCCGCGCCGCAGGCGGTCAGCATCCGGCGCATATTGGTGTCGCCCGAGGTGTGGTCGGCGCGCGCCGACGGGAACAGCGAGCCGCATAGCGCCGCAAGCTGGATCATCGCGCCTTCCTTGCCGACCGAACTGCCCGAGATGATCGAGCAGAACGACGACAACGAGCGCAGCAGCGTGATCTTCAGCGGCAGCTGCCCCGTGCCGCGAGATACCGCGTCCATGTAGTCGGCCGGGCCGGGCTCGGCGGCAGCCAGGCGGTTGGCCACCACGAGCAACGCGCCGGCCAGCGCGCCGCCAAGTGCGGGGATCACTACGCGCCAGGCGACGGCGAGCCCGGCGAACACCATGACGATGTCCGCCTCGGTGCCGAACATGACCAGCCCGCTCGATTCGAGCGCGGTCTTGAATAGCGTCGTGACGATGCCGGCCAGGATCCCCACGGGGATGGCCGCGAAAAGCGTGACTTCCTGATCTTCGAGAAAACGGAGCCGCATGGCGATGAGCGGTGACGGTGGGGGGGGCGGGCCGGGTGGCCGCAATGATAGCGCAGCGCCACCTCGATATCGTATCGCTCCGGGTCTCTCGCCGGACTGGTACACTACGGCCCTTTCCTGATCGGAGACGGGGGCAATCGACCTGTCCCGCCGAACCTGACCCTCAGGTAACGGTTTTCTACCCGAGCTGCCCCACGATTGGCGCACTTTCTTGCGCGACGGGCGGCCGAAGCGTCATTTCATGTCTTTTTCCGAACTCGGCTTGTCCGACAAGCTGGTGCGTGCCGTGGCCGAACAGGGCTACACCACGCCGACCCCGATTCAGGCGCAAGCCATTCCCGCAATTCTCAAAGGTGGCGATCTTCTTGCCGGCGCGCAAACCGGCACCGGCAAGACGGCAGGTTTCACGCTGCCGATGCTGCAGTTGCTCTCCGAATCCGCCGCGCGTGCCAATGGCGGCAATGCGCCCCGCGGCGCGCGCCCGAACGTGCGCGCGCTGGTGCTGACGCCCACGCGTGAACTGGCCGCGCAGGTCGAAGAGAGCGTGCGCAACTATGGCAAGTATCTGAAGCTGCGTTCGATGGTGATGTTCGGCGGTGTCGGCATCAATCCGCAGATCGAAGCGCTCAGGCGCGGTGTCGACATCGTGGTGGCCACGCCTGGCCGTCTGCTGGACCATGTGGCGCAGCGCACGATCGACCTCTCGCACGTGGAACTGCTGGTGCTCGATGAAGCCGACCGCATGCTCGACATGGGCTTCATCCACGATATCCGCAAGGTCCTGAACGTTCTGCCGCCCAAGCGGCAGAACCTGCTGTTCTCGGCCACGTTCTCGGACGAAATCCGCGCGCTGGCCGATCGCCTGCTGGACAACCCGGCGTCGATCGAGGTGGCACGCCGCAATACCACGGCGGAAACCGTGGCGCAGCGCGTGTTCCCGGTCGACCGGGAGCGCAAGCGCGAACTGCTGGCCCATCTGGTGCGTCAGCACGACTGGCATCAGGTGCTGGTGTTCACGCGTACCAAGCATGGCGCCAACCGGCTGGCCGAACAGCTGACCAAGGACGGCCTCTCCGCGCTGGCGATCCACGGCAACAAGAGCCAGTCGGCCCGTACGCGCGCGCTGACCGAGTTCAAGGCCGGCACGCTGCGCCTGTTGGTGGCCACCGACATCGCCGCACGCGGCATCGACATCGACCAGCTCCCGCACGTGGTCAACTTCGATCTGCCTAACGTGCCCGAGGACTACGTGCACCGTATCGGCCGTACTGGTCGTGCCGGCGCCGAAGGCGAGGCGATCTCGCTGGTCTGCGTGGACGAGCACGGTCTGCTGCGCGATATCGAGCGCCTGATCAAGCGCCAGATCGAACAGGTGCTGCTGCCCGGTTTCGAAGTCGATCCGAGCATCAAGGCCGAGCCGATCCAGAAGGGCCGGCAACAGCAGCGTGGCGGTCAGCCGCGCGGCAACGGCCAGGGGAGTGCCGGCAACGGTGGCGAGCGCCGCCAGCCGCGCGCCGCGCAAGGTGAGCGTCAGGAAGCGCCGCGCCAACCGCGTCCGGCGCAACCGGCGCGTGGCGAGGCCCGTAACGGCAATGCCGGAGGCAGTGGTAATGCGCCGCGTACCGGGCAGGGAGGTGGGCGCGGCAACGGCCACGCCAATAGCGCCGCCAAGGGCACGGCCAAGGGCAATGCGCAGGGCAATGCGAACGCCAGGGGTGCGAACCCGCGTCCGCAGCAAGCGCGTCCGGCTCAGGACAACACTGCCGCACCGCCCGCTCGCAATCGTCGGCCGGCCCCGCAGGCGGCCCTGCTTGGCGGTGGCCGCAAGCCCGCCCACTGATCGCATCCATCATGAGCGAGCCGGATCGTCCCTCGTCGACCGATGACGTCCCCTACGCGGGACTGACACCCGAGTGCATCCTCGATGCGCTCGAGGCGGCGGGGTTCTATCCGGATGGGCGCCTGCTGGCGCTCAACAGCTACGAGAACCGTGTCTGGCAGGTGGGCATCGAGGATGCCGCGCCGGTCGTCGCCAAGTTCTATCGGCCGGGCCGCTGGACCGATGCAGCGATCCTTGAGGAACATGCATTCGTGCAGCAGCTGGCCGGTGCGGAAGTGCCTGCTGTGCTGGCCCTGGCGGCCAACAGCGGCGACCAGCCCGGCACCACGCTGTTCACGCACGAGGGCTTCCGCTTCGCGGTGTTCCCACGCTGCGGGGGCCGCGAACCGGCGCTCGACAAGGCCGCAACCCGCACCTGGCTCGGGCGCTTCATCGGCCGTATTCACGCCATCGGCGCCACCGCGCCATACCAGGCGCGGCCCGCGCTGGATATCGACACCTTCGGCATTGCATCGCGCGACTATCTGCTCGCGCACGACTGCATTCCCGCCGACCTGCTGGCGCCCTGGCGTGCAGCGGCGGACCTCGCGCTGGATGGTGTGCGCCGCAGCTATGAGCGTGCCGGAGACGTTCGCCTGTTGCGTCTGCATGGGGATTGCCATCGCGGCAACGTGTTGTGGATCGACGAAGAGGATGCACGCGGCCGGGGCACACCCGGGCCGCACTTCGTTGATTTCGATGACAGCCGAATGGGACCGGCCGTGCAGGATCTGTGGATGCTGCTGGAGGGAGACCGTGCGGCGATGCAGGACCAGTTGGCCGACGTCGTGGCGGGTTACGAGGACTTCGCGGAATTCGATGCGAGGGAGCTCTGGCTAGTCGAGGCGCTTCGCACGCTGCGCCTGTTGCACTACAGCGCGTGGCTGGCCAGCCGATGGCGCGATCCCGCCTTTCCGGCCGCGTTTCCGTGGTTCGGCACGGCGCGCTACTGGCAGGATCGCATTCTGGAGTTGCGCGAACAGATCGCGCTCATGGACGAGGCGCCGCTCTGGGCCTGAAATCAGCCCAAAGCCGCGCCGTCATGGAACGGCTTGGCCCGAACGGGCCGGTCTTCAGCTTTTTTCCGGCTTGACCATGATTACCGGGCATCCGGCGTGCGCCAGCACGCGGCCCGCGACCGAACCAATCACCGCATCAAGGAACGAGCCACGTCCGTGGGTACCCATGACGATGGCGCCCGCGTCGACCGACTTCGCATAGGCCACGATCTTCTCCGGCGGGAAGCCGTGCAGCGCGTGCTGCTCGAACGGCACCTTGGCTGCCGACAGGATTTCGCAGACCGATACCATCGCCTTGCCGCTCTCTTCCTGGTGCCAGGCGTCGATGGTTTCCTTGCTGACAAATGCGCGTACCTGCCCGGTTACGTCGGGCGTGACGTGGATGACGTGAACGGTGAAGCCGGTCTGCAGCAGTTTGCCGTCGGCAAGAAAGCGCGCTGCCTCGTCGCTGAAAGCGGAGCCGTCGGTGGCAAGTACGATTTGGGGCATGTTTGGATCTCCTAATAGAAAGGTCTGCAACTGCAAGTTTCCATCATGGCACGTGCCTGATGCTACACCTCTAACTTAGGTCAATTCCCGTTGAATTTTTTAAAGATTTCATGATTGTCATCTGCGCTGGGAGACTCTGCGGCCACAGATCTCCGGTGTCTGGTGTCGTTCGGAACTGGTGCAATCCAGCGGAAACAAGTCTGCAACATCCGAAATGTCCGCATGATGGTCTGGAAATTTCGAAGCGCATCGCTGGCGCCTTCCACATCCGGCCCATGACCTGACGACCTATGCTCTCCGCACATTCGTTTCATCGGAGAAATCGTATGTCCAATGCGCTCGTAATCGACAATCATCCTGGTGTACGCGCGGCGGCTTCCGCCGCGTTGATGGAAGGCATGGGCTTCGAGGAGGTCCGCCTGGCCACAACTGCCATTGAAGCCTTGGAGGAACTGCGCACAAGACAGCGCCCCGACCTGGTCATGGTAGACCTCGATCTCGGTGACCTGCCGGGCGATGCCGTGGTGGAGGAGGTGGTGTCCCATCACCCGACAACGCGCGTGCTGGTGCTGTCAGCCGCAGCCGGCGCTGCCGAACGTGCGTTGCTCAGCGGCGCGCACGGATATGTCGACAAGGGCAACGGCATCGACGGCATCGAGCATGCCGTGCGCGCGGTCATGAGTGGCTATGCCGCATTTCCGCTGGCCCTGCTTACGACGATTCGCCGCGCGGCCAACGCGCCGGTCGATCCAATCTATGTCTTGAGCCGACGCGAGCTGACCGTCATGCGTTTCCTTGCGGCCGGGCATTCCAACAAGGCGATCTCCGTGGTGCTCGGTATCAGCAACAAGACCGTGAGTTCGCACAAGGCTAGCATCATGACCAAGCTGGGGTTCCGTTCCCTGATCGATCTGGCCGAGTTTGCGCGGCGGCATCATCTGGCCTGCTGACAGGGCTTGGGCGATCGTGCGATCGGGCGTGCAGCGCCGGCCTCGGCTTATCCGGCATAATCCCAGCGATTCGCCGCCGCTGCAGTGGCGGCACCACACTGGACTGGGACTGGAAGAGGCACATGAAGGCGCGCAAGGCGGGGAGGTCAGACAACGCTCGCGAGGCAACCGGCAACGACGCGGAAATGGGCGAAGGCTGTCCGCTGCACTGGTTCGATGCGGACCTCGGCGCGTTCGACGACCTGGAACGGCGCGTTGCCGAGCATCCCGCGGACTTCTTTGCCGGGCAGGACTTCGATCCGGTCGGTGCCTGCGCGACGCGCGAGGCGTCCTTCGCCTCGGTCCAGATTCCGGAAAATCCGACCGCGCCGCAGCAACACGCGGATCATCTGCTCAACGATGTGTTCCGGCATGTGATGCCCGTGGCGTCACCAACGTTCGTCGGTCACATGACGTCGTCGCTGCCATCGTTCATGCCGTCGCTGGCCAAGATCGTGGCGGCGCTGAACCAGAACGTGGTCAAGCTTGAAACGTCGGGCGCATTGACGGGGCTGGAGCGTCAGGTGATCGGGATGCTGCATCACCTGGTCTTTGCGCGGGACGACGCGTTCTACGCGCAATGGCTGCACAATGCCGAGCACTCTCTCGGGGCATTCTGCGCGGGCGGCACCACGGCCAATCTGACCGCGCTCTGGGCCAGCCGCAACAACACGCTGCGCGCACGCGACGGCTTCGCGGGCATCAATCAGGCAGGGCTGGTAGCGGCGCTGCGGCACTACGATTACGCCGGGCTGGCGATCATCGTGTCGGAGCGCGGCCATTACTCGCTACGCAAGGCGGCGGATATCCTCGGTATTGGTCGCGAGAATCTGGTGCCGGTAGGCGTCGATGAAGACGGGCGGATGCGCGTCGACCTGTTGCGCGAGACCTTGCGCGATCTTCAACAACGCAACATCCGGACACTGGCGATCGTTGGTATCGCCGGCACCACTGAGACCGGCGCGGTGGACCCGCTCGATGCCATTGCCGATGTGGCGCAGGAGGTCGGCTGCCACTTTCACGTGGATGCTGCGTGGGGCGGTGCCACGCTGCTCTCCGAACGCGAGCGCGCGCGCTTTGCCGGGATCGAGCGCGCGGATTCTGTCGTCATCGACGCGCACAAGCAGTTCTATGTGCCGATGGGCGCCGGCATGGTGCTGTTCCGCGATCCGGCGTGGACGCAGGACATCATTCAGCACGCAAACTACATCGTGCGGAAGGGCTCGGTGGACCTGGGGCGCCATACGCTCGAAGGGTCCCGCGGGTCGGCAGCCGTCATGCTCTATGCGAACCTGCACCTGCTTGGACGCAAGGGGCTGGCGAAGCTGATCGATACGGGCATCGACAACGCAAAGTACTTCGCGTCGCTGATCGAACAGCAGCCCGACTTCGAACTGGACAGCCGGCCGCAACTTTGCATCCTCACCTATCGCTATGTGCCGGCGCCGGTGCGGGCGGCGTTGCTTTCGGCCTCGCCCGAAAAGCGCGAACAACTGCTCGGGGCGCTCGACGCGCTGACCATCAATATCCAGGAAATGCAGCGCGACGCAGGCCGCTCGTTCGTGTCGCGGACGCAGTTGACGTCGTCCCAGTGGGGTGGGCGTCCGATCGCGGTGTTCCGTGTGGTGCTGGCGAATCCAGATACGACGCACGAGATCCTGCAGAGCCTCCTGGAAGAGCAACGTGGGCTGGCGATGCAGAGTCCGATACTGCCGGAGTTGATGGCGTTGGTTGGCGGCTAAGAGGCGCTATCAAAATGATTCTGGCGTCGTTGCGCGGCCTTGGCCAGTCTACTTGTACTGTCTGCGGCCGCGCGCCTAGCCAGAACCGCTTCGCTTCATTTTGATAACGCCTCTAAGGGAGTTCGGCTGCAACCTATGGCGGCTGGACAGCCTCCTTGCAGGTAACTCGTGGCCTTCTGCTCGGCATGACTGACTCTCTTCAAGGGCGACCTGCGTGGCGCTGCCCGTGCCCGCAAGTTGTCCGAGGCCACGATCCGGAACATGAAGCAGAACCTCGGCTTCGCTTGCGTCCACAACGCCCTGGGCATTCCCTTGGCTGCGGGCGTCCTGTAGGCATTGACCGGACTGCTGCCTGCCGTTCCTGGTGATCGCCGCGCTGGCAGTGAGCCTCAACTCTGCGCCGGTAGTGACCAACGCATTGCGGCTGGGTAGGGCGAGGATGTAGAGGGGGCGGGTTCCCGGGTGCCGGTGGTAGCAGAGACCGTCGGCGTGTTCCAGCGCCCCAAAGAAAAAAGCCGCAATCCCGTGAAGGACTGCGGCTTTTTAAATAGATGGTGGCGAATCAGGGACTCGAACCCCGGACCTGCGGATTATGATTCCGTCGCTCTAACCGACTGAGCTAATTCGCCAACGAAGACCGCAATTATACCTGTGCCTTTTAGGCTGTCAACACCTTTGTGACAACTTTCTGCAAGCCTCGGTGGCTGCCTAAAAAAACGGCAGGCGCGAGGCCTGCCTGGGAAGCGGAGACCAGCCTGCCGGCTGGCCATCCTGAGCGAAGGTTCACCGACTGGCGATCAGTCGTTCGCGTAGATATCCACGTCCTTGGTCTCGCGGACGAACAGCGCGCCCAGCACGAAGGTCATGGCCGCGATGATGATCGGGTACCAGAGGCCGTAGTAGATGTTGCCGTTCTGCGCCACCAGGGCAAAGGAGATCGTTGGCAGCAGGCCACCGAACCAGCCATTGCCGATGTGATACGGCAGCGACATCGACGAATACCGGATGCGGGTCGGGAACATCTCCACCAGCATCGCGGCGATCGGGCCGTAGACCATGGTCACGTAGATCACCAGGATAACCAGGACCACCAGCACCATGATCGTGTTCATCTGCGCCGGGTCTGCCTTGGTCGGATAGCCGGCCGCGCTCATGGAGTCGCTCACTTCCTTCTTGAACGCCGCGATCTGCTTCTTGCTGGCGTCGTCGAAGCTGTGGCCGCCGGTCACCGTGGCGTCGAAGGCCTTGATTTCCTTGTCGCCGATCTTTACCGAAGCCATCGTGCCGGCCGGGGCCTGCACCACTTCATAGCTGGCCGATGCCTGGGCCAGCGTGCGCTTGACGATATCGCACGAGCTGCGGAAGTCGATTTCGCGAGCGATCGGACTGCCCTGGAACGAGCAGGTCTTCGGATCGGCCGTGACCACGATCTGCGCGGTCTGCTGCGCACGTTCCAGCGCCGGGTTGGCGTAGTGGGTCATCGCCTTGAACAGCGGGAAGTAGGTCAGCACGGCCAGCGCGCAGCCCAGCATGATGATCCATTTGCGGCCGATCTTGTCCGACAGCGAGCCGAAGAAGATGAAGAACGGCGTGCCAATCACCAGTGCGCCGGCGATCAGCAGGTTGGCCGTCTTGGCGTCCACCTTCAGCACCTGCGTCAGGAAGAACAGCGAGTAGAACTGGCCGGTGTACCAGACCACGGCCTGGCCGGCGGTCAGGCCTACCAGCGCCAGGATCACGATCTTCAGGTTGCGCCATTGACCGAATGCCTCGGTCAGCGGGGCCTTCGAGGTCTTGCCCTCGGCCTTCATCTTCTGGAAGGCCGGCGATTCGCTCATCGACAGGCGGATATACACGGACATGCCCAGCAGCAGGATCGAGACCAGGAACGGGATGCGCCAGCCCCACGTGTCGAACTGCGGGCCCGTGAGTTCACGGCACAGCAGAATGACGATCAGGGACAGGAACAGGCCCAGTGTGGCGGTGGTCTGGATCCAGGCGGTGTAGGCGCCGCGCTTGCCGTGCGGAGCGTGTTCAGCCACGTAGGTGGCTGCGCCGCCGTACTCGCCGCCGAGCGCCAGGCCCTGCAACATGCGCAGTGCAATCAGGATGATCGGTGCGGCCCAGCCGATCGTGGCGTAGCCGGGCAACAGGCCGACGATGAATGTCGACAAGCCCATGATCAGGATTGTCACCAGGAAGGTGTACTTGCGGCCGATCATGTCGCCGAGACGGCCGAACACCAGTGCGCCGAACGGGCGCACGATGAAGCCTGCTGCGAACGCCAGCAGCGCGAAGATGAATGCGGAAGTGGGGTCGAGGCCCGCGAAGAACTGCTTGGCGATCACCGCCGCCAGCGAACCATACAGATAAAAGTCGTACCACTCGAACACCGTGCCGAGCGACGAGGCGAAAATGACCTTCTTCTCCTCGCGCGTCATCGGCGCATTGTGGGCTTTGCCGCCAGGCATTGCCACGTTTTGCGCGTTTGCCATTGTTGTCTCCTCCGTCTGTCGAAAGGGTCCCCGGTCTGGCCGTGTCTTGCGCTTGAGGTATCCGCGCGTGCCGGCCTCTGCACCGAAGCTGCAAAGGATTGTGGGAGGCGAAACTTACTGAGTTCTGACAGAGTTCCCGCAAAACGTGCCGGATTCGTCGGGGTATACGCTAGACGTTTCGAGGCTGCTTTCAGCGGAGTATTTGCTGCGTTGCGTCGGTCCGAAACCGCAAACCGCATGGCTTGTGGGGTGCGCGGGAATCTTGCTTTGCAGCATTGGCGCACGTGACGCGGCATGGTCATCGAATTGCCCCTTACGAGGGGTGCCGCGTGTTTGCGTCAGGATCGGCCGGTGGGATTGGTGGGTGGTGCGGGATGGGTCTCGGCGTCTGGCGTCTCGCTGTCGAGTTCGCGATCCACCCGATTCATGTGCCAGGCGTAGAGCGCGGCCATTGCTACATATACGATCAGCGCGCCCTGCGCGGCCGCCCAGAACGAGAAGGGCCAGCCGAAGAAGTCGAAACGCAGTTCGCGTGCGAACCAGGCGACGACGAACGTCACGACGAACCAGATCACCAGCAGCACGGCGATCCAGCGCAGGTTGTGGCGCCAGGCAAGCCGCTCGCGCGGCGTCATGCGGTCGGGCGGGGCTTTCCTCATGTGTTGGTCTCTTCCGGCGGCGCGCGGCGCAGCGTCACGTGGAACCGGGCACCGGCCAGACGAGGCTCGGTCTGGTACACGTTGTCGTCGATGGATACTTCGCCGCCGTGCTGCTGCACGATCTCGCGCACGATGGCCAGCCCCAGGCCGCTGCCTTCGGTGTTGGTGCCGAGCACACGATAGAAACGCTCCATCACGCGTCCGCGCTCGCTCGGGGGGATGCCCGGCCCGGTGTCTTCCACATCGAGATATGCGAACGGCTCGAATGCATCGGCGATGACGCGCACCGTGGCATGTCCGCCGGGTGGCGTGTAGCGAATGGCGTTGTCGACGAGGTTGTTGAGCATCTCCGTCAGCATCACGCGATTGCCCGTGACCATCACGGGGTGCTCGTCGCCTTCCAGGCCAAGGTCGATCTGCCGCGCCCATGCCTGGGGCAACAGGTCCTTGACCACGTCGCGCGCCAGCGCGGTCAGGTTTACCGGCGTCATGCCGCCTACCCCTGCCAGATTTTCCATGCGTGCCAGCGACAGCAACTGGGTAACCAGATGCGCGGTGCGTTTGGAGCTGCCGGCGATCTGCGCCAGCGATCGATGCAGTTCCTCCGGTGATTGCTCGCGCTGGGCCAGTTCCGCCTGCATGCGCAGACCCGCGAGCGGTGTCTTCATCTGGTGTGCGGCATCGGCGATGAAACGCTTCTGTGTCTGCACCGACTGCTCGAGTTGCGACAACAGGTCGTTGAACGATGCTACCAGTGGCGTGATTTCCTGCGGCGCGGCGCGCTCGTCGATCGGGCTCGTGTCGCCGGGATTGCGCGCGCGGATGCGCTGCTGGATCGCGGTCAGCGGTGCCAGCCCCCGCGTGAGGCCAAACCACACCAGCACCACCGCGAGCGGCAGGATCACGAACTGCGGCAGGATGACGCCCTTGATGATTTCATTGGCCAGCCGCGCGCGCTTGTCCAGCGTCTCGGCCACCTGCACCAGCACGGGCTGGGCGCCGTTGACGTTCTTCAGGTCGACGTAGGTATAGGCGACACGCACATCGTTGCCGGCCACGCGATCGTCGCGCAGCGATACCAGCCCGGCATGTCCCTCTTCGTCCTCGGACGGAAGCGGCAGGTCGTGATCTCCCGCCACGTACTCGCCGTGCTTGCCTACCACCAGGTAGTAGATGTTGTCGGTCTCGTCGGCGCGCAGGATCTCCCGCGCGGACAGTGGAAGCTGCAGCGTGACGCGGCCGTTGACCTCGCGCACCTGCTGCGACAGCACGATGGCGCTTGCTTCTAGCGCGCGGTCGAACGGCCCGTTGGCAATCGACTTGGCGACGAGGTATGTGACGGCGATGCTCATCGGCCAGAGCAGCAGAAGCGGCGCCAGCATCCAGTCGAGAATCTCGCCAAACAGCGAGCGGGGCGCAGGGTGCGCCGAGGTTTCTTCGAGGTGCGGCAGGGCGTCGGCCAGCGCCTGGTCTTCGGCCGCGGCATCGGCCAGCGTGGGCCGGGTGGGGTCCGTCGCGCGTGCGGGGCCCGCGGCGGAACGGCGTCGCCACGGCAGTCGCAGCAGGCTCATGCGCGATCAGCCCCCGTGGTGTCAGCCATGCGCGGCCACGGCCGGCTGGAATTTCTCGAGGCAGTAGCCCAGCCCGCGCACCGTGGCGATGCGGATGCCGCCAACCTCGATCTTCTTGCGCAGGCGGTGCACATACACCTCGATCGCGTTATTGCTGACTTCCTCGCCCCATTCGCACAGGTGATCGACGAGCTGCTCCTTCGATACGAGCCGCCCGCTGCGCGTGAGCAGGATTTCGAGCAGACCGACCTCTCGCGCGGAGAGATCCAGCATCTGTTCATTGAGATAGGCGATGCGGCCGACCTGATCGAACGCGAGCGGCCCGTGGCGCATCAGCGTGGCGCCACCGCCTGCGCCACGGCGCACCAGCGCGCGCACCCGGGCCTCGAGTTCGGACAGCGCGAACGGCTTGGCCATGTAGTCGTCGGCGCCGAGGTCCAGCCCCTTCACGCGTTCGTCGACGCTGTCGGCCGCAGTCAGAATCAGCACGGGCACCATGGCGCTGCGCGCGCGCAGCCGCTTGAGCACCTCGAGCCCGGACATGCGGGGCAGGCCGAGATCGAGGATCAGCAGGTCGAACGACTGCGTGGAAAGGGCCGAATCGGCTTCCACGCCATTCGCAACGTGATCGACGGCATAGCCGGACTGGCGCAACGAGCGCGTCAGCCCGTCTGCCAGCACATCGTCATCTTCGGCGATAAGAATCCGCATGATTGTCTCCACCTCGTGGCCGGCCACAGCCGGCCGCCGGCCGCGGTGCCGGTGGGGCTTGCCAAGCATACTGTTTTTTTATACAGTACCCGACATTCCGGGCGAGCTACCATGAAAGGTGATCGCACCATGCCGGGTTGGGCGTCGTGGCCTGGAAATTCCATCCCGAAAAAGGGCTTTGGGTTCCGGGCGCCGCGCCGTATGCGGCCTATTTATACACCATTGATTGAAGGACGACCATGGACGACAAGAAGGCCGGCGCCGGCGTGAGCGCTGAGAAGCAGAAGGCGCTTGCCGCCGCGCTCTCCCAGATTGAGAAGCAGTTCGGCAAGGGCTCGATCATGCGCCTGGGCGATGGCGAAATCGAACAGGACATCCAGGTAGTGTCCACCGGCTCGCTGGGGCTGGACATCGCGCTGGGCGTGGGTGGCCTGCCGCGCGGCCGCGTGGTCGAGATCTACGGTCCGGAATCGTCCGGCAAGACCACGCTGACGCTGCAGGTGGTGGCCGAGATGCAGAAGCTGGGCGGCACCTGCGCGTTCATCGACGCCGAGCACGCCCTGGACGTCCAATATGCCGGCAAGCTTGGCGTGGACGTCGGCAACCTGCTGATCTCCCAGCCCGATACCGGCGAGCAGGCCCTGGAAATCACCGACGCGCTGGTGCGCTCGGGCTCGATCGACCTGATCGTGATCGACTCGGTGGCCGCTCTGGTGCCGAAGGCGGAAATCGAGGGCGAGATGGGCGATTCGCTGCCCGGCCTGCAGGCTCGTCTGATGAGCCAGGCGCTGCGCAAGCTGACCGGCACGATCAAGCGCACGAACTGCCTGGTGATCTTCATCAACCAGATCCGTATGAAGATCGGTGTGATGTTTGGTTCGCCTGAAACCACCACCGGCGGTAACGCGCTGAAGTTCTACGCTTCGGTGCGCCTGGACATCCGCCGTATCGGCTCGATCAAGAAGGGCGACGAAGTCGTCGGCAACGAGACCAAGGTCAAGGTGGTCAAGAACAAGGTGTCACCTCCGTTCCGCGAGGCGTTCTTCGACATCCTCTATGGCCAGGGTATCTCGCGCCAGGGTGAAATCATTGACCTGGGCGTGGACGCCAAGATCGTTGAGAAGGCCGGTGCCTGGTACAGCTACAACGGCGAAAAGATCGGCCAGGGCAAGGACAACGCACGCGAGTACCTGCGCGAGAACCCGGACATCGCCGACGAGATCGAGAACAAGGTGCGTCTGGCGCTGGGCGTGGCGCCGCTGAATACCGTGGCGGGCGCGCCGGCAGAGGTCGAAGGCTGACCCTGACGTCGCTGTCTGACGAAAGCCGTCGCATACTTGTGCGGCGGCTTTTTTGTTTTCACCCCGATTTTCCCGTATCCCGCAGCGCCGACTGCCGGCTTCCTCGTTATCAGCCGAATATCAGCCGAATGCCCCGTCCCCCCCTCTCCCTGAAAGCCCGTGCCGTCGGCTACCTTTCCCGTCGGGAGCACAGCCGGGCCGAACTCGCGCGCAAGCTGGCGCCTCATGCCGAATCGGCAGAGGAGGTGGAGGCTCTGCTCGATGTGCTCGAACGCGACAACTGGCTGTCCAATGAGCGGTTCGTCGATAGCCTCGTTCACCGCCGGGCCAGTCGCTACGGCGCGGCGCGTGTATTGCAGGAAGCCAAGACGCACCAACTCGGCAATGAGCAGCTACGAGATCTGCAGGACCGCCTGCGCGATTCCGAGCTGGATCGCGCACGCGAGGTTTGGCGCAAGCGTTTCGGTGCTCCGCCGGACTCGCCGGAGGCCCACGCCAAGCAAGTCCGGTTCATGATGGCGCGCGGATTTTCCCGATCGGTTGTGGGCAAGATCATCCGCGGGGCCGAGGACGAAGGCCTGGACGACTTGGGGAAATGACGGGCTATGCGGGCAGCCGCATACCTGTGTACGCATGAGGGGTATTCGTGTGAAGTCGGCGTAGTCGTCGTACCACTGATGCATCGCAGCGAGGCGTCACGTGGACGCCGGCCAGCCGTTGCGCAGGCTGGGTTTGCCGGGATCGTCGCTGCAACAATTGCGTGCGGACAGTTCGTTGCGCAGGATGTATCCGGTCAAACCAGCGCGGCATGTTAAACTCCACGAGTTCAGCGGCCCAAATGGCCGTCCATGGTGGTCTTACCCATGGACCAAGCCATTTGCCGTGATGAATTGCCCCCGATCCGCCACTTTCAGCCTGCCGCGTCAGCCCCTGGTGTCATGCCGCTTTCCCCGCCAGCCAATCGAGTCCTGCGTCACCGTCGTGCCATCACGGCCGAGGCCTATTTGCGGGACGATGGCCTATGGGACATCGAAGCGCGCCTGACTGACACCAAGCCCCGCGACATCGAACTGGCGGGCGGCCGGATTCGCCCTGAAGGCCAGCCGCTGCACGATCTGTGGCTGCGCGTCACGATTGATCTGCGCATGAACGTCGTCGATGCGGAGGCATGCTCTGATTGGGTGCCTTATCCGACGCATTGCGACCTCATCGGCCCTGCCTACCGCAAGCTGATCGGTCTGAACCTGTCGAAGGGGTTCCGCAAGGCAGTTCGTGAGCGCCTGGGCAGCGTTGCCGGTTGCACCCATCTGACCGAACTGGCCGGCGTGCTGCCGACTGCGGCCATTCAAGCCTTCGCGGGCGATGTGTTCAATATCCGCGATGGCGCGCAAGACATCGATCCCGAACCCCCCATGCAGCTCCATGGATGCCACGCGCTCCATTTCGAGGGCGAGGTGGTTCGTCAGTTTTACCCGCGCTGGTATGGTCACCAGCCGAAACCGAAAGCCGGCGCTGCGGCGTCGTCCCCCCAGACCGCGTCACGCGCCGATGCCCCCGCATCAGGTGGCGAAGACACCCTGGCCCACCGGCCCAACGGTACGTCAGGCTGACTGTCACGGTCGGCCCCAGGAAAAGGCGAGAGCCCTTCGTCTCCTATCATTTTTCCCATCCCTTTACGCCTACCCGAAAGGAAACACGCATGAATATCCATGAGTATCAAGGCAAGGAAATCCTGCGCAAATACAATGTGCCGGTTCCGCGCGGCATCCCTGCTTTCTCGGTTGAAGAAGCCCTGAAGGCGGCTGAACAGCTCGGCGGCCCGGTGTGGGTCGTCAAGGCGCAGATCCACGCAGGCGGCCGCGGCAAGGGCGGCGGCGTGAAGGTGGCCAAGAGCATCGACGAGGTCAAGACCTACGCCACCAACATTCTCGGCATGACGCTGGTGACGCACCAGACCGGCCCGGAAGGCAAGAAGGTCAATCGCCTGCTGATCGAAGAAGGCGCCGACATCAAGAAGGAACTGTACGTTTCGCTGGTGGTGGACCGCGTGTCGCAGAAGGTGGCCCTGATGGCATCGAGCGAAGGCGGTATGGACATCGAGGAAGTCGCTGCCCACACCCCGGAAAAGATCCACACGCTGATCATCGAGCCGTCGGAAGGCCTGAAGGATTCGGACGCTGACGACATCGCCCGCAAGATCGGCGTGCCCGACGCCAGCGTTCCCCAGGCTCGCCAGGCCCTGCAAGGCCTGTACAAGGCATTCTGGGACACCGACGCCTCGCTGGCCGAAATCAACCCGCTGATCCTGACCGGCGACGGCAAGGTCGTTGCCCTGGACGCCAAGTTCAACTTCGACTCGAACGCGCTGTTCCGTCACCCGGAAATCGTCGCGTACCGTGACCTGGACGAAGAAGACGCCAACGAAATCGAGGCCTCGAAGTTCGATCTGGCCTACATCTCGCTGGACGGCAACATCGGCTGCCTGGTGAACGGCGCTGGCCTGGCCATGGCCACGATGGACACCATCAAGCTGTTCGGTGGCGAGCCGGCCAACTTCCTCGACGTGGGTGGCGGCGCCACCACCGAGAAGGTGACCGAAGCCTTCAAGCTGATGCTGAAGAACCCGAACGTGCAGGCCATCCTGGTCAACATCTTCGGCGGCATCATGCGTTGCGACGTGATCGCCGAAGGCGTGATCACCGCTTCGAAGGCCGTGCAGCTTGGCGTGCCGCTGGTCGTCCGCATGAAGGGCACGAACGAAGAGCTGGGCCGCAAGATGCTGGCCGATTCCGGTCTGCCGATCATCTCGGCCGACACGATGGAAGAAGCCGCCCAGAAGGTCGTGGCCGCCGTCGCTGGCAAGTAAGGACAACTTTCGTTGCCGCCTGGCCGCAGCCGGGCGGGGCGACTAAAAGGACTAGCAAATGAGCATTCTGATCAACAAGGACACCAAGGTCATCACCCAGGGCATCACCGGCAAGACGGGCCAGTTCCACACCCGCGGCTGCCGTGACTATGCCAATGGCAAGAACTGCTTCGTGGCAGGCGTGAACCCGAAGAAGGCCGGTGAAGATTTCGAAGGCATTCCCATCTACGCAAGCGTCAAGGATGCCAAGGAACAAACCGGCGCGACCGTGTCGGTGATCTACGTGCCGCCGGCAGGCGCCGCAGCCGCCATCTGGGAAGCCGTTGACGCCGATCTGGACCTGGTGGTCTGCATCACCGAAGGCATCCCCGTCCGCGACATGATGGAAGTCAAGGACAAGATGCGTCGCCAGAACAAGAAGACGCTGCTGCTCGGACCGAACTGCCCGGGCCTGATCACGCCGGACGAGATCAAGATCGGCATCATGCCGGGTCACATCCACCGCAAGGGCCGCATCGGCGTGGTGTCGCGCTCGGGCACGCTGACGTATGAAGCCGTGGGCCAACTGACCGCGCTGGGCCTGGGCCAGTCGTCGGCCGTCGGTATCGGTGGCGACCCGATCAACGGTCTGAAGCACATCGACGTGATGAAGATGTTCAACGACGATCCGGAAACGGACGCCGTGGTCATGATCGGTGAGATCGGTGGTCCGGACGAAGCCAACGCGGCTTACTGGATCAAGGAAAACATGAAGAAGCCGGTGGTTGGCTTCATCGCTGGCGTGACCGCGCCTCCGGGCAAGCGCATGGGCCACGCCGGCGCGCTGATCTCGGGCGGTGCCGACACCGCCCAGGCCAAGCTGGAAATCATGGAAGCCTGCGGTATCAAGGTCACCAAGAACCCGTCGGAAATGGGCCGCCTGCTGAAGGCAATGCTGTAAGGCATTCCCACCGATGTCGCTTGTGTGTGCTCTTAATAGCACGTGCAACGCGATTGCCGTACCTGCGGCGTATGCCGGCTCCTGCCGGAGCGCTTCGCCGCATTCGTTGCCCCCGCCTCAGAAGCGGGGGCAATGTCATTCTGGCGACGCAAAATCCTAGGGTATATCCCGAGGCTGTTGCAGCGCGGATTGAAACCGAATCGAAAGGTTCGTACGATAAATCTCCATGTCTGGTAACTCAGACATCCAAAAGTCCGCAGTGGGAGCCCCTGCGGACCTGGAATAACTTAGAAATCGAGGAAGGAGTCTTGCCGTGGAATTGTTGTCCAGCAGCGCATTCTGGATTGCGCTGGGATCGATCATCCTGACCAACATCGTCCTGTCGGGCGACAACGCAGTCGTGATCGCGCTCGCATCCCGCAATCTGCCCCCTGCCCAGCAAAAGAAGGCCATTTTCTGGGGTAGTGCCGCCGCCATCATCATGCGGGTGGTTCTGACCGTGGCCGCAGTCAAGCTGCTGAGCCTGCCGTATCTGAAGATCGTGGGTGCCTTGCTGCTGGTCTATATCGGCGTGCAACTGCTGACCGGCGACGACGATGAAGATGGCCATGACGCCAAGGACAATATCTGGGCTGCCATCCGCACCATCCTGATCGCCGACCTGGTGATGTCGCTGGACAACGTGGTGGCCGTGGCCGCAGCCGCGCAGAAGGGTCCCGAAGGCAGCCAGCTGATGCTGCTGGTGCTGGGTCTGGGCCTGTCGATTCCGCTGATCGTCTTCGGCAGCACGATCCTGCTCAAGGTGATGGAGCGCTTCCCGATCATCATCGTGCTGGGCGCCGCGCTGCTGGGCTATCTGGCTGGCGAAATGCTCGTTAGCGACCCGGTGGATGCCGAGTGGTTCCAGGTACACGTGCCGCATGCGCATCTGGTGTTCGGCGTCGTGGGCGCGGTGCTGGTTGTCATGCTCGGCAAGTTGCTGCGTCGCCGTTCCGCACAGACGGCCTGATCGCAAGTCATATCGCGAGCCTGAAACGGGCGACCCTCACGGGGTCGCCCGTTTTGTTTTGCAGGGAGCGAATTGCCTCCAGCAGGCCTGTCTCGCGCTTTTGCCTGTGAAAGAGCGGTTGGAGCGGTTGGAGCGGTCGGGCCGGTTGGACAAGGGGCGACGCAGGCGTACCCAGTGGTTTCGACGCAACACCCGTCTTGCAGCATCCACACCACACACTCCTGTGGTTTTCCAAACAATTCCCACAGCGCTGTCAGATTTGTCCGAGGTCATTGGGACCTCGCGGTTTCGCTCGCGATCATGGCCCCGTGCGCATCGCGGATTGCGGGCGCACCCGCACTTTTCCAATCGCACAACACTAATGAAAGGGGTCAACATGACGCGTCAAACCAAAGTCGTTTTCCTGCGCGGACAACGTCGCGCATTGGAGCGAAAGAATCGTCGAGGCTTCACGCTGATTGAGCTGATGATCGTTGTCGCGATCATCGGCATTCTTGCCGGCATCGCCATCCCGCAGTACCAGGACTACATCGCGCGGTCCCAGTTTGCCGAAGGCATGAGCCTGGCCTCCGGGCAGAAAGCCGGCGTGATCGATTCGTTCGCGGCGGCTGGTACCTGCCCAAACAATGCGAGCGCGGCGGTCGGCGGCGTGCCCGTGGCCTCGGCGATCAAGGGGAGCTATGTGCAGAGCGTCACAACGGGTGGCACGGCCTCCGATGCTGGCGGCTGCACGATCATCGCCAAGTTCAAGGACGAAGGCATTACCAGGGGCCTGCTCGGCAAGCAGGTGACGTTGACCATGGGTAATGCAGACGGCGGGTCGGTGACCTGGCAGTGCGAGTCTTCGGCGGACAAGCGATACGTGCCGCAGGCCTGCGCGAAAGCGAGCCAGTCTGGCAAGACGACTACGACGACCACGACGACGGGCTGAGGTAACTAGCATTGCTTCGCGCGCTGGGCTGCCGATGGCATGGATCGGAGGCATCTGATCCGCGTATCGGCAAGGGCTGGGGCATCGCGCGATTGTGCATTTTCGTCGCACATACCTGCGATTGCGACGTTCCTCCGCCACTTGTGCAACGTCAATTTCTACGCAACCGACTCCTTGGAAGATGCCTCGGGCCGGGCGGCACTCAAGCCGTCCTGGCCAGATGCCAACAACAACTTCCTAGGGGGTCATATGCAATACCGGGTCTCATGCCAACGCTCGCAAGCGCGTTCACTGCGCCAGGCAGGCTTCACACTGATCGAACTGATGATCGTCGTCGCGATCGTCGGCATTCTTGCGGTGATCGCGGTTCCGCAGTATCAGGACTACGTGGCCAGGGCGCAGTTTGCCGAGGGCCTCACGCTAGCTTCGGCGCAGAAGACGGCGGTCGTCGAATCGTTTTCGCAGCGTGGTACCTGCCCGAGCAATTCTTATGGGGAATACGACGGTATTCCCGTGTCTGGGAACATATCCGGCTCATATGTTCAGTCTGTAACTGTAGGCGGATCTGCGGCGAGCGGGGGTGGTTGCACGATTACGGCAACCTTCCGGACTAAGGACGTCTCGCAGGGGCTCAACGGAAAAACGCTGACACTGACGATGCTTGGCGCCAATACCGGCTCCATCGCGTGGACCTGTACGTCCAATGCCGAGGCTAGATACATTCCTCGATCCTGTACGAATAGTCCCGAGGCGGTCTAGGGCGACCGCCTGGGACGAACGTAGTGTTGGCCTGTAGTACGCGAGCGCTTGGCCCATCCGCTGGGCCGAAGAACACCTTGGTGCAGGCGCCTGGTCCCACCGCTGCGCGGGAGCTCATACCTCCAAGTCATCGCCGATCTACGTCACCGATCTTTCGGCACCCCCACTGTGCCGCGCTATCATGTCGCCTTTGCCCCTGATTGCGCGCGAATGCCGGCACCTCGAGCTACGCTTCCCGCGACGGCGATCGTCGTCGCATTTACCTTGCCCCTGCTGGTTTCGAAGCACACGCTGCCGCTTGCCACGTTCTATGGCGAGTGGACGGCCGGATTGCTTGGCGTATTCCTGGTCATCGCCCTGGCGCTGAGGTCAAACCAGTCGGGCTCGCGAGCGTCCGGAGCGTTCCCGTGGATCGTGCTGTTGCCGATCTGGTTGATCGTCACGACCGTCGCGCAAGCCGCCATGGGTATGGTCGATGTCACCGGCAGCCGTCAGCTCACGCAAATCGTGCTGGCGCTGGGCGCGGCGCTGATGTTGGCCGCATGGCGTGCCAGCCAGTCGATGTCGACCGACGAGCGCGCGAGTATTGTCGATTCGCTCGCGATCGCCTTCATGATTGCGGGGCTCCTCGGCACGCTGGCGCAATGGGTGCAGGTCTTCCATCTGGAAGATCAGGCATTCAATCTCGTATCTGAATACTTCTACGACAACAACCGCCGCCTCTGGGGCAATCTGAACCAGCCGAATCATCAGGCCACGATTCAGGGCCTGGCGCTGGTGGCTTCGGTGTGGCTCGCCACGCGTGGGTGGCTGCGGTTTCCGGGCTGGCTCGTCGCGGTGCTGCTGCTGGAAAGCGGCATCGTGTTGAGCGGGTCGCGCACGGGCGTGCTGCATATCGGATTGGCCGCGCTGTACGCGCTGATCGCCGCGCATCTGGCACGGGGCACGCCTCGTGGCACGGATCCGATGCATCGCGCGCCGGGGCTGATTGTCGCCGCAGTGCTGATGGTCGTCGGCATCGTGGTGCTCCAGCCAGCCATCAAGCACGCTGGTCAGTTGTTCGACTGGCGGCTGTTTGACACCGTCGCGCAACTCCAGTCCGGCGATCAGGTTTCCGGCCGCGGCGCCTTGTGGGCACATGCCTGGGCGATGTTCCGCACGCATCCACTGCTCGGGGTTGGCTATGGCGAGTTTGGCTGGGCCCAGTTCCAGCAGATGGCCGAGGTTGGCAAAACGGCCGAGATGTCGCTCCATGCGCATAACGCAGTACTCGATCTGCTGGCAAAGACAGGTCTGGTCGGCACCGTCGGCGTGGCGCTGGTGCTGGTAGGGTGGCTCTGGCGCGTGGTGCGCGATCGGATCTGGACAGCGTCGTCGGGCGAGCGCGCCATGGCCGTGCCGATGCTGTTCTGGCTTGCGATGTATGGGGCGCACTCGATGCTCGAGTATCCGCTGCACTACCTGTACTTCTTCCTGCCGTTCTGTTTCCTGCTGGCGTGGCTCGAACCATCCGGCTTTGGCAAGCGCTTGCCGCGTGCCGTTCCGGCGATGGCGTGCGTGGTGTTCATTGTCGTGTCCGCCTTTCTGCTTGTGACGCTCTGGCAGGACTACAAGCGTGTCGAGGCACGCGAGTACGCGCATGAAGAGAAGCGGGATAGCCTGCCGATGCCCAAGCTCTGGTTCCGCCAGCACGCGGCTTCGGACAGCGTCGAGCACGCCAGGATCACGCCGGACAATGCTGCCAGCCTGCTGCCGGCGCACATGGCCGCATTGCATCTGCTGCCAACGCCGAACCTCATCGGGCGCACGGCCTGGTTGCTCGCGTTGACTGGCGATCAAGCGAAAGCACGCCAGTGGGTAGAGCGCTTGCAGTACTACTTTCAGGGCGACGAGGCGACGGTTTTCGAGATGCTCTCACGCGACTGCGACGCGTTAGGCGCCGACCGCAGGCCGCGCGAGTTCTGCGCCTGGGCGCGTCTGCGCGCCCGGCGCGGTTGAGGCACGTTCGCGCCGGCAGTATTCAGCGAACGTAGCCAGGCGGCGGAGGCGGCGGATAGTAAGGCTGGTAGTTGGCCGGAGGCATCGACTCGTGCGCGGGCCCGGGCGGCGGTGCGGACACCATCTGCCCGTACACCGGTACGCGATTGCCGGTTGCGTACATGCACTGGACGTATGCGGCGTCGTACTGGCGCTGCGTGCCGTAGGCGGAGTTATAGGCGGCACCAGTGCCAACGGCCGCGCCCGTCAACATGCCGGCGCCCGCACCCACGGCTGCGCCGCTGCCGCCACCGAATGCCGCGCCGGCCGCGGCGCCGAGCGCAGTCCCGACCACCGTGCTACCCACAGCTGCTGCGTTGGCGTTTTGCTGGGCGGTGGTTCCGCCGATCTGTTGGAAGGCGAATTGGCGGCAGTTGTAGTCGTCACCGCGGAACTGGTCGAACGTCTTGTTGGAGCCTGGCAACGCCATCACCGTAGGCCCGGATGGCATCACCGCGCAGGCTCCCAGGCCCAGCGAGGCTGTCGCGGCCAGGGTCAGCAAGCTCAGGGTACGCAAATTCATGAAGACACTCCGGGGTTAGAGGGATTTGAAGACGACGGCTGCTGTGGCGGCACGCGTTGCCATCCTCCAGGGCAATCCTTGACGTAGGGGTAATAGCCCTCCGGCCGGCTGCAGTGGTACCACCACGCATTGGCGTCGCCGGGCGCGCCGTGGTTGCTCACGTTGCCCTGTTCGACGTATTGCGGAGGCTCGGAAGGGGCGACCGCTGCGGCGGGCGGATAGTAAGGCGGGTAGTAGCCGGGATAGTAGTAAGGACCATAGGGCGCATACCAGCCGGGGCCCCAGCCCCATCCGGGACCCCAGCCCCAGCCCCAACCCGGTCCGACGACGACGCCGACACCAACATGCGCGTGTCCGCCTCCGCCACCGTGTCCACCGCCGTGAGCCTGCGAGGACGTGCTGACGATTGCCAATGCCGCCGCTGCCACCAGCGCTATCTGGCAAAGCTTGCGCCCGTTCATGATGTACCCCCTGCCTGGCCTATCTTGCTGTTAACGCGTCTTGTCCTGATCCCGCGTACCGAGGCCGGCGGAGCGCGTCAATCCAATTACATTGAATAGCAATTTGCCTCAGGCAGGGGTAGCCTGGATCATTCCGAAATGTGGCGTTACCTTTATTACGGGCGGGATATGCGGTGACAGATACGCGGCGGTCCGGTGTCGTGAATCACGATACGTCCACGGTACGTCATGGGTGACATTGACTGGCTGGGTTCATCCCACGCTGTCACGGGTGCCGGCTGATGAGCACAAGAAAAAGCCAGGGACGTTGCCCTGGCCTGGTATTCCGGCGCCCATCTCGCCACCCGTGAAGACGCCTTTCAGGCGCCGTCGGTGAATGTGTCTCGCTTGTCAATGGTGCTCGCGCCATCGCTGAACACGTCACGTTTGCCAAGCACACTTGCCCCATCGGTATAGACGTCGAAGCGGGTGGCCTTGGCGCCATCGGTGTACGGATCTGGCGTCCTCGCGCCATCCAGGTACATATCTCTCGGACCATTACCGGCGTGGGCCATGCCGGCGCTTAGCGCGGCACAAGCGGCCGCTAGCATAAAGAATGTCTTCACTTTTCCACCTCCCCTCAGGTGGCTGTTGTCCCCGGCGTAAAAACGTTCGTTCCAATATAGGCGCGACGGTAGCGGTGGTCGAATGCAGTTACGACATTAATGTCATATGCGATATTTCAGTGCGGCATAAGCGGCGTCGGTGATCGGGAAGGCAAAGCCCGGCTATGCAGCGGTGTCGTTATGCGGTGCCCGCCACCCAGTCGCCCGACTTGCCGCCATGCTTTTCCAGCAGCTTCACATTCCCCATCACCATCCCCCGGTCCACCGCCTTGCACATGTCGTAGATGGTCAGCAGGGCGACCTGCACGCCGGTCAGCGCTTCCATCTCCACGCCGGTCTGGCCGTGGGTCTCGGTGCGGACGATGCAGGCGATTGTCGAACTCGGTTCGTCGAGTGCGAAGTCGACCGCCACCTTGGTCAGGCCAATTGGATGGCAGAGCGGGATCAGGTCGGCGGTTCGCTTGGTGGCCATGATCGCCGCCACGCGGGCGATGCCGAGCACGTCGCCTTTCTTGGCGTTGCCGTCGCGCACCAGCGCGAAGGTCGCGGGCAGCATCGTGATCGTGCCGGTTGCCACGGCGACGCGATGGGTGTTGGCCTTGTTGCCGACGTCGACCATATGGGCTTGTCCGGCGTTGTCGAAATGTGTGAGCTGGCTCATGGCGAAACAGGAGGAAATGTGTGCTGGGGCTTGCCCGATGGGAACGTCAATCGCAGGCCGCTATCATAGCAACATGCCCAAGACCCTCCGGCCTTTCCGCCTGCCAGCCCGGCTGAGTGCTCACCCACTCGCAGCCGCAGCGCCAGCCTCGCGCGCATCACATATGACGCGTGCGCTTGCCGCCGCGCTGGTGCTGACAATGGCTGCTCCGGCGTGGCCTCAGGGCGTGCAGGGGACGTCCGCAAAGCCGCCGGGCACGACGAGCAGCGCCCCGGCCGCGCCCCCCCCTCCAAGCGACGCCAGCGATCAGGTCTACGACAACCTTAACCGGAGCGTGCGGGCCGGCCAGAAATCCGAATTCGGGCTGCGCAGCGCCAACACGGTGGTGGAGAGTTCAGGCAATCAGTTGCCCGATCTTGGTGATCCGTCGACGGCCTCGCTGTCGCCGGACATGGAGAAGCGCCTCGGCGACCGGATCATGCGCGACATCCGCCGGGATCCCGACTATGTCTCCGACCCGCTAATGAACGACTACCTGAATGCGCTTGGTTACAGGCTCGTCCAGGCGGCCCGTCGGCAAAACATCTCGGGCTCGAACGGTTCGGGCACCTTTGCCACCGGTTTCGAGCTGTTTGGCGTGCGGGATCGCTCGATCAATGCCTTTGCCATGCCGGGTGGCTACATCGGCGTGCATACCGGGCTGCTGGTGCAGTCGGAGACCGAATCCGAACTGGCGTCGGTGCTGGGACACGAAATCGGCCACGTGATGCAACGGCACATCGCGCGCGGCATCACCAATCAGAACCAGTCGATGTGGATCGCGCTGGCCTCGATGGTGCTGGCCGGCCTGGCCGCCACCAAGAGCGGCGATGCCGCGGCGGCGCTGGCGATGGGCGGGCAGGGCGCGGCCGTCGCGAACCAGCTTTCGTTTTCTCGCGGCGCCGAGCGCGAGGCCGACCGCGTCGGCTTCCAGATCATGACGGCGGCGGGATTCGATCCCCAGGGGATGCCCGATTTCTTCCAGCGCCTGCAACGCGTGATGGGCATCTCGGACAATTCCGTCCCGGCCTATGTGCGTACCCACCCGCTGACGTCCGAGCGTATCGCCGACATGCAGGACCGCGTAAGTCACGTGCCGCCGCACAAGGTACCGAACACGCCCGAGTACGAGTTCGCGCGCGCGCGGGCACGCGTGATCCAGGAGCCCACACCGAACGATGTGCGCAACGTGCTGGCCGTCTTCCAGGCCCAGGTGAACAGCAACACGTCGGCGGTGCGACTGCCGGCGGTCTACTACGGCATCGCCTTCGCCAATCAGCGGCTGGGCCGTTTTGCCGATGCCGAGAAGGCGCTTGCGGAGGCGCGTCGCCTCTACGGCAATATCCCGGGTGCGACGTCGGGCAGTCCGATGCTGGATGTGATGGCGGTGGAGCTGGCGCGTGCCGAGGGGAGGACGCAGGATGCGCTGACGCAGGCGTTGGCCACGATGCGCGCGTTTCCGCTGTCTCATGCGGCGGCGCTGGCCTATGCGGACACGCTTGTCGCAGCGAACAAGCTAGACGACGCCGTAACGTTCCTGCGGTCCCGCACGCGCGAGGAAACCAGCCGATCCGAATGGTGGGAACTGCTCGCGCGCGCCTACGCGGCGCAAGGCAAGCGCCTGCAGCAGCATCAGGCGATGGCCGAGAAGTATGCGATGGATGGCTCGTACCAGGCCGCTATCGAACAACTCCAGATCGCGCGCAAGGCTGGTGATGGCGACTTCTACACGCTGTCCGAAGTCGATGCGCGTCTGCATCAGCTCCAGCTTCAGTTCAAGGAAGAGAAGCAGGACAACAAGGGGATGCCGAACTGATCGGCCTGGGTGATTGGCCCAGGCGTGGGGAGAGGAGAAAAGCCTAGGAGCCGCTATCAAAATGAAGCGAAGCGGTTCTGGCTAGGGTGAAGCAGGGGTTTCGGCTCGTATGCGAGCCGCCTGCGGAACGGCATGTGCCTGCGAGCACATGCGCGCCCTGCAAGGGCGCGGCCGCAGACAGTACAAGTGGTACGGCAAGGCCGCGCAACGACGCCAGAATCATTTTGATAGCGGCTCTTACTCGGCTACCGGCGTTCGCACATAGCCATAGCGCTTGGGCAACTCCGCTTCCGTCACCGGTTCGATGTCGATGTCGACCCCGTCGTGATGGAACACCCCCAACGTGGCGCCGCACGCTTCGCCATGCCAGTCGCACGCCTCGCTGAATGCCTCGAGATCATGGTCGTGCAGCAGCGCGACCTGCACGGCATTGTCGACACCCTGCACTGTGCCCGCGAATACCACGTTGCCTTGCTCGTCGGTAAAGCAGGCGGTTGGCGTGAATGGACGGTCCGACGTCGTGGTCAGGCGGCCGTTGTGCAGCCTCGCCACCCACGGCGTGTACATCAGTGAGACGAACACGCGCTGCGGACCATTCTGGAAGTACCACGCGCCGCGTTCGTCGTGCGTGTAGTTGCGCTCGATGAAACCGATCAGCGCCTCGTGCCGGATCGGATCGCCCGAGAGTCCATGCTGCTGCGCGAACTCGTTGCGCATCCGCCATTGTCCGCGCCGGTCCAGTGCTAGCCAGCCGTAGCAGTACGGCACATTGGGCCAGCGCGCCATGGCCTGCTTGACCATCTCATCCATGTCTGTCTCCTTCTTGTCTCTGCCAGTGTGGCGGTTCCGGCGTTGGGCCGGAGATGCGCCGCCTCAGGTGGCTGGTGTTCCTCGGGCCGCGCGCACGCTGTCGAAATAATCAAGGATGCGTGTGGGCAGCCATTCGATATGGCCCGCGAAGGGTAGCAGCGGCAACTGGCCCAGCAGACCCTCGCGTGGCGTCATGAAGCCGACATGGCCGCCGTGCTCGGGCTGTTCCAGCAGCACGTCGTCGCTGACCTCGCGTGGGCCCGGCAGATGCTGGCTGGGCAGGAACGGATCGTTGCGGGCGTTGAGGACCAGCGTCGGGATGCGGATCTCGCCGAGGATCGGCTTGCTCGATGCGCGCGCCCAGTAATCGTCGGTGTCGCGAAAGCCGTGCAGAGGCGCGGTCACGACGTTGTCGAACGCATAGAGATCGCGGCTGCCGAGCATCGTTTCCCGATCGTACAGACCCGGAAACTGTTCCAGCTTCGCCAGCGACTTGCGCTTGAGCGTCTGCAGGAACATGCGCGTGTAGATCATGTTGAAGCCACTGGACAGCGCCGCGCCGCCAGCGGCCAGATCCAGCGGCGCCGAGACGGCCGCGGCGGCGGAAAGGAAGTTCGCGCCGCGGCCTTCCTCGCCCAGATAGCGCAGCAGCGCATTGCCGCCCAGCGAGATGCCCACGGCGAGCATCTGTCGTCCCGGTTGCACCGTGTGGACCTGATTCCGCACGCGTTCCAGCACCCAGCGGATCTCGGCCGAGTCGCCCGAATGGTAGAAGCGCGGCGCGATGTTCAGTTCACCCGAGCAGCCCCGGAAATGCGGGATCACGCCTTGCCAGCCACGTTCGCGCAGCGCGGCCATCAGCGTTTGCGCATAGTGGCTGCGCGAATCGCCCTCGAGACCGTGGAACATCACTACCAGCGGCGCGCCCGGGGTGGTCGGGTGAGTGGTCCAGTCCAGGTCGATGAAGTCGCCGTCGGGGGTATCCCAGCGTTCGCGCCGGAACACGATGCGCCGATGGCGCGTGAAGCGTGCCGGCAGGATCGTCTGCGCGTGGCCACCGCGCAGCCACCATGGTGTTTGAAAGGCTTCGCCGAACAGCATGGCGTCTTGCGCGGGGATCAGTGCAGCGCCTGCCCCGGAGCCGCCGCCACGGCCGCTACCTGCACGGCATTCGCCGGGCTGCAGTGGATGTGGGCAAGGCGCCAGCCCTCGTGGTTCTGCATCAGCACGTAGGTGGTGTGCACGTAGAGGTCGGCCTCCACGCGGTCGGTGCCGAATCGCAGCGCTTCCGTCACGTCGAAGATCGACACGGCCAGCGACGCATGGCTGCTGGTCTCGATCGCATCGATCAGCACGGGCTGCTCCTCGAGCAAATGCGCGAATGCCTGGCGCAGTTGGTCGTGGCCGATCAGGCGCTGGCCATCGGGCATCACGCACGTGACAGAGTCTTCATCCAGCCACAGTCGCAACGCGCCATCGGCGTCGCGCAATTTCATGGCTTCACGGAAGGCATCGACGATGTCTTCGGCGGAATCGAACAGGCGGGCGAAACGAGGCATGTTGGATGAGTCAGGGGCGGTGCAGGAGCTTGCGCAGCTCGACAAATACCATTTCGGGCTCGATCTCCTTCAGGCAGCGCAGGTGGCCGAGCGGGCACTCGCGCTTGAAGCAGGGACTGCACTCGAGTTGAAGCCACATGATACTCGCTGCCTGTGACAGCGGGGGGGTGTGGCGCGGATCGCTGGAGCCGAAAACGGCTACCTGCGGCCGGTTCAGGGCGGCGGTGACGTGCATCAGGCCCGAGTCGTTGCAGACCGCGGCCTCTGAGAGCGCCAGCAGATCCACGGCATCGTCGAGCGATGTCTGACCGCACAGATTCCTGACGAACGGCGCGCCTTTGACGATCTCGTCGGCGATCTCGGCATCCTTGGCCGAGCCGAGCGCGATGATCTGCGCGTACGGGAACGAGCGGCGCAGCATCTGCGCCAGCGCGGCGAAGTGCGCGGCCGGCCAGCGCTTGGCCGGGCCGAACTCCGCGCCCGGGCAGAACGAGATCAGACGCGTGCCCGGCGCGATGCCGAAGCGCTCGGCCGTGGCGGCCATGCGCCTGGGATCGCTCTTGAGCTTCGGGTCGGGAATCGACTCGGGCAGGCGGGCGCCGGGTTTGAGCGCCAGACGCGCGTAGTGCTCCACCATCGGCGGCCGCTTGTCACGCGGCGGATTGGCGTGGCGCACGTTGAGCATGCCGAAGCGTGCTTCGCCCCGATAGCCGATGCGCAGCGGTATGCCGGCCAGAAACGGAATCAGCGCGGACTTCAGCGAATTGGGCAGCACGTAGGCCATGTCGTAGCCTTCGTGCTTGAGCTGTTGCGCGAACAGCAGGCGCGCGCTCAATTGCAGCTTGCCGTGTGCCAGATCGGTCGGGAAGACCTTGCCGATCTCCGGCATGCGCGCCAGTACGGGCGCCACCCATTTGGGGGCGAGCGCGTCGATCACCAGTTGCGGGTGACGGGCCTTGAGCAACGCGAACAGCGGTTGCGCCATCAGCGCGTCGCCGATCCAGTTCGGGGCAATGACGAGGGCTTTTCTCATATTGTGGGTATTGCGTGGCCCTGTGATGCGGTGCCCGGGCATGTCAACGCCCCGGGGCGCTGGGCGGCCCGGGGCGTCAGTTCGAAACGACAGGAATTGGCGAGGGCCGGGCGGGTCAGTGATGACCCTTCAGTACGGTGCCCGGCTTGAGCTTGTACACGGTGCCGCAGTACGGGCACCTGACCTCGCCAGTGTCCGCCACGTCCAGGAAGACGCGGGGATGGTAGTTCCATGCCGGGGTGTTGGCCGTGGGGCAATGCAGCGGCATGTCTTCTGCGCCGATTTCTACGACGGATGCGGTTTGAGTCATGGTGTTGCTTTTCTGTCTTGCAGGGATGTCGATTGGAAATGCAGGGTTGGCGCGGTCGATCAGACCAGCGTCAGCCACTTCTTGTACTTTTCGTCGGTGCCACCCACGGCCGCGAAGAACGCGTCCTGGATGCGCTTGGTAACGGGGCCGCGGCGGCCTTCGCCGATAACGCGGTCGTCCAGCTCGCGGATCGGCGTCACTTCGGCAGCGGTGCCGGTGAAGAACGCTTCATCTGCGCAGTACATCTCGTCACGCGTGATGCGCTTCTCGCGCACCTCGATGCCGAGGTCACGGGCGATTGTCAGCGTGGCGTCGCGCGTGATGCCGTCCAGGCACGAGGCCAGGTCTGGCGTGTAGATCACGCCGTTGCGCACGATGAACACGTTCTCGCCGGAGCCTTCGCTCACATAGCCTTCGGTATCCAGCAGCAGGGCTTCGTCGTAGCCCAGGCCGGTGGCTTCCTGGTTGGCCAGGATCGAGTTGATGTAGTAGCCCGATGCCTTGGCGCGCACCAGCGACACATTCACGTGATGGCGCGTGAACGACGAGGTCTTCACGCGGATGCCGCGCTCCAGGCCTTCCTCGCCCAGATACGCGCCCCAGGGCCAGGCGGCGATGGCCACATGGATCGTGTTGCCCTTGGCCGACACGCCGAGCTTCTCGGAGCCGATCCACACCAGCGGACGGATGTAGCACGACTCCAGATTGTTGGCGCGCACGACTTCTCGCTGGGCGGCTTCGAGCGTGGCCTCGTCGAACGGCATGGCCATCTGGAAGATCTTGGCAGAGTTGAACAGGCGGCGCGTGTGCTCCTTGAGGCGGAAAATCGCGGTGCCTTCCGGCGTCTTGTAGGCGCGCACGCCTTCGAATACGCCCATGCCGTAATGCAGCGTGTGCGTGAGTACGTGAATCTTTGCGTCACGCCACTCAATCAGCTTGCCATCCATCCAGATCTTGCCGTCGCGATCTGCCATCGACATGGTCGTCTCCCTCTGCAGCCCAGGTAAATGTCGCAAAGGCACCATTGTAAGCCGCGCGTCCTTGCGTGCCAACGAAGGGCGGCGGATAGAGCGTTCTACAATCGCACCTTCCGACCTTCTATCGTTCCGCAACCGCGTGTCCCACCCCGAACTTCCCGTCGAGCGTGCCGATCATGATGCCGATTCCGTCGCGGATGGCGGCTGGCAGGCCACGCTTGGCGCACTTGAAGCGTTGGCGGGGGGCGTGGATGAGGCCGCCGGCACCGGCGACGGACGCCGCCTGCTCTGGGCGCTGACCCTCGACGCCGACGGTGTGGTCGGGACGATCGAGCCGCTGGAGCAGACCCACGGGGCGCGTGGCTGGAGCAAGCCCAGGCCGGTGCCGCTGGCCCGTGTGGCCGAGGACGATACCCTGCCACCGTGGGATGTCCGCGTGGCCCGTGCCATTCGCCGCGACGCATCGCGCAACCGGCGTCACGTGCTGGACCGCGCCGCCGCCGTGGTGGCGCTGGTGGGGCATCCGGCCGTGGTGCTGTCCCATGCGCCGACGGTGCCGATGGAAGTGGTCGAGTCCGCGCCTTCGCTCGAGGCGGTGCGCGAGGGCGACCGCTACGTGCTGCGGATCGTGCCGCCGCTGCGCGAGGCGCTGGCCATGGAGGACTTCCTGCCCGCCGCCGCGCGTCAGGAGGCCGAATCGCTGCGCCAGATCACTGTGCTGCAGGATGGTCCGCGCCGGCTGCGCGTGGTCCGCTTCACGCCGGCGCAGCAGGGCGCGGCCAAGCTCATCGCAGGCGGACTCTCCGTGCCGGCCGATGCCCAGGCGCGGCTCGACAGCACGTTGCGCGCGCTGGCGGGCCACTTCCAGATTCACGCCGACAGCTCGGGCGAGGCACGCGAGCGCGATCCGGAGTCGCGGCTGCGTGCCGAGGTAGCGCCGGTTGGGCGCGGCATCAGCCTGCGGCTGGTGGTGACGCCGCTTGGCGTGCTCGGCCCCAGGCTCGCGCCGGGCCACGGCCGCGCGCAACTGATGGCGACGATTGGCGGCGAGACGCACGTGACGTACCGCGATCTCGATGCCGAGCACGCGCACGTGGCCGAGGTATTCGAGGCGTTGCCATTCCTCGTGCAGCAGGCCCCCGCTGGCGGCGAGCACACCTGGACGCTGGACGATCCCGAGGACGCGCTGACCGCCATCGAGGTGTTGCCAGGGCTGACCGGCGTGATCGATCTCGAATGGCCGCGTGGCCGTGAGTTGCG
Source organism: Cupriavidus sp. UBA2010 (assembly GCF_002335265.1). NCBI lineage: Bacteria > Pseudomonadati > Pseudomonadota > Betaproteobacteria > Burkholderiales > Burkholderiaceae > Cupriavidus > Cupriavidus sp. UBA2010. The sequence continues at coordinate 171,762 of NZ_DDCI01000036.1, forward strand.
CGTCTTGCCGGCTGATATCGCGCAGCTTGCCGTCAGCGTGGAGACCGGCAGCGAATGGTTCAAGCTCGTGGGCGAACTGCGCGTGGCCGAGGGGCTGGTGATCTCGCTCGAAAAGCTGGTCGCGTGGGCGCATGGTCATGCGGGCCGCTTCATGCCGATGGCACACGGTGTCTACGTGGCGTTGACCCGCCAGTTGCGCGACCGGCTGCGCGATCTGGCCGGCGTGGGCGATGGCGTCCGCGACGGCATCCGCGTGCCGCTGGTCGCCGCGCCCTGGCTCGACGACGTGCTGGCTGGCGCCGGTATCGACCCCGACGCGCACTTCCGCACCCGCGTGAAGCAACTGCGCGCCGCGCGCGGTCACGATGCGCCGGTGCCGCCGACGCTGGCGGCGGAGTTGCGGCCGTATCAGATCGAAGGCTTCCGCTGGATGATGTCGCTGGCAGAGGCCGGCTTTGGCGCATGCCTGGCCGATGACATGGGCCTGGGCAAGACGCTGCAGTCGCTGGCCGTGTTGCTGGCGCGGGCGGCGGGTGGCCCCGCCCTGGTTGTCGCGCCAACCTCGGTCTGCGGCAACTGGGCCGCAGAGGCGCGTCGCTTCGCCCCGGCGTTGCGGGTCCACGTCTATGCCGAGGGCGACCGCGAGGCGATCGTCGGGCAGGCCGCCGCGCACGATCTGGTGATCGTCTCGTACAACCTGCTGCAACAGGCCCGCAAGGCCTTCTGCGATCGCCCCTGGCATACGGTCGTGGCTGACGAGGCGCAGTCGTTCAAGAATCCGTCCTCGCGCCGTGCACAGGCGATGTTCGCGCTGCCGGCCCAATGCCGCATCGCGCTTTCCGGCACGCCGGTGGAGAACCGTCTTGCCGAGCTCTGGGCCGTGATGCGCTTCTGTGTGCCGGGATTGCTTGGCTCGCTGGCACGCTTCAACGAGCATTTCGCGAATCCGATCGAGCGCAGCGGCGCACGCGATCCGCGTCAGCGGCTACGGCGCATGATTGCCCCGTTCGTGTTGCGCCGGACCAAGGCGCAGGTCCTCGACGAATTGCCGCCGCGCACGGAACTGGTGATTCGCGTCACGCCCGAGCCCACGGAGGCCGCCCACTACGAGGCGTTGCGCCGGCAGGCGCTTTCCGAGGCGGAACGGGCGCTGCTGCGTCCGCGCAAGGACAAGAGGGCGCCCGCGGCCATGACCGAGCCCGAGGCGCGCATCCATGTGCTTGCCCAGTTGATGCGGATGCGCCGTGCCGCGTGCGATCCGCGGCTGGTCACGCCCGATGTAGGGCAGCCCGGCGCCAAGGTGCGGGCATTCGCCGAACTGGCGGCTACGCTGGCCGCCAACGGGCACAAGACGCTGGTCTTCAGCCAGTTCGTCGATTTCCTGCAGATGCTGCGGCAGGCGCTCGTTGACGCGGGTCTGGCGTGGCAGTACCTCGACGGCGCGACACCGGCCGGCGAGCGCACGCGACGCGTGGCGGCATTCCAGGCGGGCGAGGGCGATGTGTTCCTGATCAGCCTGAAGGCAGGCGGGTTCGGCCTGAACCTGACCGCCGCCGACTACATCGTGATTGCCGATCCCTGGTGGAACCCGGCTGCCGAGGATCAGGCGATGGGCCGCGCACACCGCATCGGCCAGCAGCGGCCGGTCACGGTCTACCGGCTGATCGCGGCCGGCACGATCGAGGAGCGCATCGTCGATCTCCACCAGGGCAAGCGGGCGCTGGCGGACGGCGTGCTCGACGCGATGGATGGCGAGGCGATCGGCCGCGATGTGCCGTTGCCCGATGTCGATGAACTGGTAGGGCTGATACGGCGATGAGCGATACGCCGCTCAGGCACCAAACGGTATACAAAACGGCTCCCATGCATGGTGCATCGCACCATCAATCCGCCACCTGATTTCCCCTCATTTCCCTTTTTCTGCCTTGTTGCGGTGCATCCACCCTGGCACAAATACTGCCTTGTGGTCTGTGATGTTGTGAATATAGTATACCGACTGCTTCTCCAATCGCCCCCACAGACCGACCCACCGCCCCAAGCCTGATGGGCTCGGTCCAAGATGACAACGGAGCTACCGTGACCCTGCCAGACCTGTCTCCGGCTGACGCCGTTCAGCCCGAGGCGAGCTTTCATCCGGTTCACCAGGCGGCCGCGCAACTCGCGCGCGGCGAGACCACCGCGCAGGCGCTGGTCGATGCCTGCCACGCGGCCTGGGCCGCCCGCAATGGCGACATCAATGCAATGGTGCTGGCGGATTTCGAGGCCGCCCGTCACGCCGCCAGGCAGAGTGATGCGCGCCGTCGGGCCGGGCAGGCGCTCGGGCCGCTTGATGGCATTCCGTTCTCGATCAAGGAGTCCTTCGACGTGGCTGGCTGGCCGACTACCTGCGGCAGCCCCGCGCGGCGCGCGCATCAGGCCGGCAGCGATGCGGTGGTGGTCGAACGGTTGCGTGCCCAGGGCGCCGTGTTGCTCGGCAAGACCAATGTGCCGCTCGGGCTGCGCGACTGGCAGAGCTACAACGCGATCTATGGCACCACGCGTAATCCGCACGACCTGTCGCGCACGCCGGGCGGGTCTTCCGGCGGCAGCGCGGCGGCGGTCTGCGCCGGCATGAGCTATTTCGACATTGGCTCGGATATCGGTTCGTCGCTGCGCAACCCGGCGCACTATTGCGGGGTGTTCTCGCACAAGAGCAGCCACGGCATCGTGCCGCTGCGCGGCCACGGCAACGCAGCGGCAGGGTTTGCCGGGCAGGACATCAACGTGGCCGGCCCCGTGGCCCGGAGCGCGTATGACCTCGAACTGATCCTGCGTGCCATCGCCGGCCCCGACGCGGCCGAATTTCCCGCCTGGAAACTTGATCTGCCGGCGTGCGATCACGCCCGGCTGGCCGATTTTCGCGTGGCCGTGCTGCCCACGCATCCGTTGGCGGAGGTCGATGCCACGGTGAGCGGCGCGATCGAGGGCCTTGGTCACTGGTTGGTCGGGCAGGGCGCGCGCGTGGACTGGAACGTACGACCGGACTTCGATGCGGCAGCGCTTTGGCGCACCTATGTGCTGCTACTGCGCGCCACCACTTCGCTCTACATGGACGATGCGGCATTTGCCGACGCGCTCGCCAAGGCAGGAGATGCCGGCAACGACGATGACTACGCCACGCTGCAGTTCTCTGGCGCCACGCTGAGTCATCGCGACTGGCTATTGCTGCAACACGCGCGCGCCCGGTTCGCGGACGCGTGGGAGCGATTCTTCGCCGACTACGACGTGCTGCTGTGCCCGGCGGCCTCGACTACGGCGTTCCCGCTCGACGAGGCCGGCGAACCGTGGCAGCGGACGATCGACGTGAACGGCACGGCATGGCCGCTGACGTCGCAGTTGTTCTGGGCCGGCCATTCGGGGCTATGTGGATTGCCGTCCACGGTGGCGCCGATCGGTCCGGCCAGCGATGGGTTGCCAGTGGGCGTGCAGATCGTGGCACGCCGGTTTGGCGACCTGACATCGCTGCGGTTCGCGCAGCAGCTTGAGGCAGCCGGCCACGTGTTCCGCCAGCCGCGCGCCTGACACGCAAGTTCAAAACGGTAAAAGGGGAGAAAGACCATGCTGGACTGGTTCAGAGAGTTGTCGCGCGCCGAGCGCAAGGGGTTCTACGGCGCCTTCCTGGGTCATGCGGTCGACGTGTTCGACTTCATGATCTATTCGTTCCTGATTTCCACGCTGCTGGCCCAGTGGGGCATGAGCAAGTCGATGGCGGGCGCCATCGTCACGTGGACGCTGGTGTCATCACTGATCGGCGCGATCGGCGCGGGACTGCTGGCGGACCGCTTCGGCCGCGTGCGTGTGCTTCGCTGGACGATTCTGGTGTTCGCGGTGTCGTGCTTCCTGTGTGGTATCTCCACCTCGCCCGAACAGCTCATGATGTTCCGTATGCTGCAGGGGCTGGGTTTCGGCGGCGAGTCGTCGCTGTGCATGGTGCTGGTGACCGAGCTGATCCGGAATCCCGCGCACCGCGGCAAGTACTCGGGCTTCACGGCCAGCAGCTATTCGTTCGGCTGGGGTGGCGCGGCCATTGCCTACGCGATCACGTTCAACCTGTTCGAGCCGGAAATGGCGTGGCGCGTCTGTTTCTTCCTGGGCATCCTGCCGGCGCTGGTGGTGGTCTACCTGCGCCGTAACCTGCAGGAACCCGAGGTCTTTCTCAAGAGCCGCGCGGAACGCGGCAATGTATCGGCGGCCGCCGATCTCGCGCGCGTGTTCCGGGGCCCGCTGCTGCGCAAGACCGTGCTGTGCAGCCTGCTTTCGGGCGGGATGCTGGGCGCGTATTACGCCATCGCCACATGGCTGCCGACGTTCCTGAAGACCGAGCGCGGCCTGTCGGTGTTCGGCACGAGTTCCTATCTGGCGGTGACGATCCTTGGCTCGCTGGTGGGCTACGTGGCCGGCGCGTACGCAACGGACCGCTGGGGACGACGCCTGACCTACATGGCATTCGCGGCGGGCGCGTTCGTGATGGCGATGATCTACATGGTCATCCCGGTGTCGAACACGTCGATGCTGTTCCTCGGCTTCCCGCTCGGCGTGCTGATGCAGGGCGTGTTCTCGGGCATCGGCGCGACGATCTCCGAGTCGTATCCGAGCAGCATCCGTGCCACGGGCTATGGTGTGTCGTACAACCTCGGCCGCGTGATCGGCTCGTTCTTCCCGCTGGCGGTAGGTTGGCTCAACAGCGGCCGCACGACGCTGGCGCTGGCGATCGCGATGGTGGCGGGCGTTGGCTATGCGCTGGTGATGGTGTCCGCCGCGATGTTGCCGGAAACGTCCGGTATCGATCTGGGCCAGGCTGGTGGCGGCGATGACGGCGAGGCGAAACAGCAGGCCGCGGCCGAGCCCGTGACGGTGGCGCCGACCGCCGGACGTCCCGCCTGAAACCGGGATGCCGACGCCCGCGGATTGACCCCGAAACAACACTTTTAAGCCGCCACTTACCAGCGGCTGTCACACGCCTATAATGGCTCTTTCGCTGTCGGCCACGCACTGCGTGGCCGATGGTCCTTCAAGACGGCCAAGCCACGACAGACGGGCTGCCGTTGCGTCTCCTCTTCACATCCAAGTCATGACACCCCGACCATTGTCCCCGGTGTGGCAGCGCCTTTGGCACCGCTTCGCCGAGGTGGAGCGCGATGCCTTTCTCGAAGGCGCGCGCTTCTTCGCCCGTTTCCAGCCCGCGATTTTTTCCTGGGGGCTGGTCACAGGGGTGGCGATGAGCAAGTCGGCGCTGACCGTGCCGGAGGCGATTGGCATGTCGCTGCTGGTCTATGCGGGGTCCGCGCAACTGGCCGTACTGCCGCTGTTCGCCGCCGGCATGCCGATCTGGACCGTGCTGCTGACCAGCGCCGTGGTCAACTTGCGTTTCGTGATCTTCAGCGCGGCGCTACAGCCGCATTTCAGCTACCTGCCGCTATGGCGCCGGACCGTGCTCGGCTTCTTCAATGGCGACCTGCATTTCGTTTACTTCATGCAGCGCTACACCGAGCCGGGCTACGCGCCGGGCAAGGAAGGGTACTTCTGGGGCATGGCGCTCTTCAACTGCGTCACGTGGCAGGTATCGTCGGTCATCGGCATCCTGCTGGCGAGCCTGTTCCCCGATAGCTGGGGGCTGGCGCTGGCCGGCATGATGGCGCTGATCCCGGTGATGGTTTCCACGATCAATTCGCGTTCGACGATGCTGGCGGTGGCGGTGTCCTCGGTGCTGGCGCTGCTGTGTTTCGACCTGCCGTACCGGCTGGGACTGGTGGTGGCGGTTATCGGGGCAATCGCGGCGGGCATGGCCAGCGACGAGATGGCCGCTCGCGCCACGCTGCGTGGCATCCGCGCGCGCAAGTCCGCGCAACCCCAGGCCGGAGATCAGGCATGAGCCATCTCGAAATCTGGATCTCGATCATCGGCATGACGCTGGTCACGATAGTGACGCGCGCGCTGTTCCTGATGGCGGGCGAGCACGTGACCGTTCCTGATCGTATCCAGCGCGCGCTGCGCTACGCGCCAGCCGCCGCGCTGGCAGCGATCATCCTGCCCGAGTTCCTGAGCTTCGAAGGGCATTTCTCGTTCTCGCCGACCAACGACAAGCTGATGGCCGGCATTGCGGCCACCGCCTGCTATCTGCTCACGAAGCGCATGGTTGGCATGATCGTCGTCGGCATGGGGGTCTACACCGCGCTGCGCCTGCTCGGCTGACCAGGCCGGCAGCGCCGGCCCCGAACCGGCTACTGGGCTGCCACCGGCCTGCTACCGGCCTGCTATCTGGCGGGTTCGGCCAGCACGCTGCCCAGTCGAGTAAGCAGGTGAGCCAGTTGCGCCTGCGTGCTCGTGTTGGTCTTGGTGAAGATCGACTTGAGCTGGGACCGGCCCGTCTCGCGCTTGATGCCGAGCTGGATGCTCGCCTCCGGCAGGCCGATGCCGGTGGTCAGCAGCGCGGCGAGCCGCGTTTCCGCTGGCGTCAGACCGTAGAGGTCGCGCAGCACGGTGGGCACCGCCCGCGGCGTGCCGTGGCTTTCGTGAATCGCCACCAGCAGCGGCTGCCCGAGACATGCCGAGGACAGCGGTGTGCCCGGCGTCAGTCGCATCGCGACGATCTGGGCCTCGTGGCCGTCCGTGCTCACGGCGTGAATGGCGCCAGCCTCCAGCGGCGCGCCCGCATCGGTGAGCCCGCGCATGATTTCGTGGAACGGCTTCGAGAGCCGCCAGCCTTGTCCACCTGGTGCCGGCGTGCCGTCGGCGGTGCCGTCCGCACGTATCGGCATCAGTCGGCCGATCCAAGGCTCGCCTGCCGCATTCGCCAGTAGTGGCTCGCCATCAGCCGTGAAGACGATCACGCCGAATGGCAACTGGTTCAGCAGATTGGCTGACACGCGGCCGTGCGTGCTGGCGGCCTGCGCGCGGTCGCGCATGGCCACTGCTTCGCGCAGGTGCGGAATGATCCAGTCCAGCGCGCGGGCATCGGCTTCCAGAAAACCATCGGCGCCGGCCGGGCGCTGCAGCGACAGGTAGATCTCGTGGCCGGGCTGCCGGTCGATCAGGCAGGTCATCATGGAAGCGGGTGCGACGCCGGCAATGTCCTCCTGCGGAAAGGCGCCGAGGGTTGCAGCGAATCCCGTGTCGCGTCGATGAATGAACCAGCCGCCCACGTTCAGCCGTTCGCTAAAGGAAAGCGTTTGCGGCGAATCGTGGGGCGTTGCCTGCGAGGCAAGGGTGGCAAGCGCGGCCGTCTGCCGCACGCGCACATTGCCGCTTGCGGGATCGAAAACCAGGAGCGAGGCGCGCTCGCTCTGGCTGAGGTCGCATAGCGCGGACAGGCTGCGCTGCCACGCCTGCGGTTCCAGAACGCCTTGATAGAGACCACGAATGGTCTCGTGCATGTCCTCCGTCACCATCACTCGATCAACCTCCGTCGAGCGTGACGGCGAGTCGCGTCAGCAGGTGCGTCAGCTGTGCCTGGCTGGTGCAGCCGGTCTTGAGGAAGATCGCCTTGAGCTGGGTGCGCGCGGTCTCGTGCCGGATGCGCATCTGCCGGCTGGCTTCGGGCAACCCTTCGCCCGTGGCCAGCCGCGCGACCAGCCGGGTCTCGGCGGGTGTCAGGCCGTACAGGCTGCGCATGACCGAGTCGAGCAGTACCGACGGGGCGCCCGCCTCATGCACGACGACCAGCGCCGCGGGCGTCTGCCATGTCGAGGCAAAGGCGTGGCTGGCCGGCAAGGGCAGCACCAGGACTTCGGCCTGGCTGCCATTCGGGCCAGTGGCGCGGGCGGCCATGGCGGCCTGTGGTTTTGCGGGATCGCAGGCGCCGGTCGGGCGAATAGATGGCCACGGCGAACGCCAGTCGTTCGATCAGCCGCGTTGCCAGCGTGGTCATCGTCGACAGCGCCAGCGTGCGGTCGCGGATCGCAATCGCGCTGCGCATGTGCGGCACCACCCAGTCGAGCCGCCGCGCGTCATCGCCGCTGAAGTTGCCCTGCGCCAGCGAGCGCTGCATCGAGAAGTAAACCTCGTAGTGCGGCTGGCGCTCTACCAGGCAGGCCATGTACGAACCCAGTTCGAACTTGTGGAAGAACTCGCCATAGAACGGATGACGCGCCATGGCCTGATGGCCCAGGTCGCGCGCATCGACATACCAGGCGCCGGGCACCAGTCTGGGTGCGAACGCCTTGGCCGGGTCCATGGCCTGGAAATCGTTTTCATAGGCGAGAAACAATTCCTCGACCGGGTTGACCACCTCGTTGACGGTCACCTGATCGCGGACTGTGTCCCATACCATCATGGAGGCGTGCGTCGTGCCGGCGATTGCCGTTAACGCACGCAGACTTTGCTGCCAGGCTGCCGGGTCCAGGATGCCCTCGTAAAGCCCCCGGATCGCGCCATGCATGGTCGCTTGATCCATTTCAGACTACCCCCTTGCATTCGCCACGCTTATTTTTGGCCTCTTGGTAACCGGGGGTGTCCCGGGTCCGCGGGTCATATTTCTTATGGTCCGGTCGCGCCGGACCTGCAGTGATGTACTAAAACCACCAGAATTGACGTGAGTGTCTGGCCATGCATACGTTTAGTACATTAAGGCGTACATTACTCCAACCCGGTTGTTGAGCGTGCAATCGGGTGCCCCCCCTTCGGTAGGGGATGTTCCGGGCTGGGCATGGCATGTGACGGATATGCCGCGAAACGGGCAGATCGCGTCGTACGGTAGTAACGATCAGGTAAAATGCCGGTTTTCCCGATTTCCACGGGCGGCGCATGTCGCCCACGTCCCGCTCTTATCGCCATGACCTCTGTCCTGCGTCTTACCGATCTCATTTCCCAAGGCAAAATCTCCGGCAAACGTGTGTTCATCCGTGCCGACCTGAACGTGCCGCAAGACGACGCAGGCAATATCACCGAAGACACCCGCATCCGCGCGTCGGTGCCGGCCATTCAGGCCTGCCTGGACGCCGGCGCGGCCGTCATGGTGACGTCGCACCTGGGCCGTCCGACCGAGGGCGAGTTCAAGCCCGAGGATTCGCTGGCCCCGATTGCCACGCGCCTGTCCGAACTGCTCGGCAAGCCGGTGAAACTGGTCCAGAACTGGGTCGACGGTGTCGAGGTGGCGCCTGGCCAGATCGTGCTGCTGGAAAACTGCCGCGTGAACAAGGGCGAGAAGAAGAACAGCGACGAGCTGGCCCAGAAGATGGCCAAGCTCTGTGACGTCTACGTGAACGACGCGTTCGGCACCGCCCACCGCGCCGAGGCCACGACCCACGGTATCGCCAAGTTCGCCCCGATCGCCTGCGCCGGCCCGCTGCTGGCCGCCGAGATCGACGCGCTGGGCCGCGCGCTGGGCCAGCCGGCGCGTCCGCTGGTGGCCATCGTGGCCGGCTCGAAGGTTTCGACCAAGCTCACCATCCTGAAGGCACTGGCCGACAAGGTGGACAACCTGATCGTCGGCGGCGGCATCGCCAACACGTTCATGCTGGCCGCTGGCCTGAAGATCGGCAAGTCGCTGGCCGAGGCCGACCTCGTGGGTGACGCCAAGACGATCATCGACATCATGGCCGCGCGCGGCGCATCGGTGCCGATTCCCGTCGACGTGGTCTGCGCCAAGGAGTTCAGCGCCACGGCTGCGGCGACGGTCAAGGACGTCAAGGACGTTACCGACGACGACATGATCCTCGACATCGGCCCGAAGACCGCCGCGATGCTGGCCGACCAGCTCAAGGCTGCCGGCACGATCGTCTGGAACGGTCCGGTCGGCGTGTTCGAATTCGATCAGTTCGGCAACGGCACCAAGGTGCTGGCCGAAGCCATCGCCACGTCGAAGGCATTCTCGATCGCAGGTGGCGGCGACACGCTGGCCGCCATCGCCAAGTACGGCATCGCCGATCGCGTCGGGTATATCTCGACCGGTGGCGGCGCCTTCCTGGAATTCCTGGAAGGCAAGAAGCTGCCCGCATTCGAAGTGCTGGAACAGCGCGCCGCAGGCTGATGACCCGACAGGCCGGCGCGGGACATCCCCGTCCGGCCAGTTTCCAGAAAAACCAAGCGCCCCCCACCAAGGAAGCTGCCCGCATGACACGTTCCACCAAGATCGTCGCCACGATTGGCCCCGCATCCAGCACGCTGGAAGTGTTGACCCGCATGATCGGAGCAGGGGTCGATGTGGTGCGCCTGAACTTCTCGCATGGCACCGCGCAGGACCATATCGATCGCGCCGCCCTGGTGCGTGAGGCAGCGGCGGCCTGCGGGCGCGAGGTGGCCATCATGGCCGACCTGCAGGGCCCCAAGATCCGCGTGGGCAAGTTCGAGAACGGCAAGATCACGCTCAAGCCGGGCGATGCGTTCATCCTCGATTCGGCCTGCCAGATGGGCAATCAGGAGCGCGTGGGCCTGGACTACAAGGATCTGCCGCGCGATGTGGGCCCGGGCGACCTGCTCCTGCTCAACGACGGTCTGATCGTGCTGGTGGTGGACCGCGTGCTCGGCAACGAGATCTTCACCACGGTGCGTATCGGTGGTGAGCTGTCCAATAACAAGGGCATCAATCGTCAGGGTGGCGGCCTGTCGGCGCCGGCGCTGACCGCCAAGGACATGGAGGACATCAAGACCGCCATGGCGCTGGGCGCGGACTACGTGGCCGTGAGCTTCCCGAAGAACGCCACCGACATGGAAATGGCCCGCCAGCTCACCAACGTGGCAGGCCAGCCGCACAACCACAAGGCGCGCATGATCGCGAAGATCGAGCGGGCCGAGGCGATTCGTCCGGGCGTGCTCGAGGAAATCCTGCTCGCGTCGGACGGCATCATGGTGGCGCGCGGCGACCTGGCCGTCGAAGTTGGCAACGCCGCCGTGCCCGCGCTGCAGAAGCGCATGATCAAGCTGGCGCGCGAGGCCAACAAGCTGACGATCACCGCCACCCAGATGATGGAGAGCATGATCGTCAACCCGGTGCCGACGCGGGCCGAAGTGTCCGACGTGGCCAACGCCGTGCTCGATGGCACCGACGCCGTGATGACGTCGGCAGAGACCGCTGCCGGCCGCTATCCGGTGGAAACGGTCGAAGCCATGGCCGCGATCTGTCTGGAAGCCGAGAAGTCGGAGGTGGTGCAGCTCGACACCGACTTCCTGAACCAGACCTTCGCGCGGATCGACCAGTCGATCGCGATGGGTGCGCTGTTCACCGCCTATCATCTAGGTGTCAAGGCGATCGCGGCGCTGACCGATTCCGGCGCCACGGCGCTGTGGATGAGCCGTCACCGCATCCACGTGCCGATCTATGCGATGACGCCGAACCTGGCGTCGCAACGCAAGATGCAGCTCTATCGCAATGTGGTGCCGCTGCCGCTGCAGTCGAGCGCGGACCGCGACGTGGCGCTTGAGCAGGCCGAGGAACTGCTGCTGTCCCAGGGCGTGGTGCAGCGCGGCGATTTCATCGTGCTGACGATCGGCGAGCCGATGGGCCAGCCCGGCGGCACAAATACGCTCAAGATCGTGAGGGTGGGCACCCGGTAGGACGCGCGCCCATGTGGCGTGCCAGACAGACATGACCGCGCCCGATGCGCGAGCCTGTCTGGCGCAGCAACGACAAGAATTCAGAAATACCCCAAGCTATTTACATTCAGGAGTTAGACATGCCACTCGTATCCATGCGCCAGTTGCTGGACCATGCCGCCGAGAACAACTACGGTCTGCCGGCTTTCAACGTGAACAACCTCGAACAGGTTCAGGCCATCATGCAGGCCGCCGACGAGGTCAACGCCCCGGTGATCATGCAGGCATCGGCTGGCGCGCGCAAATACGCTGGCGAGCACTTCCTGCGCCACCTGATCGAAGCCGCTGTGGAAGCCTACCCGCACATCCCGGTGGTGATGCACCAGGATCACGGCCAGTCGCCGGCGATCTGCAAGGCCGCCATCGACCTGAACTTCTCGTCGGTGATGATGGACGGCTCGCTGAAGGAAGACGGCAAGACCCCGTCGGACTACGAGTACAACGTCGACGTGACCCGCAAGGTTGTGCAGATGGCCCACGCGCTGGGCGTGACCGTGGAAGGCGAACTGGGTTGCCTGGGCTCGCTGGAAACCGGTGAAGCCGGCGAGGAAGACGGCATTGGCGCCGAAGGCAAGCTCGATCACTCGATGCTGCTGACCGATCCGGAGCAGGCCGCCGACTTCGTCAAGGCCACCCAGCTCGACGCGCTGGCCATCGCCATCGGCACCTCGCACGGCGCGTACAAGTTCACGCGCAAGCCCACGGGCGACATCCTGGCCATCGGGCGCATCAAGGAAATCCACGCCCGCATTCCGAACACTCACCTGGTGATGCACGGTTCGTCGTCGGTGCCGCAGGAACTGCTGGCTGAAATCCGCCAGTTCGGTGGCGACATGAAGGAAACGTACGGCGTGCCCGTGGAGGAAATCCAGGAAGCGATCAAGTACGGCGTGCGCAAGATCAACATCGACACCGACATCCGTCTGGCGATGACCGGCGCGATCCGCCGCTTCTTCGTGGAGAACCCGAGCAAGTTCGACCCGCGCGAGTACCTGAAGCCGGCCCGCGAAGCCGCCAAGCTCGTGTGCAAGGCCCGCTACATCGCCTTCGGTTGCGAAGGCCAGGCCAGCAAGATCAAGGCCGTGTCGCTGACCGACGTTGCCCAGCAGTACAAGGCCGGCAAGCTCGCCCAGGTCGTGCAGTAAATTGTGTCGTTGCCCCGCCTGGTGCGGGGCTTTGCTACTTCATGGGGCTTCGCATCGCGCTCGAAGCCCCGCTTGTTTTTCAGCCGCAGCCGTTTTCACACCATGTCCGACGCCCTCTACGAATCCTCCATCCAGTCCCTGCCGCTGCTCGGCAAAGGCAAGGTCCGCGATAACTACGCTGTCGGCGACGACAAGCTGCTGATCGTGACCACCGACCGTCTGTCGGCCTTCGACGTGATCCTGGGCGAGCCGATTCCGGCCAAGGGCCGCGTGCTGAACCAGATGGCCAACTTCTGGTTCAAGAAGCTCGCGCACATCGTGCCGAACCATGAGACCGACGTGACCGCTGAGTCCGTGGTGGCACCGAACGAGGTGGAGCAGGTAAAGGGCCGCGCCGTGGTGGTCAAGCGCCTGAAGCCGATCCTGGTGGAAGCGGTGGTGCGCGGCTATCTGGCCGGCAGCGGCTGGAAGGACTACCAGGCCACGGGCAAGGTGTGCGGCATCGCCCTGCCGGCCGGCCTGCAGAACGCGCAGAAGCTGCCCGAGCCGATCTTCACGCCGGCGGCCAAGGCCGAGATGGGCGAGCACGACGAGAACATCTCGTTCGATGAAGTCGAGGCCCGCATCGGCAAGGAACTGGCCGCGAAGATGCGTGACATCTCGATCCGCCTGTACAAGGAAGCCGCCGACTACGCCGCCACGCGCGGCATCATCATTGCCGACACAAAGTTCGAGTTCGGTCTGGACGAGAACGGCACGCTGACGCTGATGGACGAAGTGCTGACGGCCGATTCGTCGCGCTTCTGGCCGGCCGATTCGTATCAGGTGGGCACCAACCCGCCGTCGTTCGACAAGCAGTTCGTGCGTGACTGGCTCGAAGCCGTGCGCATCGACGGCAAGCCTTGGCCGAAGACCGCGCCGGCGCCGAAGCTGCCGGAAGACGTGGTGCAGAAGACCGCCGACAAGTACAAGGAAGCGCTGACCCGCCTGACCGGCGAAGCGCTGCAGTAAAGGCAGGAAGGGTAATTGAAGATGAGCAACGAATCGAAGCCTGTGGTTGGCGTGGTAATGGGCAGCAGTTCCGATTGGGACGTGATGCAGCACGCCGTGGCCATGCTCAAGGATTTCAACGTGCCGTTCGAAGCGCAGGTGGTATCGGCGCACCGGATGGCCGATGACATGTTCCGCTATGCCGAAGCGGCGCGTGGCCGCGGCATCCGCGCGATCATCGCCGGCGCCGGCGGTGCCGCGCACCTGCCGGGCATGATCGCCGCCAAGACCATCGTGCCGGTGTTCGGCGTGCCGGTGCCGTCAAAGTACCTGCGCGGCGAGGACTCGCTGTTGTCGATCGTGCAGATGCCGAAGGGTGTGCCCGTGGCCACCTTCGCCATCGGCGAGGCCGGCGCCGCCAACGCGGCGCTGCACGCGATCGCCACGCTGGCCACCACCGACGACGCGCTGGCCAGCGCGCTGGAAGTGTTCCGCGCCAAGCAGACCGAAGCCGCGCGCGCGATGACGCTGCCCGTATAACTTTCTGAAGTCTCACCGTAGCCTGAGCCATGCCGACCGATATCCATCCCCACCTGTCCGAAGCGCATACCCCCGAGTCGCGCGCCGAGTTCGGCGTGGACAGTCCGAACTCGCCGATCCTGCCAGGTGCCTGGCTCGGCATGCTCGGCGGCGGCCAGCTCGGCCGCATGTTCACGCACGCGGCGCAGTCGATGGGGTACCGCGTTTGCGTGCTCGATCCGGACCAGGACAGCCCGGCCGGCTCCGTGGCTGACCGGCACATCTGCGCGGCATACACCGACGATGCGGCGCTGGCTGAACTGTCCAGCCTGTGCGAGGCGGTGAGCACCGAGTTCGAGAACGTGCCGTCGATCTCGCTTGAGCGTCTGGAGGAAGCCGGCGTGTTCGTCGCGCCGCGCGGCTACTGCGTGTCGATCGCGCAGAACCGCATCGGCGAAAAGAAGTTCTTCGCCTCCTGTGCAGACCGTACCGGCGTGCCGCCGGCCCCGCACTGGGTGATCCAGCACGATGCCGACGTGGACCGGCTGCCTGATGAAGTGCTGCCGGGCATCCTGAAGACCGCGCGGATGGGCTACGACGGCAAGGGCCAGGCGCGCGTGAAGTCGCGCGAGGACGTGCGCGTCGCATGGAAGGCCATGCAGCATGTGCCGTGCGTGCTCGAGCGGATGCTGCCGCTGGCGTACGAGGTGTCGGTGCTGGCCGCGCGTGCCGCCGATGGCTCCACCGCCACGTGGCCGCTGGCCGAGAACGTGCACCGCGATGGCATCCTGTTTTCGACGACGATGCCTTCGACAAGCGTGTCGGACGATATTTCCCAACGCGCCCGCAACGCCGCGGCGACGATTGCTTCGGAAATGGGCTACGTCGGCGTGCTTTGCATTGAATTCTTCGTGCTGACCGATGGCACGCTGGTGGCCAATGAAATGGCGCCGCGCCCGCATAACTCGGGGCACATCACGATGGATGCTTGCGAGACCAGCCAGTTCGAGCAGCAGGTCCGCGCGATGGCTCGCCTGCCGCTGGGCAGCACCCGCCAGCATTCGGCCGGCAAGATGCTGAACCTGCTTGGCGACTGCTGGTTCGAGTTCGGCCTGGAGCGTACGCCCGCGTGGGATGAGGTGCTGGCACAGCCCGGCGCCAAGCTGCACCTCTACGGCAAGAACGATGCGCGCCCGTCGCGCAAGATGGGACACGTGAACTGCGTTGGCGACCACGCCGAAGCGGCTGACCGCACGTTCGATGCCGCCGCCAAGGCGCTGCACATCCCCAGCTGAAACCGGTAGTTCGCGATGTCTTCACGCATGCCCACCGCCGCGGAGCTGGAAGAAGCTGTTCGCCTGCTCGAAGCCGGCGAGCTCGTGGCCTTCCCGACCGAGACCGTCTACGGTCTCGGTGCCGATGCCGAGAATCCTGAAGCCGTGGCGCGTATCTTCGCCGCCAAGGGCCGTCCGTCGAACCATCCGGTGATCGTTCACGTGGTCGATGGCGCCGATGTCGGCTACTGGAGCGACGACGTACCCGACGCCGCGCAGAAGCTGATCGATGCGTTCTGGCCCGGTCCGCTGACGATCATCCTGAAACGCGCCGCCCACATCCCGGCAGCGGTTGCCGGTGGGCAGGACAGCATCGGTTTGCGCTGCCCGTCGCATCCGGTGGCGCAGGCGCTGCTGTCGCGCTTCCGCCGTGGCCGTGGTGGCATTGCTGCGCCATCGGCCAACAAGTTCGGCCAGGTCAGCCCGACCACGGCCGAGCATGTGCGCGACGAGTTCGGTGGATCGGTCTATGTGCTCGAAGGCGATGGCGTGGACGTTGGCATCGAATCGTCGATCGTCGATCTGTCCCGCCTGGATACGGCTGGCCCGGTGCTGCTGCGCCCGGGCGCGATCACGGCGGCGATGATGGCCGACGTGCTCGGCACCATGCCGCTACCGCCGGACGCCGCCGCGCCGCGCGCATCGGGCACGCTCAAGGCCCATTACGCGCCCCGCACCACGCTGACGCTAGCCCAGGCGGACGCCTTGCCGCAGTACCTGCATGGGCTGTCCGCCGATGGCAGGCTGGCCTGGGTGGGTCGCGCGCCGGCAACCAGCGATCCGCGCTGCACGTTCGTTGAAGCACCGGCCACGCCGGACGCTTATGCGCAGGAGCTGTACCGGCTGTTGCGCCGGCTCGACAAGGAAGGATTCCTGCGGCTGGTGTTCGAACCCTTGCCGGAGAGTCCCGAGTGGGACGGGGTGCGGGACCGGTTGGGTCGCGCCGCGGCTGCGTTCGAGGATTCCTGAGGTTAGGGGAGAAAGCGGAGGAAGGCGGGGAGAGGGCCAGGCGCTCCATCCCCCACCACGCCCGTCACAAAACCCTCACCTCAAGGCGCGCCCTTATACACCCACTGCATCAACGCATCGTGCGCCTCCTGCGCCCCCGATGCGTTCGGGTGATTGATATACGCCACCACCACATAACGCTGCCCGTCGAGCGCGTCGACGTAGCCCGCCAGCGCGCGCACATCCTGTAGCGTGCCCGTCTTCAGGTAGGCATTGCCGGCCGCATTGGCGCGGGTCAGGCGATTGCGCAGCGTGCCATCCACGCCGAGGATCGGCAGGGAATCGATCAGCACCGGCCCAACATCGCTGGCCAGTGCCTGTTGCAGCAGGCGCGCCATGTCGTAAGCGCTGATCCGTTCCTCGCGTGACAGTCCCGAGCCGTTCTCCAGTACCAGATCCGGCATGTCCAGCCCCTGGCGCGATAGCCAGCGCTTGATCACGCGTGTCGACTTCTCGGTGCTGGCCGGGCCGCTCCGGTCGATCTCCGCGCCAATCGTCAGGAAGAGCTGACGTGCCATCACGTTGTTCGAGAACTTGTTGATGTCGCGCACGATCTCGCCGAGCGGCTGGCCGTAGTGCCGCGCCAGCAGGAACGCGCTGCGCGGCACGGTGCCGCCGCGCAGTCCGGGCGGACGCACGAAGCGGCCACCCGCCGCCTGCCATTCGGCCACGAAGCCGCCCCAGATGAAATCGCTGTGCGAGAGTGTGGCCAGGTTGACCACGTGTTCGCCACAATCGGCGGAGTAGTTGCCGTCGAACGCGGCGACGATGGTGCCGTCTGACTGCGGCGTGATGCTTGGGTTGGCACGTGCGCGCCAGTCACCGCAACGGCCGTTGACGAGCGTCAGGCGGTTATCCACACGCAATTGCGCCAGCGCCGGCGTGACGGCCACGTCGACGGCGCGGCCGGCGGCGTCGGGCGTGATCGTGAAGGTGAGCGTCTTGAAGGCATAAAGCAGCGCATCAGGATTGACGTTGTAGGCGCGTTGCGTCTCGCCATCGATCGTGTAGCTGTTGTCCTGGGTATCCGCGAAGAAGCTGCGGTCGAGCACGAGATCGCCGTTGATGGCCGTCGCGCCAGTCGATCGCGCCGTGTTGACCAGCTTGGCCATCTCCTCGGGCACCAGCTTCGGGTCTCCCCGGCCGCGCAGATAGACGTTGCCGTTGATCACCCCGTCCGGGCCTGGCTGGCCATCGGCGTAGAGCGAAGTGAGCCAGCGATAGTCGGGCCCGAGCAACTGCAGTCCGGCGAACGTGGTGACCAGCTTCATCGTCGACGCCGGGTTCATCGGCGCCTCGGCGTTCCAGCTCACACGCGGGCGCGGCGCGCCGACCTTGATCACGTAG
Source organism: Cupriavidus sp. UBA2010 (assembly GCF_002335265.1). NCBI lineage: Bacteria > Pseudomonadati > Pseudomonadota > Betaproteobacteria > Burkholderiales > Burkholderiaceae > Cupriavidus > Cupriavidus sp. UBA2010. The sequence goes on from NZ_DDCI01000036.1 coordinate 189,673, forward strand.
AAGCTTGCTGCCGACAGTGGCACATGCGCGCGGCGCAGCGCCGTGGTGACAGTGGCGGGCAGGCCGGTGCGCGCGGCGGCCGGGTCCGCGGCTTCGGCACTGACGCGCTGGACCGACGGTTTGGTGGCTTTGACGGATTTGACGGGTTTGGCCTGGGCTCCAGTCAGGCCGAAGGCGAGCAGCGCGACCGTTGCGATAACGGGAGACAGGCTGCGGCGGAGCAGGGAGGGGCGGATTGGCATGGCGCTCATGTTAACGCATGGCCCACGCCCGATGGATGACGTGAATGCGGCCGTTTCTGGCCGCATTTTGTTGCTGAGGTCGACCGCGCGTCGCACGGTCGGATTTCCGCGGTTCCTAGTTGGCCGACGGGCAATCGGCAGGCTGGCTATCCTCCTTCGCCTTGAGGCCAGGGATCGGGAAGACCGCGTCATAGACCCAGTTGTAGACCAGCGCGTAGACCATGTAGAAGCCGGCCACGGCGATGTCCATGATGAACGCGTCGAGCAGGGTCATGTCGAGGTACCACGCCACCGATGGCAGGAACACGAGCAGCAGGCCACCCTCGAACAGGATTGCGTGCAGCACGCGAATCGCCGGCGTCTTCCGGAGTTGGCCGGTGAAGCGCAGCATCCCGCGGTCGAAGAGGATGTTGTAGACGTAATTCCAGACGGCAGCGATCAGTGACGCGACCGCGCCCACCAGACCCATCTGGTGCAGCGCGTAGCCAAATACCAGGCTGGCAAGCGGGGCGAAGATCAGCAACCCGATCAGCTCGAAACCGACGGTGTGACGGATCCGGTCTGCGGTGGTGCGCATGAAGCTCTCCTTTGTGAAACGATGGAGCGCATTCTATCGGCGGGACAGCTAATCGCAAGTTGGGTAGTATCGGTTATTCCGATAGAAGGGGATTCCCCCTGCGACCGGCTTTCGCCACCGTCTGCCCCCGTCGCCCCCTCCTGCTTGTGCGAGAGGGGAGAAAGCCAACGAGAACGCACACCATGAGCCTGTCCCTCGAACAGTTGCAAGCCTTTGCCGCCGCAGCCGAGACCGGATCCTTCTCCGCGGCGGCCCGCCAACTTGGCAAGGCACAGTCCGTCGTCAGCGCCGCCGTCGCCAATCTGGAGATCGACCTCGGCAACGCGCTGTTCGACCGCACCGCCCGCTATCCGGTTCTGACGCCGGCCGGCGAGCGGCTGCTGGTCGAGGCGCGTGTGATTCTGGAGCGTTGCGAGCACTTTCGGGGCGTCGCCAAGAGCCTGGGCGAAGGTGTCGAGTCCCGCCTCACGCTGGCCGTCGACGAGCTATATCCGGAAGAGACCCTTGGCGTGCTGCTCGACGAGTTCTCGCAACGCTTCCCGTCGGTCGAACTCGAACTGCTGTTTCCGCTGATGGAGGACGTGAGCCGGCTGGTGCTGAGCCAGTGCGCGGACCTCGGCATCATGTGGCGCCAGGAGATCCTGCCGCCCGAACTCGGCTTCCATGCGCTGGGCTGGGTGCCGATGCCGATCATCTGCGCGCCCGACCATCCCCTTGCCGCCCAGCCGCGCGTGGACTTCGAAGAGTTGAAACGCTACCGGCAGTTGATGGTGGCCACGCGCAGCGACAGCGAGGAAAAGAAACGGCTGCGTGTGGCGGCCGAAGTCTGGTGGGTGGAAAGCCAGTGGGTGATCGTCGAACTGGTCAAGCGCAAGCTCGGCTGGGCGTTTGTGCCCTGGCACGTGGCGGCCAACTCGCCCGCCGCTGCCGGGCTGGTATCGCCGCAGATGACCTTCCAGGACCAGGACTGGCCCGTGGCGATGGAAATCGTGTGGCACAAGCAGCGGCCGCTGGGCAAGGCGGCCACATGGTTGCGGGAGCGGGTCAGTCAGCAGCCGTTGCCGATGCCGGAGGGGCGGTAGCGCGCTGCAGCGCCGCTACCGAGTCCGCTATTGAGTCCGCCACCGAGTCTGTTATTGCGCTGTCGATGCGGGCGCGGTAGCCGGCGGGGCGCTATCGGCCTTCCCCACCTCCATATCCGGTCCATGCCATCCGCCGCCAAGCGCCTTGATCAGCGTGACGGCCGCGGTGTACTGCCGCCCCATGATCGTCAATGTGGTGTTCTCCGCCGTATAGGCCGCGGTCTGTGCCGTCAGCACATCCAGCAACGCTGCGGTGCCGGCCTTGTAGCGGTGGTTGACCAGCGAAAGCGCTTCGCGTGCCGAGCGCAGCGCGTCGTTCTGGACGATCGACTCCTGTTCGAGCACGCGGGCCGAGGCGAGGTTGTCCTCGACCTCCTGGAACGCGCCCAGCACGGTCTGCCGATAGTTCGCCACGGTCTGGTCGTATTGGGCCACGGCAATTGCTGTATTGGCACGGCGCAGGCCGCCGTCGAACACGGTGCCGGCCAGACCGGCACCGATTGACCAGACGCGGTCAGGCAGAGAGAGCCAGCGCGCCAGGGTGCTGGCCGTCAGCCCGCCTGTGGCGGATAGCGAGAGCGTCGGGTAGTAGGCCGCTTCGGCCACGCCAATATTGGCGTTCGCAGATGCCATGCGCCGTTCCGCAGCCGAGATATCGGGGCGGCGTTCCAGCAACTGCGACGGCACGGCCACCGGTACGCGCGGAATCGTGTCGCGGTTGTCGACGGTCGCCACGGTCAGGTCCGCCGGGGGTTTGCCGACCAGTACCGCGATGGCATGTTCGAGCTGCTGCCGCGTGATCTGGATATCGAGTTGCTGTGCTTGCGCGGACTTGAGCTGGGTTTCCGACTGCAGCACGTCCGAGCGTTGTGCGGTGCCCGCCTTGTACTGGTTCTGCACGAGCTGCAGCGACTTCGCGTAGTCGGCCACGGTGCGGTCCAGCAGCGCGTGCTGGGCGTCCGCCACGCGCAGCAGGAAGTAGCTCTGCGCCAGCGTTGCCTGCGTGGAGAGCAGGATCGAAGCCAGGTCGGCCTCGCTGGCCTGCGCGCCGGCCTGGGCGCTTTCCACCTGCCTGCGCACGCGGCCCCACACGTCGATTTCCCAGTTGGCGGACAGCGTCAGGTTCTGGCCGTTGATGATCTGGCCATTGCTGCTCGTCGCGCCGCGCGAAACGCCGGCGTTGGCGCCGACCGTCGGGAAGTAGCCCGCGCGTGCCGCGGATAGCGATGCCGTGGCCTGGCGATACTGTGCTTCCGCCGCCTTGATGTTCTGGTTCGATATTTTGACCTGAGACATCAGCGCGTCGAGCACGGGATCGTCGAATACGCGCCACCAGTCGGGGCGCGCCATGATGTCCTGCGGCTCGGCGGTTTTCCAGTCGCCGGTCCATGCGGGCATGTCCTCGCTGGCTTCCTTGAAAGCCTTGGGCACGGGCGCATCGGGCCGCTGGTAATCAGGGCCGACCGCACAACCGGTCAGCAGGGCACAAGCCAGCGCGACGACGGTGAACGAGAATTGGCTTCGAGACATGGCAATTGCCTTCATCAGTGTTCGAGGCGCGGCGTGGTGCCGCTTGCCTGGGTGCGACGACGCTCGCGCCAGGCCTTGACCTTGAGGCGCCAGCGATCCAGCGTGAGGTAAACCACAGGCGTGGTGTACAGCGTCAGCAACTGGCTGACGAGCAGGCCGCCGACGATCGAGATACCGAGCGGCGCGCGCAGTTCGGCGCCATCGCCGCGGCCCAGTGCCAGCGGAATCGCGCCCAGCATCGCTGCCATCGTGGTCATCATGATCGGGCGGAAACGGAGCAGGCAGGCGCGGTAGATCGCGTCGCGCGGGCTCAGGCCGTCACGCCGCTCGGCGTCGATCGCGAAGTCGATCATCATGATCGCGTTCTTCTTCACGATGCCGATCAGCAGGATCACGCCGATCAGCGCGATGATGCTGAACTCGGTCTTGAACAGCAGCAGGGCCAGCAGCGCGCCCACGCCCGCCGACGGCAGCGTCGACAGGATTGTCAGCGGATGCACGTAGCTCTCGTACAGGATGCCCAGCACGATGTAGATCGTGATGATCGCCGCCAGAATCAGGATCGGCTGGCTCTTGAGCGAATCCTGGAACGCCTTGGCGCCACCCGCGAAATTGGCCTGTAACGTCTCCGGCGCGCCGATCCGCGCGAGCGCATCCTTGATCGCGTCGGTAGCCTGCGACAGCGAATAGCCTTCGGCCAGGTTGAACGAGATCGTCGACGCCGCGAACTGGCCCTGGTGGTTCACGCCGAGCGGCGTGCTGGTCGGCATCACACGCGTAAAGGCCGCGAGCGGCACGCGTTTGCCACCGCCGGTGACGACATAGACATCCTGCAGCGCGTGCGGCCCCTGCAGATACTCGGAGCTGAGTTCCATCACCACGCGGTACTGATTGAGCGGGTGGTAGATCGTCGAGACCAGGCGCTGCCCGAAGGCATCGTTGAGGATCGCGTCGATCTGCTGCGCGCTGACGCCGAGCTTCGACGCGGTGTCGCGGTCGATGATCACTGACGTCTGCAGGCCCTTGTCATTGGTATCGGTGTCGACGTCCTCGATGCCCTTGATGTTCGAAATTGCCGCGCGAACCTTTGGCTCCCACTCGCGCAGCACGTCCAGGTCATCGGACTGCAGCGTGAACTGGTATTGCGAACTGCTCTGTCGCCCACCGACGCGGATATCCTGCACCGACTGCAGGAACAGGCTGGCGCCTGGCTCCTTCGCCAGCTTGCCACGCAGCCGCGCGATGATTGCATCGGCGGATTCCTTGCGCTCGGACAGCGGCTTCAGCGTGACGAACATCTGTCCCGTATTGCGCTGCGAGCCGCCCGTGAAGCCGACCACGTTGACCACGGCCGGGTCGGTCTGGACGATCTGGATAAAGTTGTCGAGCTTGGTGCGCATCGCCTGGAACGATGTGGCCTGGTCCGCGCGGATGAAGCCGATCAGGCGGCCCGTGTCCTGCTGCGGGAAGAAGCCCTTTGGCACGATCACGTAGAGCCAGACGTTCAGTGCCACCGTGGCCAGCAGAACGATCCAGACCAACGTGCTATGGCGCAACGCCGCGCCCAGCGTGCGTGCGTAGGCCTGCTGCATCCATGTGAAGACGTGCTCGGTTGCGTGATGAAAACGGCCCTGGGATTCTTCACGCACCGGGCGCAGCAGCCGTGCGCACATCATCGGCGTGGTGGTCAGCGACACGACCAGCGACACCAGGATGGCGACCGACAGCGTGATCGCGAACTCCTGGAACAGCCGGCCGACGATGCCACCCATCAGCAGCAGCGGGATGAACACGGCGATCAGCGAGAGACTCATCGACAGCACCGTGAAGCCGACCTCGCGCGCGCCGCGCAAGGCGGCGGCCAGCGGCTTCATGCCTTCCTCGATATGGCGCGAGATGTTTTCCAGCACCACGATCGCATCGTCGACCACAAAGCCCGTGGCGATGGTCAGCGCCATCAGCGAAAGATTGTTCAGCGAGAACCCGGCCAGGTACATCACCGAGAACGTGCCGACCAGCGATACCGGCACCGCCACACTCGGAATCAGCGTGGCCCGCACGTTGCGCAGGAACAGGAACACGACCATGACCACCAGAGCCACCGAGATGATCAGCGTCTGTTCCACCTCGCGCAGCGAGGCGCGGATGGTGGGTGTGCGGTCCATCATCACGTCCATCGAGATCGCGGCCGGGATCATCTTGCCCAACTGCGGCAGGATGTCGTTGACGCGGTCCACGGTCTCGATGATGTTGGCGCCGGGCGAACGGTTCAGCACCAGTAGCACCGATGGCTTGCCGTTGGCAGAGCCGGCATTGCGGATGTCCTGTACCGAGTCGACCACATTGGCCACGTCCTGCAGGCGGATTGGCACCGCGAAGCCGTTTGGCCCCTTCGCGCCGTTGCTGCCGCCGGTGGCGCCCGTGGTGATCGTCGTGGTGCCGCTGCTGGTGGTGATGGTGGTCGTGGTGACGCCGTTGACGGTCTTCGTGCTGACGTTGCCGCCGGCGGCGGCGTTGGCGGTGCTGGCGATCAGTGCGCCGGCCGACGCGGACGAGTACGTGCCCGGTGTCGCGTAGCGGATGATCAGCGGCATATAGTCCTTGGCCGCCATCGCCTGATCGTTGGCATAGACCTGCCACGCGTTGTTGCTGTTCTCCAGCACGCCGAGCGGCCGGTTGGCGTTGGTGGCGCTGATGGTGTTGCGGACGTCTTCCAGCGAGATGCCGTACTTGTTCAGTGACGTGGGATTCAGCTCCACCCGCACGGCCGGCAGCGAGGAGCCGCCGATGGTCACCTGCCCGACACCTTCCACCTGCGAGAGCTTCTGCGCGAGGATCGTCGATGCCGCATCGTAGAGCTGGCCGCGTGACATCGTCTGCGATGTCAGGCCGATGATCATGATCGGCGCGTCGGCCGGGTTGACCTTGCGATAGGTCGGGTTGTTCGGCAGGCTCGTGGGCAGCGTGGCGCGCGATGCATTGATCGCCGCCTGCACGTCGCGGGCCGCGCCGTCGATGTTGCGCGACAGGTCGAACTGCAGCGTCACGCGTGTGGAGCCGAGCGAGCTGGTCGACGTGATTTCCGTGACACCGGCAATCGTCCCCAGCGCGCGTTCGAGCGGCGTGGCCACCGTGGCGGCCATCGTCTCGGGGCTGGCGCCGGGCAGCGACGCAGACACCGAGATGGTGGGGAAGTCCACCTGTGGCAGCGGCGAGACTGGCAGCAGCCGGAACGCCGCGATGCCCGCCAGCAGAATGCCGATGGTCAGCAGCGCAGTGGCAACCGGGCGATGGATGAAGGTGGCCGACAGATTCATCAGACGTTCGGCTCCTGCGGACGGTGCGACGGCTGGCCGCCATCCTCTCCGGTGCCGCCTTCATCGGGGTCGCCAAAGCGGTTGCGGCGCCAGGCCTTCAGGCGGATCGCGACGCGGTCGAACGCCAGGTAGATCACCGGCGTGGTGAACAGCGTCAGCACCTGACTGACGAGCAGGCCACCCACCATCGTGATACCCAGCGGACGGCGCAGTTCCGAGCCGATGCCCGTGCCGAGCATCATCGGCAACGCAGCCAGCAGTGCGGCCATCGTGGTCATCAGGATCGGGCGGAAGCGCAGCAGGCAGGCCTGGAAGATCGCATCGCGCGGCTTCATGCCGCCTTCGCGTTCGGCCTCGAGCGCGAAGTCGATCATCATGATCGCGTTCTTCTTCACGATACCGATCAGCAGGATGATGCCGATGATCGCGATGATGCCGATATCCTGCCCCGACACCAGCAGCGCCAGCAGGGCGCCGACGGCGGCCGACGGCAGCGTCGAGAGGATGGTTACCGGATGGATCGTGCTTTCATACAGCACACCGAGCACGATGTACATCGTGACCACAGCGGCCAGGATCAGCCACAGCGTGTTGGAGAGCGACGCGCGGAAGGCCAGCGCGGCGCCCTGGAACTCGGTGGCCATCGAGATCGGCAGGCCAATCTCGCTCTCGACCTTGGTGATCTTGTCCACCGCCGCGCCAAGCGATTCGCCCGGCGCGAGGTTGAACGAGATCGTCGCGGACGGGAACTGGCCCTGGTGATTGATCACGAGCGGGCCGGTGCGCTCCGAGATGTGCGCGATCGATCCGAGCGGCACCTGGCCGCCAGACGACGACGGCAGGCGCAGCGCGGACAGCGACTCCGGGCTCACCCGGAACTGCGGCATCGTTTCCAGCACCACGCGATACTGGCTCGACTGGGTGAAGATCGTCGAGACCAGCCGCTGGCCGAACGCGCTGTAGAGCGCGCTGTCGATGACCGCGGTGGTGATGCCGAAACGCGCGGCGGCGTCGCGGTCGATCTCCACGTAGGCGCGCAGGCCGTTGTTCTGCTGGTCGCTGGCCACGTCGCGCAGTTCCGGCTCCTGCTTCAGCCGCTCGATCAGCTTCGGTACCCATTCGGCCAGCACGGCCGGATCCGGGTCCTCGACGGTGAACTGGTATTGCGTGCGAGCCACGCGGTCCTCGATTGTCAGGTCCTGCACCGGCTGCATGTACAGTGCCACGCCGCCAAGTTTCTGCACCGAGGCCTGCAGCCGGTCGGTCACGACTTCCATCGAGTCGCGTTCGTCCTTCGGCTTCAGGTTGATGATCATGCGGCCCGCGTTGATCGTCGTGTTGGTGCCGTCGACGCCAATGAACGACGACACGCTTTCGACGGCGGGATCTTCAAGAATCACCTTCTGCACCGCCTCCTGCTTGCGGCCCATCGACTGGAACGAACTGGTCTGCGAGGCTTCGGTGATCGCCTGGATCATGCCCGTGTCCTGCACCGGGAAGAAGCCCTTGGGCACCACCACGTAGAGAAGGCCGGTCAGCACCAGCGTGCCCACGGCGACGAGCAGCGTGGCCGTCTGGCGTCCGAGCACCCAGTTCAGCGCGCGGCCATATTGTTCGATCACGCTGTCGAAGAAGCGGCCCGTGACCACGTGGAAGCGGGACATTTCGCTCTCCGGCACGTGACGCAGCAGGCGCGCGCACATCATCGGCGTCAGCGTCAGGGAGACCACTGCGGAGATCAGGATCGACACGGCGAGCGTGACAGCGAACTCGCGGAACAGGCGGCCGACCACGTCGCCCATGAACAGCAGCGGAATCAGCACGGCCACCAGCGAGAACGTCAGCGAGATGATGGTGAAGCCGATCTGTTTCGAGCCCTTCAGCGCCGCTTCCATCGGCGGATCGCCTTCCTCGATGTAGCGCATGATGTTCTCGATCATCACGATGGCGTCGTCCACCACGAAGCCGGTGGCGATGGTCAGCGCCATCAGCGTGAGGTTGTTGATCGAGAAGCCGGCCATGTACATCACGCCGAACGTGCCCACCAGCGACAGCGGCACCGCCACGCCCGGGATGATCGTGGCGGACAGGTTGCGCAGGAAGATGAAGATCACCATCACCACCAGCGCGACGGCCAGCAGCAGTTCGAACTCGACGTCCTTGACCGAGGCGCGGATCGTGGTGGTTCGGTCGGTCAGCTGCTGCACCTGCACGGAGGCCGGCAGCGACGCCCGCAACTGCGGCATCAGCGTCTTGATGCGGTCGACCACCTCGATCACATTGGCGCCGGGCTGACGCTGGATGTTCAGCACGATGGCCGGCTTGGCGTTGGCCCATGCGGCCAGGCGGCTGTTCTCGGCCGCATCGACGATGTCGGCCACGTCGGTGATGCGGATCGGCGCGCCGTTCTGGTAGCCGATGATGATCTGCTTGTACTCGTCGGCCGACCTGAGCTGGTCGTTGGCGTCGATCGTCGACGCGCGCGCGGGGCCGTCGAAACTGCCCTTGGCGCCGTTCACGTTCGCATTGCCGATGGCGGTGCGCAGGTCGTCGATCGACATGCCGAGGTTGGCCAGCGCCGTCGGGTTGGCCTGGATGCGCACGGCGGGGCGCTGGCCCCCGCTGATCGTGACCAGACCCACGCCCTGGATCTGCGAGATCTTGGCGGCCACGCGCGTGTCGACCATGTCCTGCAGCTTGGGCAGCGGCAGTGTGTCGGACGTCATCGCCAGCGTCATGATCGGCGCGTCGGCCGGGTTGACCTTGCTGTAGATCGGCGGCATTGGCAGGTCAGCCGGGAGCAGGTTGCTGCCCGCGTTGATGGCGGCCTGCACTTCCTGTTCGGCCACGTCGAGCGACAGTGTCAGCTCGAACTGCAGCGTGATCACCGATGCGCCGCCGGAGGAGGACGACGACATCTGCTTGAGGCCAGGCATCTGGCCAAACTGGCGTTCCAGCGGTGCGGTGACCGACGAGGTCATCACATCGGGGCTGGCGCCGGGGTAGAGCGTGGTGACCTGGATGGTTGGGTAGTCCACCTCGGGCAGGGCCGAGAGCGGCAGCAGCCGGAATGCGACCAGCCCCGACAGCAGGATGGCCACCATCAGCAGCGCTGTGGCGACTGGCCGCTCGATAAAGATGCGTGAGGGATTCATGCCGCTCCTCGACTCCTCGCCTTACGGCTGTGCCTGCTGCGGGCTCGCGCCCGAGCCATGGGCGCCGCTGGCTGCCCGCGCGCCGCTGGCACCGTGGGCGCCGCTCGCGCCGCCGCCGCGACGGCCGCGGGCGCGTGGCGAACTCGCCGGAGTGAGCGCCGCGGCACGTGCCGCCGGGTCTACCGCCTCGACGGTCATGCCTTCCTTCAGGCGGTCCGCGCCATCCACAACCACGCGCTGCCCGGGCTCCAGGCCCTTGAGCACGGCGCTGTGGCTGCCGTCGCCCGGCCCAAGCGTGACGACCTGCACCTTGACCGTGCTCTGGTCATCCACGACATACACGAACGTGCCCTGCTGGCCGCGCTGGATCGCCGCGATCGGGATCACGGTTGCGTCTTCCAGCGTGTCGATGCGTGTGCGCACGTTGACGAACTGGTTCGGGAACAACATGCCGTCCGTGTTCGCAAAGATCGCCTTGAGCTTGACGGTGCCCGTGGTGGTGTCGATCTGGTTGTCCGTGGTCAGCAGCGTACCCTCACCGAGCTGGTTGCGCATCTGGCGGTCCCAGGCTTGCACCGGCAGCTTCTCGCCGGCGTTGAGCTTCTTCAGCACCGAGGGCAGGTTGTCCTCGGGGATCGTGTACAGCACCGCGATCGGCTGGATCTGGGTGATCAGGGCGATGCCGTTGGTGTCGCTCGGGTTGACGATATTGCCCGGATCGACCTGACGCAGGCCAATGCGGCCCGACGTCGGCGCGACGATGCGCGTGTACCCAAGCTGGATGCGCGCGTTGTCGACGTTACCCTGGTCGGTCTTGACCGTCCCCTCGTACTGGCGCACCAGCGCGTCCTGCGTATCCACCTGCTGGCTCGAGATCGAGTCCTGCGCCAGCAGCGTCTTGTAGCGCTTCTGGTCCAGGCGGGCGTTCTGGAGCAATGCCTGGTCGCGCGCGAGCTGGCCGACAGCCTGGTCGAGCGTGGCCTGGAACGGGCGCGGGTCGATCTCGGCCAGCACGTCGCCGGCCTTGACCATCTGGCCTTCCTTGAACAGCACCTTGAGCAGCGGGCCGGAGACCTGCGCGCGCACCGTGACGTTGGCCACCGGCGTCACGTTGCCCAGGCCGTTCAGGACCACGTCCATGTTGCGGCGCGTCACGCGGTTGACGACCACTGGCGAGCGCTGCTGCGCGCCCGGGCCGCCAGGGCCACCGGCGCCGCTAGCGCCTCCGGGGCCCCGCCTGCCCGCGCCCATCCCGGCGGCGCCACTGGCCGCGCCGGCACTCGTGGCGCCGGCTTCCTGCGCGGCCTTGCGATGGCCATGCCAGTACCAGCCGGCACCGGCCAGCACGACGATGACTGCGCCGGCAATCCATGTGCGGCGTCGGGACCGGGTATTACCGCCCGGTGTGGGCGGATTGGGAGGAGTGGGTTGACCTTGTTCTGGGTTGGACATGACCGGAATCCTGGGAGCGGCACGACGAAAAAGTGGGGCGTGCCAACGGTATTCGCACAAGCATTGTGACGGCGAAGTTGCAGCAGTATGCCGCATCGCACGGGCAGGGTGCCTCGCCGTCAGGGGGATGGCCTGAAGCATAATGTGCGGCTCCCATCCCACCTGTTTCGCCGCGCCCTGCTTTTATTACAGCGGATTACCAGCGACGTGGGTGTAACCTCCGGAAACAAAACGGTCCGGGACATTTGCAAAGCCGCATGTCCGGCCTGACTATCATGTGCCTATGCGTACAAACCAGCCCACCCAGATTCTCGTCGTCGATGACGATCCCGAACTGCGCGACCTGCTGCGCGAGTACCTGACATCCCAGGGATTCGCGGTTTCCGTGCTCCATGATGGCGACGGCCTGCAGGCGCGGCTCGAGCGCGAGCGCCCGGCGCTGATCGTGCTCGACCTGATGATGCCGAAGGTCGACGGCCTGACCGCCCTGCGCAACCTGCGCGCCAAGAACGACGATATTCCGGTGATCCTGCTGACCGCGCGCAGCGACGAGATCGACCGCATCGTCGGGCTGGAGATCGGCGCGGACGACTACCTCGGCAAGCCGTTTTCGCCACGCGAGTTGCTGGCGCGGATCAATGCCGTGCTGCGCCGCAAGCTGGCCCGCCCGGCCGCCGCCCCCGAAGATCGGGAATCCGTGGTGTTCGGGCCGTTCCGGGTGAACTTCCGTCAGCGCTCGCTCGAACGCAGCGGCCAGTCCGTTTCCATCAGCGACACCGAATTCGCGCTGCTCAAGCTGCTGCTGTCGCATCCGCTTGAAGTGCTCTCTCGCGAGCGCATTGTCGAACTGATGTACGGCACCGCCAACGGCATCAGCGACCGGGGCATCGACGTGCAGATCTGGCGCCTGCGCCGCCTGCTCGACGAGGACGCCCAGCGCCCGCGCTATATCCAGACCGTACGTGGCCGCGGCTACACCTTTGTGCCCGACGAGGCCGAGGACAGCATTCCGCAATGAAGCTTCGCATCGATACCCTGTTTGGCCGCATCGCGCTGCTAATCGCGGCCGTGTTGGTAATCAGCCACTTTTCGTGGCTGGCCATCCTTCGCATGGACCGGCGCCAGCAGCAGATCGACTATTCGGTCGAGCAGATGATCTTCCAGCTCGACAGTATCCAGCGGGCGCTCGATGCGACGCCGCCGTTGCCCCTGCCGAGCCTGGTGGAAGTGGCGGATGCCTCTACCGCCGACGAGCACGCCTCCGTTCCGCAGGCCGGCCGGGCGCGCCGGCTGGTGGAGCAGTTCACGCGGCGCCTGCCGCCGGGTACCGAGGTGCGGCTCGAGGACGAACTGTCCACGCCGCGGCTGTGGATCAAGCTTCCCAAGCGCAATCGATGGATCGCCATGCCGATCCTGTTCGTGCACAACCCGCCGCCGGACAATCGATTGCTGCCGGGCGTGGTGCTGGTGGTAGGGATAGCGATCATCTTCGCATTGCTGATCGCATGGCAGATCCAGCGCCCTGTGCGGGACATGGCCGAGGCGGCGGAGAAGCTGTCGCGCCAGCAACTGGTGTCGCCGCTGCGCGAGCGCGGACCGCATGAGCTGCGGCAACTGATCGTGCGTTTCAATCGCATGGTCGCAGACCTTGTGCGCATCGATCAGGAACGCAACACAATGCTGGCCGGCATCGCGCACGACCTGAAGACCCCGCTCGCACGCCTGCGGTTGCGTGCGGAGATGCTGTCGGATCCGAAGGCCGCTGCCGGCGTGACGCGCGATGTGGAGTCGATGTCGGCCATCGTCGAGCAGTTCCTGACCTTCGCGCAAAGCAGCGAGCCTACCGCGCGGCCCGTGCCGGTGGACAAGCGTATCGGCGAACTGGCGGCGTCCTTGCAGGAACAGGACAGGAAGGTGGTGCTGGAACTGAACGCGGGCGATGGCTTCCGCATGATCGCCACTCAGCTTGACCGAATCATCGGCAATCTTGTCGACAACGCCTACGCCTACGGCCAGCCGCCGGTGTGCGTGGCCACGAGCCGCACGCAGGAAGGCTGGAAGCTGATCGTCGAGGATGAGGGGCCGGGGATTCCGGATGACGCGATCGAACGCGTGACGATGCCTTTCGTGCGGCTCGATCCGGCACGTGGCGGCAATGCGCATTCGGGATTGGGCCTGGCGATCGTCGATCGCCTGGTGCGGCAGGCAGGCGGACGCCTGTCCATTGCCAACCGCGAGGAAGGCGGCCTGCGCGTGGAAATGATGTTCCCGTTCGCGGCCATGGCGCAGGCGGCTTGATGCGGTAATGCCGCCGATGGTTTTCCCCCTCTTCCATGAATGGGAGAGGGGCGCACACAGCTTGTGCTTCAGACGTTCAAACCTTCTTCTTCTCCCCGATCCGGCTTTCCTTGCCCGCCAGCAGCTTTGCGATGTTGGCGCGGTGGCGCGCGATCAGCAGCACGCTGATCACCAGAATCGCGCCGGCCATGATGTCCACGCCATTCATCAGTACATAGAAGAACGGCGCGAAGATCGCCGAGATCAGCGCGGCCAGCGACGAATAGCGGAAGAAGAACGCGATGATCAGCCACGTGGCCAGCGTGCCGGCGCCGAGGATCGGATCGATCGCGAACAGGATGCCGGCGGCCGTAGCCACGCCCTTGCCGCCCGCGAAGCGATGGTAGAGCGGGAACAGATGGCCGAGGAACACGGCCAGCGCCACCAGCGCGATGCCGGTCTCGTCCACGCCGTATGCCGGGCCGAAGTGTTTGGCCAGCAGCACCGCTGCCAGGCCTTTCAGTGCGTCGCCGATCAGCGTGAAAATGGCCGCCTTCTTGTTGCCGGTGCGCAGCACGTTCGTGGCGCCGGGGTTGCCGGAGCCATAGCTGTGCGGATCGGGCAGGCCCATGACTTTGCTGACCACGACGGCGAATGACACCGATCCGATCAGGTAAGCGATGACGGCGAAGAGCAGGTTGATCATTTCTGTGGGAATAGGGCTAGAAATTTCAGGCTGGCGCGATTGTAGCGCGGCGCCGGGTCATCCAACTCCGTGACTTTCCCCTATACGCGGTGTCAGTCCGGCAGCGCGCATTCCACCGGCTTGGCGCCAACCAGCGCTTCCAGTACCGACGGCGCGACGCTGACCAGGTATCCACGGCGGCCGCCATTGATGTAGATCTTGTCCAGCGTCAATATCGACGCCTCGACATAGACCGGCATTTTCTTCTTCGTGCCGAAGGGCGACGTGCCGCCAACCATATAGCCGCTGTGGCGCTGCGCCACTTCGGGCTTGCATGCCTGCACGCTCTTGGCGCCGATCTGCCGTGCGAGATTCTTAGTCGAGACCGAGCAGTCGCCATGCATCAGCACGATCAGCGGCTTGGCCGCTTCGTCTTCCATCACCAGTGTCTTGACCACGTCGTGCTCGGGCACGCCGAGCTGACGTGACGATTCGCCCGTGCCGCCGTGGTCGACGTAGTCATAGGTGTGCTCGCCGAACGTGACGCCGTGCTTGCGCAGCATTTGCGTGGCGGGGGTTTCGGAGACGTGCTTGCTCTTGCTCATATCGGGTGGTCGGTCGCGCGGGTCAGCCGCGCGGATGGTGATGCAGGTGCAGTTCGCGCAGGCGCTCGCGCGCGACGTGCGTATAGATCTGCGTGGTGGAGATATCGGCGTGCCCCAGCAGCAACTGCACCACGCGCAGGTCGGCGCCGTGATTGAGCAGGTGCGTGGCAAAGGCGTGCCGGAGCGTATGCGGGGAAAGCGGGGCGTGAATGCCCGCGTCACGCGCGTGTTTCTTGATCAGGTGCCAGAACGTCTGGCGTGTCATGCCCTCGCCGCGCTGCGTGACGAAGAGTTCGTCGCACGCGCGGCCCGCCAGCAACGTGGGGCGCGCATCGGACAGGTAGCGATGCAGCCAGTCGCCGGCCTGCGCGCCGAATGGCACCAGCCGCTCCTTGTTGCCCTTGCCGCCAACCACGCGCGCCACGCCTTCATTCAGGCCGACTTCGATGGTCTTCATGTTCGTGAGCTCGGACACGCGCAACCCGCTCGCATACATCAGCTCGAGCATGGTGCGGTCCCGCAGGCCCAGCGGCGTTTCGATATCGGGGGCTTCCAGCAGCGCCACCACCTGTGCCTCGGACAGCGTCTTCGGGAACCGGGGCGGTTGCTTGGCGGGGCGCAGCAGCAGGCAGGGGTCGGTCTCGATCATGTGCTCGCGCAGGGCCCACTGATAGAAGCGGCGGAACACGGTCAGGCGGCGATTGGCCGAGGAAGCGCGCGTCTCCAGGTGACGCGCGGCGAAGTATCCGGATAGCGCGGTGTCGTCGACGCCCAGCAGCGCCGTGGTGCCGGACTCGTGCAGCCAGCGCGCCAGCATGGCCAGGTCGCGCCGGTAGGCGTCGATCGTGTTGCGTGCCAGGCCATCTTCGAGCCACAACGCATCGCAGAACCGGTCGACCAGCGACAGGTCGCCATCGAGTGCGGCCGTCATAGCAGCATCGCGCCTTCATGGCGCAGCAGCCAGCGCTTCACGCCCAGATGGAATCCTTCCTCGCCATGATGCGCGAAGCCGCCGAGTCCGTTGGCCGCCACCACGCGATGACATGGCACCACGATCGGAAACCAGTTCTGTCCGCAGGCCTGGCCCACGGCGCGCGGCATGCTCTGCAGCGATTTCGCAATGGTGCCGTAGGTCGTCAGGCCGCCTCGCGGCACGGCGCTGATGGCTGCCCAGACTTTGCGCTGGAAGTCCGTGCCACGCCGCGCCAGCGGCAGGTCAAACACGGTGTCCGCATTGGCGTAGTAGGCGTCGAGCTGCTCCGCCACGCGCTTTGTCAACGCGCTGGTTGGCGGGACTTCGGCAAAGCTGTCGGGCAGATAGACGATTTCGTGAACCTGCGTGCCATCGACACGTACGCCGACCTTGCCAAATGGCGCGGGCAGGACGGCATCGAAGTGATGTTGCATGGTGGATGGCGGGATAACGTGGCGATGAGCGATTTTATGCTGATTCCAGATGCATATCGAATGCAATGGGACGACCCGCCCGCTCGGCGGGGGGCGGACAGGGGAAGAATGCTGGCGCCGCGTCTGTCAGGCGCAACAAAAAAGGACCTCCGTGGAGGTCCTTTCTCGCTACCTGCGGATACCCGCTTATTGCTCGAGCTTGATGTTCTGAACCTTCACCAGGTTCTTCATCTTGTCGAATTCCTTCTTGATTTCGGCGGCGTGCTGCGCCGGCGTATTGCCCGACGGTTCGGCGCCAGCCGCCTGCAGGCGCTGGACGAAGGCCTTGTCCTGCAGCGCCTTCACCACCGCGGCGTTGAGCTTGTTGATGACGTCGTCAGGCGTGCCGGCCGGGGCCACCAGACCGTACCAGGCCGGGTCGTTCGGCTCCTTCAGGCCCATTTCGCCGAAGGTCGGCACGTCAGGCAGTCCCTCGACGCGCTTGTTCCAGGCCACCACAATCGGGCGCAGCTTGCCGGCCTTGATGTACGGCATCGACGACGGCAGGTTGTCCACCATGATCGGCACCTGGCCAGCCAGTACGTCGTTCAGGGCGGGGCCCGCGCCACGGTACGGAATGTGCACCATGAACGTCTTGGTCGAGACCTTGAACTGCTCGCCGAGCATGTGGCCGAAACCGCAGGTGCCCGACGACGCGTACGAGTACTTGCCCGGGTTGGCCTTCAGCACCGCCAGGAACTCCTTGTAATCCTTGGCCGGGAAGTTCGGGTTCACGGCGATCACATTGGCCACGTTGGCCACGTTCGCGATGGGCTTGAAGTCCTTGATCGGGTCGTAGGAGAGCTTCGGGTTGCAGGCCGGGTTCACCGCCATCGTCGACACTGTGGAGATGCCGATCGTGTAGCCGTCCGGCGCCGCCTTGGCGATCGAGTCGGCGCCGATCGAGCCACCCCCGCCCGCGCGGTTTTCCACCACGACCGTCTGGCCCAGGATGCGGCTCATCTGATCCGCCACGCCACGGCCGACGATGTCGGTGGTGCCGCCCGGCGCGAACGGAATGATCAGGCGGATCGGCTTGGTCGGATAGTTGCTCTGCGCGTGAGCCACCGACGCCACGGAGGCAGCCGCCGCGACGGCAGCGATCAATGCGGTTTTGCGAGCTTGCATGAGGAAAGGATCTCCCGTACGTGAAAGCCGGGCGGATCACACCCGGGGTTGGAATCGCCGGCGTGCCTTTGCGCGGATTTGCGCGGCACGGCGGCGTGCATGGGTCAGCCGCCCAGCAGGCCGCGCTTGAGGTTGCGGTCTACCGGATGGTCGCCCAGGAAAATGCGCAGTACGGCCTGGTAGAAGTCTTCGCCGGCAATGGCCTGGCCGCGTGGGATGCCGTTGAGCGCCACTACGGTGCCGCCTTCGGGCGTGAAGTCGAAATTGATGATGTCGCCACGGTGCGCGGCGCCCATCTCGGTCATGGTCTGTTGGAGCTGCGCCAGGCGATCGGCCAGCATCTTCATCTGCAGCTCGGAATGGTTCTCGCGCAAGCCTTCGTTGAGCGCCTTGATGAACGATTCCGCTTCCACTTCCCGCAGCACGCGCAGTTGCAGCCGCTTGGGCCCGCGCGTGGCCAGCGCCACCGTTGCATTGCGGGCGCGTTCGGGCAGGTACAGGCCCGCGACATAGCCCTTGATCACGAATACCGAGCGCAAGCCAGCGCCGTTGAGCGCCAGTTCCTTGCCGCCGAGCCGCGTCGCGTCGTCGAAGCGAACCCCCTCGATGACCATCGCCGATGCAGGTGGCGTCAGCATCCAAAGCGCCAGCGTCGCGCACAGCGTGGCGGCGAAACGGCGGGGAAGGGCGGTCGTACGGGAGGGAGACTTCAGGGACTTCATGGTGCGACGGGCGGCGGGTAAACCGCGGGCGAGACGAAATACAGCGTGCCATGCTGCCGGAATTCTGAAAAAATACCCATCCGTATCTGCCCTAGGCTGCACATTTCATGATGCAAGGCAAACGAGCAGATGTGATGAAAACGACAAAACAAACGAGACAATGTCTTCCGCACTCCTGCTGGTCCCGGATTTCAGCCTGATTCTGATTGGCTGGCTGCTGGTTCGATACACCCCATTCGACCGCGGTTTCTGGGCCGGAGTGGAGCGCCTGGTCTACTTCGTCCTGTTCCCTGCACTGCTGCTGCAATCGACGAACAGCGCCAAGTTCGACTTCTCGTCGACGTCCGCCATGCTCGGCCTGGCCCTGCTCACGATGGTCTTCGGCATGGCCACCGGATATCTGGTCAAGTGGGTGTTGCGGCCGGCACCGGCGGATTTCGCCTCGGGCCTGCAGACAGCCTTCCGTTTCAATTCCTACATTGGCCTGGCCTTGGCCGCGCGGCTTGGCAATGGCGAGGGCCTGGCGCTGATGGCGCTGGTCGTCGGGGTGACGGTGCCGCTGTGCAACGTCGTGGCGGTGTGGGCGCTGGCGAAGCATGGCGAGGCGCGTGTGCTGCGCGAACTGGTCCGGAATCCGCTGATCCTGGCCACGGCCACTGGGCTGGTCACGAACCTGCTGGGCCTGCATCCGCCCGAGGTGGTGGCGATGACGCTGAATCGGCTGGGTTCGGCTTCCACCGCGCTCGGGCTGATGACCGTCGGCGCCGGGCTGCAGATGAGCGGGGCCACCGGCACGGCCGGCCCGATGGCTTGGTGGAGCGGCGTAAAGCTGCTGGCCATGCCCTGTTTTGCGTGGCTGGTGGGGAAGTATCTGCCGCTGACTCCGTTGCAGTACCAGATCGTGGTGGTCTACGCGTCGCTGCCCACAGCATCGAGTTCGTACATCCTGGCCGTGCGCATGGGCGGCAATGGCCCAATGGTGGCTGCGACGATTTCCGCGATGACCGTCGTGGCGATCGTGACCACGCCGGTGTGGCTGTCGCTGGTGAGCTAGCGGCCTACGCGTAGCCGCCTAGCCGCGCTCAGGGGCCCGGTCCTGCGCGAGCGCCCATTCGATATGCTCGCGCACCAGTGGCGTGGCCGCATCGAGCCGTGCGTGGAGTGACGCGCGGATGCGGTCGGCCAGCGCCGGATCGTTCACTGCCGCGGCGCGCAGGCTGTTGCCGAGGCCTACGGCCAGGTTGCGCAGCCAGCGTTCATGACCGATCCGCCGGATCGGGCTGCCTTCGAGCCGCTGGTTGAACTCTGCTTCGCTCCAACTGAACAGTGTTGCCATGTCGGGCGCGTCGAAGCCATTGCGCACGTCGAAGTCCGGTAACGTGGCGCGATGGGCGAACTTGTTCCACGGGCACGCCAGTTGGCAATCGTCGCAACCGTAGACGCGATTGCCCATCGGCGCGCGCAGGTCTTCGGGGATCGCGCCCTTGTGTTCGATCGTCAGATAAGAAATGCAACGCCGCGCATCCACCAGATAGGGCTCCACGATGGCCTGGGTCGGACAGATGTCGATGCAGCGGCGGCAGTTGCCACAGTGCGGTGCCTCGGCCGAATCGGCGGGCAACGGGATATCGACGAGGATCTCGCCGAGAAAGAACATCGAGCCGCCATCGCGGTCGAGCAGCAGGGTGTGCTTGCCGCGCCAGCCCAGGCCACCCTGGCTGGCCAGCGCCACCTCCATGACCGGGGCCGAATCGGTGAAGACGCGGTAGCCGAACGCGCCGATCGCGGTCTCGATACGGGCCGCCAGCTGCTGCAGCCGGTTGCGGAGTACCTTGTGATAGTCGCGGCCACGCGCATAGAGCGAGATCACGGCGGTCGCGGGGTCGTCGAGGCGGGCGAGTTCGTGCCGGCGCCAGTCGTCGTCACGCTGCATGGGCAGATAGGGCATGCGCGCGACGATGGCGCGCACGGTGCCGGGCACCAGTTCGGCCGGGCGGGCGCGCTTTGTGCCGTGGTTGGCCATATAATCCATGTCGCCGTGGTAGCCCGCCTGCAACCACGCCAACAGGCCCGCTTCGGCGTGCCGAAGATCGACATCGGCGATGCGGATCGCATCGAATCCGAGCTCACCCCCCCAGGCACGAATTTGTGCCACCAGCGACGCCAGAGAGTCCCTGGCAGCTTGCGGGGACGACGTGGACGGCACCGGAACGGGGTCTTTCGCGGGGGAGGAGGCGGGAACTACTCGGTCGATCATTCCTGAATTGTACGCAATGCCCCTGCTCGAAGAACGCATTCTGCCGCTACCGGACGAAGCCGCCACCGAACGGTTTGGCGCGGCGCTGGCCGCCGCTGCGCGCGCGATGCCGCCGCGCACGATCCATCTGCAGCTGTCCGGAGACCTTGGCGCGGGCAAGACCACGCTGACGCGCGCCGTGCTGCGCGCGCTCGGACACGCCGGCAAGGTGCGTAGTCCCACCTACACGCTGTGCGAACCCTATGAAGTGCTGCGTGCCGATGGATCGCCGCTGACGGTCTACCACTTCGATCTCTATCGCTTCGCCGACCCCGAGGAGTGGATCGACGCAGGATTTCGCGACTGTTTTGCCGAACCGGCGCTTAATCTTGTGGAGTGGCCGGAAAAGGCGGGCCGCCTGCTGGGGGAACCAGACCTCCATGTGTTGCTCCAATCGGACAATCGTGTCTCACATTGGGCCGATAACGGGGCCGATGCGGGCGCGGATCGCCGCATGGCAACGCTGCGCGCCTATACTCCCACTGGACTTACCCTGCTGAACGCATGCTGATCAAGCGACTCGCTACCGACCGACCCGATGGACCCGACGGACTGCTGAAGGCCCGCCGCAAATGGATGGCGCAGGCGCTGAAAGCCAGTGCCGGTACGGTCGTATTGACCATTGCCGGGCCGCAGATTGCCTTTGGCGCCGGCATCGTCGCGGTGCGGGTGTGGCCGGCCGAGGACTACACGCGGGTGACCATCGAGTCCGACGAGCGCCTGGTGGCCGTGCACCAGATGATCCGCAACCCGGACCGTCTCGTGGTCGACATCGACGGGCTCGACCTGTCGCCGACGCTGCGCGAACTCGTGGCGAAGATCACGCCGAATGATCCGTATATCCAGTCCGTGCGCGTGGGACAGAACCGCCCGCGCGTGGTGCGGATGGTGTTCGACCTCAAGGAAGACGTCTCGCCGCAGGTGTTCACGCTTGCGCCGATCAGCGACTACCGCAATCGACTCGTATTCGACCTGTATCCGGTCAATCCGCCCGACCCGCTCTGGAAGCTCGTGCGTGATACCGAGGACAAGCAGCGGCGATTCGCCGCCGCGCCGCCGCCTGCCGGTACCGATGGTGTGTCCGGCGCGCCCGCTGGCGCGGAAGAAGATGCAATCGGTGCGATCGTGCGCAAGTTCGAGGATCGGGACCAGCTTCCGTCGCCGACTACCGCTCCGCCTCCCGCGTTGGCCGGCGTGAAGCCCAGGCCCCCCCTGCCGTCCCCCGCGCCCGTGGCGCCGCCGCCGACGGCGCGGACCAATCTGCCGCCACCAAGCGAATTCAAGATGCGCCGCCTGCTGACCGTGGCCATCGATCCCGGACATGGTGGTGAAGACCCGGGGGCGATCGGTGCCGCGGGATCGCGCGAGAAGGATGTGGTGCTGCAGATCGCCACGCGCCTGCGCGCGAAGATCGACGCGCAGCCCAATATGCGCGCGATGATGACGCGCGATTCGGACTTCTTCGTGCCACTCAACGTGCGCGTGCAAAAGGCCCGCCGCGTGCAGGCAGACCTGTTCGTGTCGATCCACGCCGACGCTTTCCTGTCGCCCGAGGCGCGTGGGGCATCGGTGTTCGCGTTGTCTGAACGCGGCGCGTCAAGCTCCGCCGCGCGCTGGCTGGCCAACAAGGAAAACAATGCCGATCTGATCGGTGGTGCCAATATGGGCAACAAGGATGCCCAGGTGGCGCGTGTGCTGCTGGACTTGTCCACAACGGCGCAGATCAACGACAGCATGCAGGTAGGCAGGTCCGTGCTGCAGGAGATCGGTGGGATCAACAAGCTGCACAAGGGCAGCGTGGAGCAGGCGGGATTCGCGGTGCTCAAGGCGCCCGATATTCCGTCGATCCTGATCGAGACCGCGTTCATCAGCAATCCCGAGGAAGAGCGCAAGCTCAACGACGACAGCCATCAGGAGCAACTGGCCAACGCCATCCTGCGAGGCATCAAGGCGTACTTCGCGCGCAATCCGCCGCTGTCGAAGAATCCATCGGTGTGATGGTCGACGGTGGCCAATGCGACAGCGGGCCACCCTTCACCATGCAAAAGAAAACGGCGCCTGGGGCGCCGTTTTCTTTTGCTCGACAAGCCTGTCTCAGGCACGCACCGCCTCACGCGTTTCCACGTCATCGCGGTTTGCGTACCGCGCGGCGATGACCGAGCAGACAATCAGTTGGAGCTGGTGATAGACCATCAGCGGCAGCACCAGCAGGCCCAGGGCCGGATGACCGGCGAACAGGATCTTGGCCATCGGGATACCGTTGGCAAGGCTCTTCTTCGAGCCGCAGAACACGGCCGTGATTTCATCTTCCACCGAAAAGCCCAGGCGACGTGCCGTGAACGTGGTGGTGCCCAGAATCACGAACAGCAGGACGGCTGCGATACCCATCACTGCGCCGATGGTCTGCCAGTGGTACTGATGCCAGAGGCCGGCGGCGGTGGCGTCGCAGAACGACGAGTAGACGATCAGCACGATCACGCCACGGTCGATCTTGTTGGTGATCTGCTTCTTCTTGGCCAGCCAGTTGCCGATCAACGGACGCGCGGCCTGACCCAGCGCGAACGGCAGCAGCAGTTGCAGCGCCACGCCCATCAGCGCGCGACCCAGCGGCATCGACGCGCCGCTGGCGCTGATCACCAGACCCATCAGCAGCGGGGTCAGCGCCATGCCGATCAGGCCCGAGATCGTGGCGTTGAAGATGGCGCCGGGCACGTTGCCACGTGCCATCGACGTCATCGCCACCGACGACGACACCGTGGACGGCAGTGCGCACAGATAAAACACGCCCAGCAGCAACTCGGGCGGCAGCGTGTTGCGCAGCGACAGCATCAGCAGCACGCCGACGATCGGGAACACGATATACGTGAAAGACTGCACGAACACATGCAGACGCCAATGCTTGGCACCCGCCACGAGCTTGTCGCGCGACAATGCGGCGCCGTGCAGGAAAAACACCAGGGCGACACCGAGATTGGTGACCACGCCAAGGCGCAGCGGGCCGTCACCGGTTCCAATTTCAGGGGCAATCAGCGCGATGCCGATGGCGGTCAACATGATCAGCACGAACCCGTCGATCAGGTCGTAGATCTTTTTGAAGGGGGCGAGAATGGCGGACATTGATAGGGATAGTGCGTAAGGGTTTCTGCTTGGTATTGGACCCTCGTCCTGTCTAGAATGCAAATTCATTTATTTCATCCATTCATTTCAACGTTGCATGAATTACACACTGCGGCAGTTGCGGGTCTTTCTGGCGGTGGCGGGGCATGGCAGTTTCAGCCGGGCAGCGGATGCCGTCGGGCTGACGCAGCCGGCGGTCAGTCGGGGTGTTGCTGAGCTTGAAGAGGCACTTGGCGTACGCCTGCTGGATCGCACGACGCGGGAAGTCGTGCTGACCGAGGCTGGAACGGCGCTGGTACCAGCGCTGGAGCGGTTGCTGGGCCAGCTAGACGACACCCTGGAAGAGACGCGGCAGTCCGGTGAACGCTATCGCGGTCGGGTTGTGATAGCCAGTGCCCCGACGATCTCGGCACGACTGATGCCGATGTATGTGGCGGCCTGCGCGAGCCAGTATCCCGACATCCGGTTGTTCGTGCGCGACAACGTCCAGGCCGACGGCCTCGAGCAGATCCGCGCCGGCGCGGTCGATTTCGGGGTGTTGATCGATCCGATGGCACGTGAGGGGCTGACCATCGCGCCGCTCGCCACCGATCCGTTCTGTTTCGTATGCCGGCGCGACCATCCACTGGCCGAGGCGGATTCGGTGCCCTGGACCGCGTTGCACGGCGAGCGCCTGGTGCTGCTCGATTTTGCCTCCGGCAGCCGGCCGTTGATCGACCGGATCTTCGCCCGTCATGGCGCGGTGCCGCAGGTGGTGCAGGAACTCGGGCACTCCGCCAGCGTATTCGGCATGGTGGAGGCAGGGATCGGGGCCTCGGTCCTGCCGTCCTTCTCGTTGCCGTTGCCCGAGGCGTCCCCGCTGGTCTCGAAGCCGCTGACGCCGCGCGAGGAACGCAGCATCGTCATGGTCCGTCGCGAGGACCGGTCGCTGTCACCGGCGGCGGCCGCGGTCTGGAACATGGTCCAGACCATGGCGATCCCGGCCGAAACTGCGACGGGCTGACTGCGACCGGCGAGGGGAGGACTGAGGGGAGGGCTGTTACGCGCGGGGAGAGGCGGTCACCATTGCCGCTTCCAGCGCAAAGCTGCCGCCGGGCTGCACGCGATAGCGATCACGAACTTCGGCTGGCGCCTTTTCCCACAGATGGCGGATCGCGGCCGCCGCAACTTCTGGCGTGCGCATCCGGGCCACCCAGCTGCTGAACTCGATGTCGATGCGCCAGATCGGCGACACCTCTACCTGGAATCCGGCAGCCTCGAACATCTGCGTCCACACGGTCGGCGTGTAGTCGCGGATGTGCGATGGGTCGCGGAGCAATTCCACGGATTGCAGCCAAGTATCGCAAAGCGGGTCTTCGGCGCCGACGATGTCGATCAGCACTACCTTGCCGTTCGGCTTCAGCACGCGGCGGATTTCACGCAGCGCGGCGGGAACGTCGCGCCAGTGGTGGGCACTCATGCGCGAGACCACGGCGCAAAAGCTGGCGTCGTCGAACGGCAGTTGCTCGGCAGCACCCTGCTGTGTCTTGACGTTGCCAAGGCCGCGATCGCGTGCCGCGCCTGCCACGACGTCGAGCATTTCCGCCGACAGGTCGTAAGCCACCACTTCGTTGGCAACCGTTGCAGCAGCAAAGCTTGCGTGGCCTGCGCCGCAGCCCAGGTCAAGCACACGGCTACGCGCCACCGGCTTCAGGTGAGCCAGCGCTTGCTTGAGTTGTTCGAGATCGGCGCCTTGGGCATGGACGGCGCTGGTCAGGTAGGCATTGGCGGTGGCGCCGAACTGGGCGGCGACGAGTTCCTGTTGTTGCATGGGGTGCCTCGATTCTTGTCGGATTGGCGATGGGGATTGCCCGGGCCCGGGGGTTCACGTACTGTAGATGTGCTCTTTTCCCGGTACAAGTCACAGATTTATCCTGGTATAAGCACCACCAGTCATGTCCATCGAACCCACTCAAGTCAGTCGCGAAGCTGAACTCGGCGCATTTCTGCGCACCCACCGAGAGCGGCTGACGCCAAGCGACGTCGGCCTGCCGCCTGGCCGCAGGCGGCGCACGCCGGGATTGCGGCGCGAGGAAGTCGCGCAACTTTCGGGTTTGAGTGCTACATGGATCACGTGGTTGGAGCAGGGGAGACCGGTGGCGATGTCCGTGCGCGCGCTGGGCAGTCTGGCCGAGGCCCTGCGACTGTCTCGCGCCGAACGCGCCTATCTGTTCGCGCTGGCCGGCAAGCCCGAACCGCGCCAGGATGCCGAGCCCGCCGTGCCCGCCGCACTGCTTGCGAGCGTGCAGGCAATCTCGGGGCCTGCCTATCTGCTGGATCGCCAATGGACCGCCCGGGCATGGAATGACGCGGCCGCCGACCTGTTCGTCGGCTGGCTCGATGCGGCGTCCGGGGAGCGGAACCTGCTGCGAGCGATGTTCCTGCCGACGGCGTTGCAGGCGTTGGTGGAAGACTGGCCGCACCGCGCCGCACGGCTCGTGGCCGAGTTTCGCGTTCACAGCTTGCGTCATGCCGAAGATCCGCCGACACGCGCACTGATCGAGCGGCTCATGGAAGACAGCCCCGCGTTCGCGGCGGCCTGGCGTTCGCAGGACGTCGACGAGCGGCAAGGCGGCCGGCGCGGGTTTCATCACCCGACGCGCGGCCTGGTCTACTTCGAGCAGCTCACTCTGGTACCCCCGGCTGCGCCGGGGATGATGCTGGTGATGCTGCTGCCGGAAACAGCCTGATTCGGCGCGATTCGCCGCGAGTCGTCCTGCATCGGGCGACGCGCGGGCTTACTTCGGCTGCATACGGATCGCGCCATCCAGGCGGATCACTTCGCCATTCAACATCGTATTGCCGATGATCGACTGGACCAGCTTCGCGTACTCCGCGGGGCGGCCCAGGCGCGGCGGGAACGGCACCATCTTGCCGAGTGCCTCCTGCACCTCCGGCGGCATGCCGAGCAGCATCGGTGTTTCGAACAACCCCGGGGCGATGGTCAGGCAGCGCACGCCGTCGCGGGAAAGATCGCGCGCGATGGCCAGCGTCATGCCTACCACGCCGCCCTTCGATGCCGCATACGCAGCTTGGCCGATCTGGCCATCGAACGCGGCCACCGAAGCCGTATTGATGATCACGCCGCGTTCGCCTTCGGCATCGGGAGCGTTTTGCACCATCTCCGCGGCGGCGAGGCGAATCATGTTGAAAGTGCCGATCAGGTTGACGCGGATGGTCTTCTCGAACGCATCGAGCGGATGCGGTCCGTTCTTGCCGACCGTCTTGGCGGCCACGGCGATACCCGCGCAGTTGACCAGCCCGGAGAGCCGGCCTAGCTTCCGCGCGGCATCCACGGCCGCCTGACCGTCGGCTTCCGACGCCACGTCGCATTTGACGAACTGCCCGCCAAGCTCCGTGGCCAGCGCCGTGCCCGCGGCTTCGTTGAGGTCGGCAATCACGACCTTGCCGCCGGCAGCCGCCAGCATGCGCGCCGTGCCCGCGCCGAGCCCCGATGCGCCGCCCGTGACGATGAATACGTTGCCCTGAATGTCCATGCGTCTGTCTCCTCGTTGTAGATGCCGTTTACGTTAACGTCAATTGGAGGCTATTGTACGAACCGCGCGAACCGATCGGCAAATAAAAAAGCGGCCCGGTTGCCCAGGGCCGCTTCTTCTTGATGCTGGAAGCGCTTCGCGACTTACTTCAACGCGTCGAACACGCTTGTCGTGATCTTGTCGACTTCGCCAAGACCCGCGATCTTGCGGTACTTCGGCGGCGATACCTTCGCCGAGGCATCGCCGTTGGCGGCCCAGCTCGAGTAGTAATCGACCAGCGGACGGGTTTGCTGCGAGTACACGTCCAGGCGCTTGCGCACCGTCTCTTCCTTGTCGTCGTCGCGCTGGATCAGTGCTTCGCCCGTTTCGTCGTCGACCATGTCGGCCTTCGGCGGGTTGAACTTGACGTGGTAGGTCCGGCCAGACGCCACGTGCACGCGGCGGCCGCTCATGCGCTCGATGATGGCGTCGAACGGCACGTCGATTTCCAGCACGTAGTCGATCGCCACGCCGGCTTCCTTCATTGCCTCGGCCTGCGGAATCGTGCGCGGGAAACCATCGAACAGGTAGCCCTTTTCGCAATCAGGCTGCTTAAGACGGTCTTTCACCAGGCCGATAATGATGTCATCCGACACCAGTCCGCCCGCGTCCATCACCTTCTTGGCTTCGATGCCCAGCGGCGTGCCCGCCTTCACCGCGGCGCGCAGCATGTCGCCCGTGGAGATTTGCGGAATGCCGAACTTCTCGCAGATGAACTTGGCTTGCGTGCCTTTGCCGGCGCCAGGTGCGCCCAACAGGATCAAACGCATTTACGGGTCCTCAAGGTATTTGAATTCGGTCTGGCGGGAGGGATGGAAGGAGGGTACCGCCGCAACTTGACGCAGGACTTACGCGGTCAGGCCAGACTGTACGAGT
This sequence comes from Cupriavidus sp. UBA2010, assembly GCF_002335265.1. Taxonomy (NCBI): domain Bacteria; kingdom Pseudomonadati; phylum Pseudomonadota; class Betaproteobacteria; order Burkholderiales; family Burkholderiaceae; genus Cupriavidus; species Cupriavidus sp. UBA2010. Next base: position 217,755 of record NZ_DDCI01000036.1, read on the forward strand.
CGAGCCATGTGCCGGAGTCAGGTCATGCTCGACGCGCCGGGCGCGCAGCAGGTGCCAGCGGGCACGCGCGCATCCGGTCGGGCTCGATCTCTATCTCCCCACCGAGTCTTTGCGAAGTGCGGCGAACGCGCCTCACGGACTCTGTTTCGGCAAGCATTATGCCATGGGCCGTACGGATTCGGCCCCCGCCGAAGTTGCAGCAGTGTGAACTTCAGCGGGCGAATGTTGTCACGGCCCTTCCTGAGCCATGCCCTGCGCCCATAGCGCGCGCACGCGTTCCAGGTCCGCCGGCGTGTCCACGCCCGGCGCCGGTGCAGCCGCCGTCACCATGACGCCGATCCGCTCGCCATGCCACATGGCGCGCAGTTGCTCGAGCGCTTCGGTCTGTTCGACCGGCGCGACCGCCAGCGTCGGGAAGCGGCGCAGAAAGCCTGCCCGATAGGCATAGATGCCAATGTGACGCAGCACCGGCATGGCCGGCAGCGGGACTTGCGCGGTGGCAGCGGGCTGGGCCGGCACGGCAGACCAGGCGTCGCGTGCCCACGGAATCGGCGCGCGCGAGAAATAGAGCGCCCGTCCCGCGTTGTCGCAGACCACCTTCACCACGTTCGGGTTGAATACTTCGCCCACGTCGTTCAGCGGATGCGCTGCCGTGGCGATCGCGCAGTCAGGGTGCGCCGCCAGATGCAGCGCGACTTCGTCGATCAGCGTCGGCTCGATCAGCGGCTCGTCGCCCTGTACGTTGACGACGATCGCATCATCGGCCAGCCCGAGCTGTGCCGCCACTTCCGACAGCCGGTCGGTGCCGGACTGATGGTCGGCACGCGTGAGCACGGCTTCGACGCCATGCGCGGCGCAGGCCTGCGCAACTTCCTGCGAGTCTGTTGCCACCACGGTGCGCTGGGCCGACGACGCGTGGGCGCGTTCAGCCACGCGCACGATCATCGGATGGCCGCCGATATCGGCCAGCGGCTTGTTAGGCAGCCGCGTGGAGGCGAGGCGGGCTGGGATGACAACGGTAAAGGTCGGGATGCTCATCGTGCGACCTTGGCCCATCAATTGCCGGTCGGCGCCGAGGGTTCCACCGGTACCACACGGCCCGGCACGGTCTGGCGCGCTTCGTCCGCCAGCATGACCGGAATGCCGTCACGGATCGGGTAGGCCAGCTTGTCGGCGTGGCAGATCAGTTCCTGGGCGGCGCGATCGTATTCCAGTTTGCCCTTGCACAGCGGGCAAACGAGGATTTCAAGCAGCCGGTTGTCCATCTTGGTGTTCCTTGTCGAGACCGTCGGCCATCCCGGTGGCGGTGGATTGCCCCACGGTGACGGGTGTGGCGATGGCCGGGTTGCGCGCCTGCACGACGCGGCGGATTTTATCGATCAGGCCCGCGTCGATCACGGGCGTGGTGGGGACGACCCAGATACGCGGGTCGTCGAAGCGCTCGCATTTTACGGCATCCTTCTCGGTGATCAGGATCACGTCGGCTTCGAGCGCGGCAGGATTGTCCGCGAACGGGTCCTGCACGAAATCGTAATGGTCCGGCAGCGGCATCGTGGCGGGGGAGAGCCCCGCCTGACGCAGGCTGGCGAAGAAGCGTTCCGGGTGGCCGATGCCGGCTGCCGCCAGCACTCGCTTGTCCGCGAACTTGGACACGTCGCGCGACATCGTCGGATCGTTGAGCTGCCAGGCCTCGTCGAGCTCCAGGCGCATGCCGTAGACGTCGGGTTTGTCTGGCGTGGCGCGGAAATTCGGATCGTTGATCAGCGTGGCGTCGCGTGGCCGGGTCAGCGGTTCGCGTAGCGGGCCGGCCGGCAGCATCATGCCGTTGCCGCCCATGCGCGTGTCGAACATCACGATCTCGAAGTCCCGCTGGAGCTTGTAGTGCTGCAGGCCATCATCGAGCAGTAGTACGTTGACGCCGGGATGCGAGACGAGCATGGCCTGCGCGCACAGGGCGCGGTCCGGGAAGACCCACACCGGGACGTCCGCGGCGCGTGCGATCAGCAGCGGCTCGTCGCCGACGTCGGCAGCCTTCGAGGTCGGCTTGACGCGGCGCGGGTGGTTCAGCTTCACGCCGTAGCCACGCGAAACCACGCCCGGGCGCAGGCCGGCTTCCGTCAGCGCATGGGCCAGCGCGATCACGGCCGGGGTCTTGCCGGTGCCGCCCACGGTCACGTTGCCGACCACGATGACAGGCATCGGCAGACGGGTCGACTTGAACCATCCCTGCTGATAGCCGTACCGGCGAATGCGCGCGATCAGGCCAAACAGCAGCGACAGCGGCCACATCAGCCAGGCAAACCAGCTACGGCGCTGCCACTGGTCGGTGACGAAGTCGGCGAGGGTGTGTTGGGGAGCGGCCATGAAGATCGGGGACGGGAACGGGCGGCGCCACCGCTAGGGTGGCGCCGGGCGGATGCAGACAGAATGCAGACATTATGGGCATTGCCCGACGCTTGCCGCAAGCCTGCCGTTCGCCGCGCCGGGACTGCGGGGCGTCCAGCGTCTTATCGCTTCTGACTGCTCTGGGTGGCGAACGTCAGCCGCGACAGACCTGCAAGGCGCGCGGCCTCCATCACATTGATCACGGCCTGGTGCGTGGCCTGGGCATCGGCGTTGACGATGACCACTGGCGGTTGCCCGTTGCTGGCCGGACCGGCTGCGCTACGCAACTGGTCGGCGAGGCTGGTGACATCCGTCTGCTCCAGCACCTGCTTGTTGACGGAATAGACCCCGCGCGCCGAAACGGACACGACGATCTCGGTCGGGCGCTGCTGCGCCCGCTCGGCATCGGCCGTCGGCAACTGAATCTGAAGTTCGGTGAAGCGCGAATATGTGGTCGTGATCATCAGGAAGATGAGGATCACGAGCAACACGTCGATGAGCGGGATCAGGTTGATCTCCGGCTCCTCGCGTCGCTGACGGGAACGGAAATGCATGGCGCGCTCCCGCGGCGTTACACCCGCCGCTGGGGCAGGATGGCGTCGAGGAACGAGGTCGCGCGGAATTCCAGCTCGGCCACGTAGTCGTCCACGCGGCGGCGGAAATAGCGCCAGAAAATCAGCGCTGGGATGGCGACGATCAGGCCGAACGCGGTGTTGTAGAGCGCCACCGAGATCCCGTGCGCGAGTTGCTCCGGATTGGCACCGGTGCCGCCCTGGTTGCCGAAGATTTCGATCATGCCGATGACTGTGCCGAGCAGGCCCATCAGCGGGGCCACCGAGGCGATCGTGCCCAATGCGTTCAGGTAGCGCTCGAGTTCGTGCGCGACCACGCGGCCGGCTTCCTCGACCACGTCCTTGGCGGCGTCGCGCGACGTCTGCGGTTGCAGCACCACGTGGCGCAGGCCGGCGGCCAGCACGCGGCCAAGCGGCGAATTCTGCTCAAGGGTGTTCACGACCTCGGGCGTCGCCCTGCGCTGCTGGGCGGCGGAGAGCGCCTCCTCGTACAGCTTGGGCGGCAGAATCTTGCTGCGCTTCAGGGAAATGAACCGCTCGACGATCAGCGCCAGTGCGATGACCGACGCGAGCAGCAACGGCCAGATCGGCCAGCCGGCCGCTTGAATGATGGAAAACACGTGGACCCCCGAATTCTACAAACGAACGACAGACCCGAAATCAGAACGATTGATGCGTGGCAGCCTTTGATGCGCCGGGACGCGCCCCGCGCAGCGGCAATGCTCGAAAAATTGCAGGCGCCACTCTACCCCGCGACTTGGCGCGGGGCAAGCCGCGCAATTACGCGGTGTCTGCCGTGCGCATCGCCGCACGCCGGCAGCTTTCCACATTTGTGCTGGACAGGACTGTGGACCGATTGTGGAAAGCACGCGGAAAAGCACGCTAACCCATTGATCGCAAAGGAAGGCGCGTGGTCTGCCTGTTTTTTGGGCAGGCTTCGGCGCAACGGCTGCCGGCACCTGTTCCGACCGCTTCCGACCGCTTTGGATGGGCGTGGTGGCGACTTTCCACACATACGCGGGACAGGATTGTGGATCGGTTGTGGAAAGTTATCGGAAAAGCGTGCTAAGTCCTTGATCGACAAGGGGGAAGCGAAGTCTGCCTAAAAAACGTGCAGTTCGGGTGTGGCGCCGGTCCGGCAGTCAATCCGGTAAGCCCGTCACTTTCCACATCTGTTCAGGACAGTACTGTGGACGCATTGTGGATAAGCACGGGAGAAGCAACGTAAACCGTTGATTCGATTGGCCCTGTAACTGGCTGCCTAAAAAATGAGCATTTGCGGTGCCACAACCCCTCGTGACGTGGTGAGGACATTTCGCCGGACCGACATTGCTGCAGCTTGAGTCGCGATGCCATCGCCGCGATTATCCACAGCATTGACGCTTGACAAATCATTTATCCAAAGCTTCTGTGGATAACTTTGTGAACAAGCCAAGTGGCCTTTCGGTAAGTCGTTGACGCGTAAGGTTTTCTCTTACATTGCCTGTTTTTTGCGCCGTCCAAAAAATCATAAGAATCAAAGGCTTGCACCAGAACATGCGGATTGCGGCCAGGCGCGCGTGAAGGGGGAGGTGCCCCTTGACATTGCCGGTATGCTGTGGACATGTCCATCCCAGGCCGCGTGCGCGGTTGCGAACCATGCCAGACAACGAGAACTTTCCGCGCGCGATGCCGTCTCAGCCGCCCACGCGCACCCGTGATGTGATCCAGGTCAGTGAACTGAATCACGCCATCGCCGGAGTGCTCGAACGCAGCTTTCCACTCGCCTGGGTCCGGGGAGAGATCTCGAATTTCACGCGGGCGGCCAGCGGGCATTGGTATTTCTCGCTCAAGGACGCACGCGCGCAGATTCGTTGCGTGATGTTTCGCGGACGCAATCAGCATGTCGACTTCTCGCCACGCGAAGGGGAGGCTGTCGAGGTGCGCGCGCTGGTGTCGATGTATGAGGCGCGTGGCGAGCTGCAGCTCGGCGTCGAAGCCATGCGTCGTGCCGGGCTCGGGAATCTCTACGAGGCGTTCCTGCGGCTCAAGGAAAAACTGGCGCAGGCAGGTCTGTTCGATACTGAGCGGAAACGCCCCATTCCGGATCATCCGCGTGTGATCGGCGTGGTGACCTCGCTGCAGGCCGCCGCGATGCGCGACGTGCTGACCACGTTGCAGCGCCGCGCCCCGCATGTGCCGGTGATCGTCTATCCGGTGCCAGTCCAGGGGGCGGGCGCTGCGGAAAAAATCGCCGCGATGCTCGACGCAGCCAGCGCGAGGCGCGAGTGCGACGTGCTGATCCTCTGTCGGGGCGGCGGCAGTATCGAAGACCTCTGGTCGTTCAACGAAGAGGTGGTGGCCCATGCGATCGCGCGGTGTGCCGTGCCCGTGGTCTCCGGTGTCGGTCACGAAACCGATTTCACGATCGCCGATTTCGTGGCCGACGTGCGCGCGCCGACGCCTACCGGCGCGGCGGAACTGGTGAGCCCCGACCGCGCGCATCTGCTCCAGGCCACGCGCCGCGCACGCGATGCGCTGGCGCAGGCAATGGACCGGCAACTCGAGCGCCGCGCGCAGCATCTGGAATGGCTCGGACGCAGGTTGCGCAGCCCGCAGGCGCAGTTGCAGGAGCGTCGCGCCCAGGTCGACAATCTGGCCCGGCACATGCGCTCGGCACTGCGCGATACGGTGGCCGTACAGCGCCACCGCGTGGACGTGCTGGCGATGCGCTGGCGTGCCTGCAAGCCCGACATTAGCGCGGCGCAGGCTGAGTTGGGCCGCCTGGCGGCACGTATGGAAGCTGCCGCCGCGCGGCGGCATGAGCGCGAGACGGCACGCCTGGCGCGTGCGTCGGGTGCGCTGGAGCTGCTGGCGCCCCAACGCACGCTCGAGCGCGGCTATGCGGTGTTGCTTGACAATCGTGGCCGAGCCCTGCGGTCGCCGGTCGAGTTGCGTGCGGGCAGCATTGTGGAGGCCCATTTGGCGGACGGGGTTGCCGACATCGAAATCGCCGGTGTGCAGGCCAAGCTGGCAAGCTTCTGACAACTGCCCCCGGCCCTGTGCCGGGGAAACTAACATGAGGGCAGGGGGCTTTCCGGCGTCGTTTGCGCGGGTCTGGCAAGTCACCTACAATCGGCAGTTCTCCCCACCACAAACCGCAGAGACAGAACAATGGAACACAAGCTCCCTTCTCTCCCGTACGCGCATGATGCCCTCGCTCCGCATATCTCCAAGGAGACCCTGGAGTTCCATCATGACAAGCATCACCAGACCTACGTCACGAACCTGAACAACCTGATCAAGGGCACCGAGTTCGAGAGCGCATCGCTGGAAGAGATCGTCAAGAAGTCGTCGGGCGGCATCTTCAACAACGCTGCCCAAGTGTGGAACCACACGTTCTACTGGGAATCGATGAAGCCGAACGGCGGTGGCCAGCCGACCGGCGCCCTGGCTGACGCGATCAACGCCAAGTGGGGTTCGTTCGACAAGTTCAAGGAAGAATTCACGAAGGTGGCCGTGGGCACGTTCGGTTCGGGCTGGGCCTGGCTGGTCAAGAAGGCCGACGGCTCGCTGGACCTGGTGTCGACCTCCAACGCCGCCACCCCGCTGACCACCGACGCCAAGCCGCTGCTGACCTGCGACGTGTGGGAACACGCCTACTACATCGACTACCGCAATGCCCGTCCGAAGTACGTCGAGGCATTCTGGAACGTCGTGAGCTGGGACTTCGCGTCGAAGAACTTCGCCTGAGCGAATTCGGCAAGTCGAAGCTGAGTAATAAGGCCCTCCTTAGCGAGGGCCTTGTTTTTTTGGGGCGAGGGTGATGAAAAGAGGCCAGTTCATCGTGCTGAGTACAGGGTGAATTGCCGCATAATCCACACTGTTCCCGAACGGCCTTCACCCACTGTCATGCCCACGCCTACCAAGCCCTCGACCCGGTCCGTTACCGCATCCCGCGCCCGGTCGGCCAAGCGAGGCGCCGAAGAGGTGGTGCGTCCACCGTTGCAGTCGCGTAGCGAAAAGAGTCTGGAGAAGATGGTGGCGGCCTGCCGCGCGCTGGCCGAGGAGCGCGGCAATCTCGACGACATTTCGCTGAACGAGACCGTTGCCAGGGCGGGCACGTCGATTGGCGCGTTCTATGGGCGTTTCAAGGACAAAGAGGCCTTTCTCGGCTATGTGCTCGAAGTGGCGTTGCGCGAGGCGGAGGACGTCATGCAACGCTCGATCGACGAGGAGCCTGTCTGGCAGGCGGGCCCCGCGCAGGCGATCGTCGAGCGCATCATCAGCGGCTACGTCGGCCAGTTTCGGCTGAATCGTGGCTTGTTCAGGGGATTCCTGCGGCACTACTCGGCGCGTGACGCGCGCGACAACCCGATGCGGGATGCCAACCGGCGGATCTACGGGCTGGTCGTGCCGTCGCTCGCGGCGCAGTTGGGCGATCGGCCCCAGGACACAGCGGAATTCGAAGTCCGCGCCGCGCTGCAGTTCATGGTGGGCACGCTCGCCAACATCCTGCTCAACGATCCGGGGCCGCTGCATCTCGATGACGATGCTCTGGCGCCGCACCTGAATCGCATGATGGTCCGCTACCTCGGATTGCCTGAGGCAGTCGCGCCTGTGGCATCCGCGGCGCCTCGCCGCAGCAAGCGCTAGCCTCCGGTTATCGAGCGTCTCGCGTTAGGCGTTTCCCGAGCGAAACCCTATCAGTATTTGCCCTCTGCTGTCTGAACCGAAAAATAGCACTACCGTTCGTAATCCGGTCGGATGGCACATGCCTTCCGGCACGCCCCCGGTGCGCGCGCGAGCACGCAAGGAGACTACGAATATGGCAGAAGCGTTGACATCGTCACGAGGCAGTGTGTTGCCGCAAGAGGCTGAGGAAAGCGGCCCGGCCAATGTCTATCAGCCACGCAAGGCATGGACCATCGCCATCTGGCTGACTGCCTTCTCCGCCATCAACTTCCTCGACAAGGTCGTGCTGGGCATGCTGGCCGTGCCGATCATGGAGGATTTTCATCTGACGCCCACGAGCTTCGGCGTGATCGCCGGCAGCTTCTTCTGGCTGTTCTCGCTGTCGGCGGTCGTGGTCGGCTTCATCGGTAACCGGGTGGCCTCGCGATGGATCCTGCTGTGCATGGCGTTCATCTGGTCTGTGGTCCAGCTTCCGGTCGCCTTCGCGTCGAAGTCATGGGTGCTGCTGGCCTCGCGGGTAGCGCTGGGCGCGGGCGAGGGACCGAGCTTTCCGGTCTCGGCACATGCCCTGTTCAAGTGGTTCCCGCATGACAAGCGCAATCTGCCGGTGACGCTGATCAACCAGGGCGCGGTCATCGGGCTGCTGCTGGCGGGCCTGCTCGTGCCCTATGTCTCGCACAACTGGGGATGGCGCACCAACTTCATCATGCTGGCGATTGCGTCGGCGGTGTGGGGGTTGGGCTGGCTTTGTTTCGGCCGCGAGGGCACGCTGAGTTCGGCCGCCGCCGATGACGGGCCCGCGCGCGCTGATACCTTGCCGCGACGTGTGCCTTACCGCAAGCTGCTGACCGACCCCACGATTCTGTCGGCCTGTTTCGTCGGCTTCACGGCGTACTGGAGTCTTGCGCTGGTGCTGACCTGGATTCCTTCCTATCTGGAGCAGGCGCTCGGCTTCGATCGCATCAGCGCGGGCAAGGTGTTCGCCGTGCAGGTTGCCGCGGGTATCCCTATCAGCATGACGTTGAGCTGGCTCTCGCAGCGCATGTTGCAGCGTGGCGCATCCACGCGTGTGGCCCGCGTGCTGTTTGGCGCCGTTTGCGTCGGTGTGGGCGGGCTGGGCCTGCTGGTGCCTGCATTCGTGCCGATGCCGACGCCTTATCGGCTGGTATTGCTCACCGCTGCGGCCACGCTGCCGAACATGGTGTTCTCGTTCGGCCCGGCGATCCTGGCCGAGATTACGCCCGACGCACAACGCAGCGCCATCGTCGCGCTCAATGTCGCGATATCCACCTGTGCGGGCGCCATCGCGCCGATCACGATGGGATGGTTCGTGCAGGCGCATCCGGGCGACCTTGCCCATGGATACGAACTTGGTTTTGCACTGGGCGGCGCGGTGATGCTGACGGGATTCGTGATGAGCTGGCTGGGTCAGCATCCCGAGCGCTCGCTGCGACGGCTGCAAGGCTAACGAACAGAGGCCGGCTTGCCGGCGAATCTCTGGCACGAAAAAAAACCCGGCAAGTATTTGCCGGGTTTTTTCACTTGCGCGGATTCAGTGCGCGCTGTCGGTGGCCTGCTTGATGGTGTCCATCACATGGCGGCGCGCGTCGAATTCCTCGGCTACCTTGTGATCGTTGGCGAACTGGGCTTCGACGTCAACGTTGGCGAACTCGATCGCGCCCATGGCGGCAAACGCGTCCTGCACGCGCTGGCTCCACAGACCGATGTCCTTGACCGTCGGCACGATCCGGCTGAACAGGCGCTGGCGGAACAGTCGCATGGTTTCCGAATCGCGTACCGCCTGCGCGCATTCGTCCTCGGGCAGGCCCAGCCGGCCCCAGACTTCCTTCTGGTCGAAGCGCTCGCGCATCAACTGGCAGGCTTCGATCACGAAGTCCTCGCGTTCGCGTTGTTCGGCCTCCGTCAGTTGCGGATAGTAGCCGCGCAGCGCGGTGCGGCCGAAGGCGACATGGCGCGACTCGTCCTGCATCACGTAGGCATTGATCGAAGCAGCCAGCGGGTTCTTCGCGAAGTCGCGAATGCGCTGGAAGGCGGCGAGCGCCAGCCCTTCCACCAGCACCTGCATCCCGAGGTAGCAGAAGTCCCAGCGCGAATCGGTCAGCGTGGTTTCCAGCAGCGACTTCAGACCGGGCGTGATGGGATAGAGCAGGCCGACCTTCTCATGCAGCAGACGCGAATAGGCTTCGACGTGGCGGGCCTCGTCCATCGTCTGCGTGGCTGCGTAGAACTTGGCATCCATGCCAGGCACCATCTGCACGATGCGCGCGGAGACCATCAATGCGCCCTGTTCTCCATGCAGGAACTGCGACAGCGAATGCGCCTGCTGGTGGCGGCGTACCTCGATGCGGTCGTGGTGGCCCAGCTTGTCCCACAGCTTGGTGCCGTAGATCGGGATCATGCGGTCATCGAGTTCCTGCGGGTTCTCCGGGTCCAGCTCCTGGGACCAGTCGATCCGGTCGCTCGCGTTCCACTGCTGCTTCTTGCTCGTCTCGTAGAGCTGCAGCAGCTTGGACGACCCATTGTCGTATTCCCAGTTGAACTCTGTCGCTACCTGGCTGCCGACGGACCAGCCGGTCTGGTCCACAGGCAGGGTGTAACGGTGCATCGATGTCATGACGTCTCCTTTGGCTTGCCTTGGGGTTTGGCCGATCATCGTGACCTGCTGCGCCGGAGCCGGGAAGATCGGCCTTGTTCTTGCGGGGGCTTCCGACTATAAACAGAAGAATAATTCTGTTTCTGATTAATGCAAGGAGCCGATACAGGTTCCGCAGAACGAGGAGACGCGGATGCAGTTCCATCGCCTGACCGTTGCCGATGTGGTTGCGGAGACCGAAGACGCACGTTCGTTCGCGCTTGCGATACCCGAGCCGCTGCGCGGCGCGTTTCGATATCGTGCGGGGCAGCATTTGACCTTCCGGGTGGACGTCGGCGGGGAAACCCTGATGCGCAGCTACTCGCTGTCCAGTGCTCCGGAGTCCCTTGGGCTACCGGTAGTGACGGTAAAGCGGGTCGCGCGAGGCAGGGTGTCGAACTGGTTCCACGCGCACGTCGGCCCCGGCAGCGTGCTGGAAGTGAGCGCGCCCACCGGGCGCTTCGTGTGTGACGATGGCGCGGCGCCGCTGGTGTTCTGCGCGGCGGGTAGTGGCATCACGCCCGTCCTGTCGATGATTCGCTCCGCGCTAGCCACGACCACGCGCCACATCACGCTCTTCTATGCGAATCGTGATGCCGCGAGCGTCATCTTCGGGCAGGCCATTGCCAGGCTGGTGGCGGATCATCCGGAGCGGCTCGCGGTCCGGTGGCACTACGATGACGAACACGGCATCCCCGACGCGCAGACCCTCGGACAAATGCTGCGCCGCAATGCGGACTTCCACCTTTATCTTTGCGGTCCCGCGCCGTTCATGGCCATGATTCAGCAGGCCGCGGGCGAAGCCGGCGTGGCAGGTGGGCGTGTGCACCTGGAGCGTTTCGACGCCGCGCCCGTGGTCGCCAGCGCCGCGGTTACCGCCACGGCAGCGATGGCCTCATGCGATGCGCGCGTGACGATCAAGGGCGAACAGCATACGGTGCGGGTGGAGGGCGGCCAGTCGCTCCTGCAGGCCATGCTGGAGGCCGGGCTCGATGTGCCGTACGCGTGCGAGGAAGGCTACTGCGGATCGTGCGCGGCAAAATGCCTCGATGGCGAAGTCGCCCACGCGCACAACGACGTGTTCAGTCCCGACGAACTTGCCGCCGGCTGGATACTGGCGTGCCAGGCGCGTCCGCGTCACGATCGATCATTGATCATCACCTACGACGTATGAATCCGATCATTCCGATGCAGACCGTGGAAGGTTTGCGCACGCCGCGCCAGGAGCGCAGCGAGGCCTCCCTGCGGGCCATGCTTACGGCGGGGCGAGGGTTGATCAACGCATCCGGCAGCCTGACCGGCTTCTCGCTGGCCGAGCTGACCCAGGCGGCCTCCACGTCGGTTGGCGCGTTCTACACACGCTTTCGCGACAAGGAGACCTTTTGCGCGCTGGTGCTCGAGGATATGCTGACCGAACTCCGGGCCGGGCTCGATGCGCAGATGGCGCAAGACCCGGTCTGGCATGACGGACCGGCTGATGCCATCTGCGCACGCATCATCGCGTTCTACGTTGCCACCTTCCGCTCATATGCTGGTGTGTTCGCGGCCTACCTGCGACATGCCGCCAGCGGTGGACCGTTATGGGGGCCCATTCGCGATGCCAACCAGCGCATTCTCGATGTGATGGTGCCCTGCCTGTCCGGCCATCTGCGCGCGGAAGGGCGCGACTGGGCCGAGGACGAGATCCGGATGGCGATCCGGCTGGTGGTCAGTACCCTCACGAGCATCGCGCTGGAAGTGCCGCATGGCATCGGCATGGAGGACGCGGCGCTCGAGCCTCGCCTTGCCGCGATGCTGCAACGCTATCTGGCCGGGCCGCCGCACGTCCCGGCTCCGTGAAGCAAGTTGATTCAACCAAGGAGACACAGAAGATGAAAGCCGCAGTGATGGAAAAAGCAGGCGCGCCGCTCGTGATCCATGACGTTGCCATTGCCGAACCGGGTCCGCGCGAGGTGCGGGTGCGAACGGCGGCTGTGGGGTTGTGCCATAGCGATCTTCACATGATGCAGGGCACCTATCCGCTACCGCTGCCTGCCGTGCTTGGGCACGAGGTGTCGGGTGTGGTGGAGGCCGTTGGCTCGCAGGTATCCGGACTGAAGGCGGGCGATCATGTGGTGGGCTGCCTGTCGGTCTATTGCGGCCACTGCTCGGTATGCGCGGCGGGCCGCCAGGTGCTGTGCCAGAACCCGGAGGTGAAGCTTCCGCCGGGCAAGGCCAACCGTCTGCGCCTGGCGGGAAATCCGCTCAGCCAGGTATTCAATCTTTCCGGTTTCGCCGAAGAGATCCTCGTGCACGAGAACGCGCTGGTGAAGATTCGTGACGATATGCCGCTCGATCGCGCGGCGTTGCTCGGCTGCGCGGTCATTACTGGCACGGGTGCGGTTTTCCACAGCGCGAAGGTGCCGCCGGGCAGCACCGTGGTGGTGGTCGGTTGCGGCGGTGTCGGGCTGTCCGTGATCAACGGCGCGGCGATTGCCGGCGCGTCGCGTGTGATCGCCGTGGACATGCTGCCTGCCAAGCTGGAACTGGCTCGCAAGTTCGGGGCGACCGACGTCGTCAATGCGGGCGATGGAGACCCGGTAGCGCAGGTGATGCAACTGACCGGCGGCGGTGCCGAATTCGCCTTCGAATGCATCGGCCTGAAGCAGACCGCCGAGCAGTGCTACGCGATGCTGGCCCCCGGTGGCACGGCGACGGTGATCGGCCTGTTCCGTCCTGATGCGAGGATCGAACTGCCCGCACTCGACTTCCTGAAAGAGAAGCGCATCCAGGGCTCGTTCATGGGTTCGAACCGCCTGAGTCTGGATATCCCTCGACTGGTCGAGTTGTACATGCAGGGCAAGCTGCTGCTCGACGATCTGATTTCGCAGCGGATCTCGCTGGAGGACATCAATGAGGGGTTCATCGCGATGCAGTCGGGAAGTGTGGCGCGAAGCGTGATCACGTTCCCTGGCGTAGGCGGGCTGTAAGAGGCCGCCCATCTGCCGCGCGCCATGCCGGATGCGGCGTGGCGCGCGGTGTCCTAACTGCTACAGCTATTGCGCGGTCCAGCCGCCGTCCATGGCCCAGGCTGCGCCGCGCACCTGATCGCCGAACGGCGAACAGAGCATCAGCACCAGATTGCCCAACTGCTCCGGCGTGACGAACTGCCCCGAGGGTTGCTTGTCCGACAGCAGCCGTGCCTGAGCCGCTTCCAACGAAATGCCGTCTCGCTTCGCGATCGCATCGATTTGCGCCGCTACCAGCGGCGTCAGCACAAAGCCGGGACAGATCGCGTTGCAGGTGATGCCGGTACCGGCCGTTTCCAGCGCGGTGACCTTGGTCAGCCCGACGAGACCATGCTTGGCCGCCACGTAGGCGGACTTGCCGGCTGAGCCGACGAGCCCGTGCACCGACGCGATATTGACGATACGACCCCAGTTACGGGCTCGCATCGCGGGAACCACGTGCCGGGTTGTGTGGAAGCTCGACGTCAGGTTGATGGCAAGGATGTCGTCCCACTTCTGCGCGGGGAAGTCCTCTACCTGCGCCACATGCTGGATGCCGGCGTTGTTGACCAGCACGTCCACGGCGCCAAAGCGATCCCGTGCCATGGCGATCATCGCTTCGATCTCATCGGGCTTGCGCATGTCCGCCGGATGATGGGCCAATTGCGCGCCAGTCGCCGCAATTGTGGCGTGCGCCGCGTCGACATCGCCGAAGCCGTTCAGCACGATGTTCGCGCCAGCGCGGCCCAGCGCTTCGGCGATGCCCAGTCCGATGCCGCTGGTGGAGCCGGTGACCAGCGCGGTCTTGCCTTGCAGATTGACCATTGCCGCTCCTTAGACCAGACCGGTAGCGTAGAACACGAAGATGACGAAGAACACCGCCATCGTCTTGATCAGCGTGATTGCGAAGATGTCGCGATACGACTGGCGATGCGTCAGGCCGGTGACCGCCAGCAGCGTGATTACTGCGCCGTTATGCGGCAGCGTGTCCATGCCGCCGCTGGCCATCGACACCACGCGGTGCAGGACTTCCAGCGGAATCTGGGCGGCGTGCGCGCCCTGGATGAAGACGTCCGACATGGCGGCCAGCGCGATGCTCATGCCGCCCGATGCCGACCCCGTGATACCCGCCAGCGTGCTGACCGACACCGCCGCATTGACCAGCGGATTGGGAATGCTGCGCAGCCCATCGCTCACCACCAGGAAGCCCGGCAGCGCGGCGATCACGCCGCCGAAGCCGTATTCCGATGCGGTGTTCATCGAGGCCAGCAGCGCACCGGACACGGCGCTCCTGGTACCTTCGGCAAAGCGCGAGCGCACCGCGCCGAATGCCGTCACGAGCACCACTACGATGCCGAGCAGCAGCGCGGCTTCCACGGCCCAGATCGCGGTCACGCTGGCGATCTTGGTTTCCACCGGCTTGGCCAGACCGGGCAGCGACACGCTGTTGGCCTCGCCATACCAGAGCGGAATCATGCGCGTGAGCCAGAAGTTGGACACACCCACCACGATCAGCGGCAGGATGGCCAGCAGCGGCGGCGGCAGCTTGCCGCCTTCCACACGTTGCGGTTCGTTCAGCAGGTTGGTGCCGTAGCCCTCGCCATTGGCGGCGGCCACGCGACGGCGCCACTCCAGGTACGACAGGCCAACGATGATGATGAACAGCGAGCCCGCCACGCCCAGCACGGGCGCGGCCCACGAGGTGGTCTTGAAGAACGTGGTCGGGATGATGTTCTGTATCTGCGGCGTGCCCGGCAGCGAATCCATCGTGAACGAGAACGCGCCCAGTGCGATGGCGCCCGGCATCAGGCGCTTCGGGATATTGCTCTGGCGATAGAGCTCGGCGGCGAACGGGTAGACCGCGAACACCACCACGAACAGCGACACGCCGCCGTAGGTCAGCAGTGCGCAGACCGCCACGATCACGGCATTGGCGCGCGAGCGGCCGATATAGCGGATCGCCGCGGCGACGATCGACTCGGAGAAGCCCGAAAGCTCGATGACCTTGCCGAACACGGCACCCAGCATGAACACCGGGAAGTAGAGCTTCACGAAGCCGACCATCTTCTCCATGAAGATGCCGGAAAACACAGGCGCGACGGCCGACGGGTCGGTCAGCAGCACTGCGCCTAGCGCGGCGATCGGTGCGAACAGGATGACGCTGTAGCCGCGATAGGCGGCGAACATCAGGAACGCCAGGGCGGCGAGCACGATGACGAAAGACATGAGGTCTCCGAAGACTTGTTATTGGATACCCCCTGGATGTGGCGCAAGGGGCAACTTTTGGGGGCCGCTTGTTCAGCACGTTCCATGCCCACGCTATAAGTTATCTATACGGCATATTCATGACGGTTTGATGGAGAATGTCTCCCGATGGAGATGTCGGGTTCTCCCGGGAGACCTATAAGTCTCCAATATGAGACACTTCGCGTCTCCAAATCGAGAATCGAAAAACGAGAACATGCACAAGATCGCCGAACCGGGCGGCGCGCTGCTGCTCGACTACGACGATGTCGCGCGGCGGGCCATGGAGTCGCTTTTCCGCACCTTCGAGAATTTCAGCGAGGGGACTTTCGTCGTGGACGACCAGGCACGCGTGGTGTGGATCAACAAGCGCTACGCGGCGCGTTTTGGCTTCAGTAATCCGCAGGACGCGATCGGGCTTGATTGCGAGCAGGTGATCCCGCACAGCCTGATGCGCGAGGTCGTAACAACCGGCAAGCCGATCCTGCTGGACATCCTGGAGACAGGGCGCGAGCCGATGATCGTCACGCGGCTGCCGATCAAGGACGACGAGGGTCGGACCATCGGCGGTGTGGGCTTCGCATTGTTCGACGAACTCAAGGCCCTCACGCCGATCTATGCCCATTACGCGCGGGTGCAGGCCGAACTGGCTGCCGCGCGGCGATCGCTGGATCAGGCGCGCCGCGCCAAGTACACCTTCGCGAGCTTCGTCGGCACCAGCCGGGCGGCGCAGGAGGTCAAGCGTCAGGCGCGCCGGGCGGCCCAGGTGGAATCGCCAGTGCTGCTGCTCGGCGAGACCGGCACCGGTAAGGAGCTGCTGGCGCACGGCATTCACGCGGGTTCGGCGCGTGCCGAAAAGCCGCTCGTGACGGTCAATGTCTCGGCGATTCCCGACACGTTGCTCGAAGTGGAGTTCTTTGGCGCCGCGCCGGGCGCCTATACCGGCGTCGACCGCAAGGGCCGCGTTGGCAAGTTCGAGCTGGCCGATGGCGGCACGCTGTTTCTCGATGAAATCGGCGACATGCCGCTCGCGCTGCAGAGCAAGTTGCTGCGCGCGCTCCAGGATCGAGAATTCGAGCCACTTGGCTCCAACCGGATCGTGCGATCCGATGTGCGCATCATTGCCGCCACGTCCGCCGACCTGCCGGGGCTGGTGGCGGCGGGCAGGTTCCGCCCGGACCTCTATTACCGGCTCAACGTGCTGACCATCGAACTGCCGCCGCTGCGGGAGCGACTGGGCGATCTGGTGCCAATGGCCTACGCAATGATCGAGGAACTCTGCATCAAGGCGGCCCGGCAGCCGATGGGGCTGGGCGCGGACGCATTGAAGCTGCTCGGCGAGTACGACTGGCCGGGCAACGTGCGCGAACTGCGCAATGTGCTGGAGCGTGTGGTGATGCTGTGCGACGAGGATGCGATCGACGCCGCGACACTGGCGCCGCTGCTTGGGCTGGGGCGCGTGCCGTCCGCCGTCCATGCGGGCCCTCAATCGGCACCGGAATCCGCGCGCCGTCCGACGACAGTGATTCCGGAGACACCCGTGCCGCCGGAGGTGGCAGCAGACGTGGCCATCGCCCTCGTCCCCGGCGTTCAGACCGCGGCGCCCGCGCAATCCTATGCCGACGCCATGGCGCAGTTCGAAGCGGCCTTCCTGCATCAGGCGCTGGACGCCTGCGGAGGCCGTGTAGCCGAGGCCGCCGCCCGCATCGGGCTCAGCCGCGCGGCGTTCTACAAGAAGCTGGCGGCCGGAAAGGCCAGGTAGTTCCGGGGCGTCACGGCGCCATGCTAACGTCGCGCGTCACAGTTATTTCGATCCACGGGAGTCTTCATGCAATCGGGCATTGTCGAGTCGGGCTACGGGTCAGATCCGGTCGGTCTGGTCAGCGGTTTCTTGTTCGAACCGGGGCAGCCCTTGCGGGAGATCGACTCGACAGGCGCGGCGGCCTGGCTGCGTCAGCACGGTAATGCCGCGCCGACCACGGCACGGCACGACCAGCCGTTTCTCTGGCTTCACTTCAACCTGTCCCACAGCGCTTGCGAGCGCTGGATGAAAGGCCAGCTCGGCCTGCCAGAAGACTTCTTCGAAGCGCTGCGGCAGGGCTCGCATTCGACACGTATCGAGCGCCAGGACGATGCGCTGCTGGCCGTGGTCAACGATGTGATCTACAACTTCGGCGTGGTTTCCACCGACATTTCCACGCTGTGGGCCCATGCCGATCATCGGCTGCTGGTGACCGCCCGCGCACGGCCACTGCGTTCGGTGGACCGCCTGCGCGCCGCGGTGCGCAGGGGCGAGCCATTCCGCTCGCCGCTGGATCTGGTGGTGCACCTGCTGCGCGATCAGGCCGACGTGCTCGTGCAGATCGTGCGCGAGACCGGTATCAATGTCGACCAGATCGAGGACCAGTTGCTGTCCCAGCGGCTGCACTCGAACCGCGCGGACCTGGGCGCGATGCGTCGTGGTCTGGTGCGACTGCAGCGCCTGCTGGCGCCGGAGCCCGGCGCGTTGTTCCGCCTGCTGAACCGTCCGCCGGCGTGGCTGCTCGACGGTGACTTGCGCGAGCTGCGCGAGTCGACCGAAGAGTTCTCGCTGGTGCTGAACGACCTTGCCGCGCTGGTGGAGCGGATCAAGCTGCTGCAGGAAGAGATCGCCGCCAAGCTCAACGAACAGACCAACCGCACGCTGTTCACGCTGACGCTGGTCACCGTACTGGCGCTGCCGATCAACATCGTGGCTGGCTTCTTCGGCATGAACGTGGGCGGCATTCCGCTGGCGGATCATCCGCACGGCTTCTGGGTGCTTGTGGTACTGGTGGCCAGCTTCACGGTGCTGGCCGGGCGCTGGGCGTTCCGCAAGCAGGCCGAGTAGGCTGGCAGTCGATTCATGCAAGTGCCACACTGAAAGCGTACGATTTCCGGCGCACAGCCGTACGTCAGTCCGGCGTACGTGATGGAGGAAAGCCATGGATTACAACGACGAGGCGCTGATCCGCCGCATCCACCAGGAAGTGGCGGATTACTATGACGAAGAGCTCGAACTCGAACTCGAAGATCGTGACCCGGGACTGATCCAGCGTGTGCTGGATGGCGATATTGGTGGCCCGGGGGACAACAGCAACCTCAACGGCGACGATATCGAGCGCGCCGAACGCCATCGCTATTTCCGCGAACTGTTCCGCCTGCAGGGCGAACTGGTCAAGCTGCAGAGCTGGGTGGTGGAAACCGGCCACAAGGTCGTTATCCTCTTCGAGGGGCGCGATGCAGCGGGCAAGGGTGGTGTGATCAAGCGGATCACGCAACGCCTCAATCCGCGTGTCTGCCGCGTGGCCGCGCTGCCGGCGCCGAACGATCGCGAGCGCACGCAGTGGTACTTCCAGCGTTACGTGTCGCATCTGCCGGCTGCCGGCGAAATGGTGCTGTTCGACCGTAGCTGGTACAACCGCGCGGGCGTCGAGCGCGTCATGGGTTTCTGCACCGACGAGCAGTATGAGGAGTTCTTCCGCTCGGTGCCTGAGTTCGAACGCATGCTCGTGCGCTCTGGTATCCAGGTCATCAAGTACTGGTTCTCGATCACGGACGACGAGCAGCATCTGCGCTTCCTGAGCCGCATCCACGATCCGCTCAAGCAGTGGAAGCTGAGCCCGATGGATCTGGAGTCACGCCGTCGCTGGGAAGAGTACACGCGCGCCAAGGAAGTGATGCTCGAGCGCACGCACATCGACGAGGCGCCGTGGTGGGTGGTGCAGGCGGTCGACAAGAAGCGCGCGCGCCTGAACTGCATCCATCACTTGCTGCAGCAGATGCCCTACGTGGAGCCGCAACAGCAGAGCGTCCTGCTGCCCGAGCGGGAGCGTCATGCCGATTACGTGCGGCATCCCGTGCCGGGCAAGATGATCGTGCCGGAAATCTACTGACACCGGACGCCGCGGCCGGACCCCGGGCGCGGCGCTCCCGAGATGATCGATACCCTGCGTTAACGCAAATCTTGCGCTGCACCGGGGTGATTCGGGTCTCAAGCGCAGCCATGGGCGCGTCGATATCCAAGGGTGACCCCGGGGACGACGCGCAAGGGCGCGTCGGCATCACTGGGGACCGTCTACTTTTCCTCGGGAGTCCCCTTGATGCGTCAAAACCTGGCACGCGCGTCCGCGTGCGTACGACCCTTTCCGCGTGTTTCTGGCTGGACTGGGCTGGCAGCGATGAGTGTGCTGGCGCTGGCAGCCTGTGGCGGCGGTGGCGATGGTGGGTCTGGCCCCACCGCCACGCCCTCTGCCACCACGACCACCACTACCACTACCACCACGACGACGCCCCCCGCTACGCCTGCGCCGCTGCTGGTCACGGGCCTTGACCAGTCGTGCAGCGGCTGCGGCGCGGCCTCCGCCAGCAGCTATGCGGGTGCCGGTACCGGTATCTGGGGTCGCGCTCCGGGTAGCAGTGACATGGACGTCCAGTACGCCATCTCCGGCGTGGCCGGACGGTCGATCTCGCTGATGCTGACCAACCTGTCAAGCATGTTGGTCGCCATGCCGGCCTCGGTCTCGTCGAGTGTGGCGGCGGATATGCTGTCGCCCCAGGCATTGAGCGTGGTCTCGGACGCCGAAGCCACGCAGCGCGCCATCGGCGAGTACAACCGCGCGGGCTGGGTGGACACCCTCCAGAACGGGCCGGCGCCACGGCTGAGCACGATGGGCGTGTCCGCGCCGCTGTCCGCGACGGTCGGTCTGGCAGTGGGTGCGCAGAAGAGCTGGTATCACACCGACAAGACCACGCGTCCGGCCACGTTGCGCACGCAGGTGACGGCCCCGGGCAATGTGCGAGTCAACTTCTGGGTCGAGGACGCCGAGTTCACCGCGGGGAACATCACGCAGGCGATGGTCGACGGTCTGGCCGCTGCATTTGCGAACAGCGGTGGCATCTACGACAAGCTCGTCAATATCGGCGGCCCGGTCTGGGGACCAAACAGCTACGGCGGCACGATGTTGCCCGATGGCCAGCCGCTGGACATCGTCATTCTCAATTTCAACCGCGACGGTCAGCCGTTCGGTACGGTCGGCTACTTCTGGAGCATGCACAACTTCCTGAAGAGCAGCGCACAGAACAGCAACGAGGCGATCTCGCTTTACCTGGACAGCGAGACCCTGTCTCTCGGCGGTGCATCGGGCTTGCAATCGGTCAAGACGGTCATGGCGCACGAAGGCACGCACATGCAGAACTTCTATCGCCGTCAGGTCAGCATGGGGGCTGCGTATGCCTACGACACGTGGCTGGAGGAAATGACGGCGATGCAGATGGAGGACTTCCAGAGTCACGATATCGACCCGACGTACAACCCCATCCGCGATCTGCGCCTGCCGGACTTCTATCGCTATGGCGCCTATAACTGCAACGTGCTGCAGTTCACGGGATTTGGCGCGTCGTGCGAAAGCTATTCGGTGTCCGGCAGTCTTGGCGGCTTCCTCGATCGCCAGCTTGGCCTGGCGTTCTACAAGGATCTGCTGACGCGCGCCACGGCGGATTCGAAGACCGTGCTCGATCAGGCGATTCGCGCGGCACGACCGGGCTGGACGTTCGAGCAGGCCCTGCTGAACTGGAAGGTGACCACGACCGCCGCGCTGCCGGCAGCGTCGGCGCCCACCGGTTTTGGCTACCCGGGCCGGACGGATGGCACGTATGTGCTGCCACAGATCGATCCGTCGCTGCCGGCGTATGCGGCGCTGCGAAAACTGCCAGCCATCGCCCCGATCTTCCTGCAGGGCTACGGCACTTACGCGGCTGCGCGTAGCGACAGCAACGGCGTGTACAGCGACAAGGTGCGCGTGCCGGCGGGTGCGGCGCTGTCTGTCGTGGTGTATTGATTCGGGAGTTAGGCGCGTCAGGCGCGTGGATGGGATTTCCCCGCCACGCGTCTACGGCAGCATTCCCGGAAACGCTTCCTCGAATGACTGCACCAGTCCGGTCATCTCGCCATCGTAGCCGGGCAGCGCATTGACGCGCTCCCGGAAACTCCCGCTCTTCATCGCGTTCACCGCTCCCGTCAGCGCCGGGTTCTGCAGCGCCTTCGTCTCGATGGCGAAGAAGTAGCGCTCCTTGAGCACCGGCACGAACTCCAGCCCGAAGCGGCGCGCGGCCGTTTCCACGCCGAAGCCCACATCGGCCATGCCGCTGCCGATATACGCTGCCACCGCGGCGTGGGTGAACTCGCCGTTGTTGAAGCCTTCGATGCGGCTGCTGTCGATGCCGCGCCTTGCCAGCATCAGGTCCAGCAGCAACCGGGTGCCGGAGCCCATCTGGCGATTGACGAACCGCACGTCGGGGCGCACCAGGTCTTCCAGCGTCAACACATTGAGCGGGTTGCCCGGCCGCACGAACAACCCCTGCGCGCGCGTGGCCAGGTGAATCAGGCAGTGGGTTTGCGGATGCAGCAGGCGCGTGAACCGCCTTAGCGTCTCTTCCTCGAACTCGCCGATCGGCACATGGAAGCCGGCGATGTCGCAGGCGCCTTCGGCCAGCGCGGCGGCGGCTTCCAGGCTGCCGCAGTACTTCAGGTCATGCCGTACCTTCTGTTCATCGAGAAAATCGCGCAGCGCGGCCACCGCGAATCCGTGGCTGGCATGGATGCGCACGGCCGGGTCGGACTCGGCCATCAGCTTCTTGAGTTCGATTTCGAGTTCCGAGGCCAGGCTTTCCAGCGTGGGCGACAACCGCGCGGCAATGCGCTTGCTGGCCCAGACGAGTTGCTGCGCCAGCGGCGTCAGCACCGATCCGCGCCCGCGTGTCTTGGCGATCAGCGCGCCGCCGAACAGGGTTTCCGCATCGCGCAGGATTCCCCAGGCGTAGCGATATGACAACGACACCGCTTCCGCCGACTGGGCGATATTGCCGGTGGCCTCGATATGGCCGAGCAACGCCACGAGCCGCGAAACGTCGAGCGCTGGCGCCGGTGTCCGGGCCGTGTCGTCGCGAATCTGCAGATGGGGGTGGATCGAAATGCGGAGCATATGCGGAAAATAGCATATTGAACGGGGCAAACCACGATCCTATAGTCGCACAAAGCGGCAAAAAAGCCAGCTTCGGTGCCACCAAATATGTAAAAAAAAGCCGATATCGGTGGGCGCCGCAAAACGGTACGGAGACACAGTTCATGCCAGATACCATCCCCACCGGCGGTGACGCCGCGGGCGTTGCCGACGCCGTCGCACGCATCGTGGCCGCCCGGCGCGACATGCCAGGCGCGCTGCTGCCGATCCTGCACGACATCCAGGACAGCCAGGGTTTCATTCCGGCCGATGCGGTACCGGTCATCGCGCGCGCGCTCAACCTGTCGCGCGCAGAGGTCCATGGCGTGATCACGTTCTATCACCACTTCCGCGAGCGGCCGGCCGGCCGTACCGTGGTGCAGGTCTGCCGCGCCGAGGCTTGCCAGTCCGTCGGCGCCGATGCGCTTGCCGCCCATGCGCGCAAGGCCCTCGGGTGCGACTTCCACGAGACCACCGCAGATGGCCAGTTCACGCTTGAGCCGGTCTATTGCCTCGGCCAGTGCGCCTGCGGCCCGGCGATGACAATCGGCGATCGTTTGCATGGTCGCGTCGACACGCAGCGATTCGACAAGCTGATCGACGCAGCCCGCGAGCGCGAGGAGGCCCAGGCATGAGCACGACGATCTTCGTACCCCGCGACTCCACCGCATTGGCGCTGGGCGCAGATGAAGTGGCGCAGGCCATCGCGCGCGAGGCGGAAAAGCGCGGCGTGGATGTGCGCATCGTGCGCAACGGCTCGCGTGGGATGTTCTGGCTGGAACCGCTCGTCGAGGTGCAGACCGATGCGGGCCGGGTGGCGTATGGCCCGGTCACCGAGGACGATGTGTCCGCGCTGTTCGACGCGGGATTCCTCCACGGCGGCAGCCATGCGCTGGGCCACGGCGCGACTGACGAGATTCCGTTCCTGAAGAAGCAGGAGCGGCTGACGTTCATGCGCGTCGGCATTACCGACCCCTTGTCGCTTGACGACTACATCGCGCACGAGGGCTTCGTCGGGCTGACCCGCGCGCTGTCGATGGCGCCCGCGGAGATCGTGCAGGAGGTCGTCGATTCTGGCCTGCGCGGCCGTGGCGGCGCAGCGTTCCCGACCGGCATCAAATGGAAGACCGTGCTCGGCGCCAGGTCCGACGTCAAGTACGTGGTGTGCAATGCCGACGAGGGCGACTCGGGCACATTCTCCGACCGCATGGTGATGGAGGACGATCCGTTCATGCTGATCGAGGGCATGGTGATCGCGGGTCTGGCCGTCGGGGCAGAGCAGGGCTACATCTACACGCGATCCGAGTATCCGCACGCGATTGCCGCGACGGCGGCAGCGATCGAGATCGCCACGCGTGCCGGCTGGCTTGGCGACGACATTCGCGGCAGCGGCCGCCGCTTCCAGCTGGAAGTGCGCAAGGGCGCCGGCGCCTACGTCTGCGGCGAGGAAACCGCGCTGCTCGAAAGCCTGGAAGGCAAGCGCGGCGTGGTGCGCGCCAAGCCTCCTCTGCCGGCGCTGGAGGGGCTGTTCGGCAAGCCTACCGTTATCAACAACGTGATCTCCCTGGCCACCGTGCCGGTGATTCTCGCGCGCGGCGCGAAGTTCTATCAGGACTTCGGCATGGGCCGGTCGCGCGGCACGCTGCCGTTCCAGTTGGCCGGCAACATCCGTCAGGGTGGTCTGGTCGAAAAGGCGTTCGGCGTGACGCTGCGCGAGCTGATGCTCGACTATGGCGGCGGCACGCGCAGCGGACGTGCAATCCGCGCGGTGCAGGTGGGCGGGCCGCTCGGCGCCTACCTGCCCGACTCACGCTTCGATACACCGATCGACTACGAGGCGTACGCGGCGTTCGGCGCGGTAGTGGGGCACGGCGGCATCGTGGTGTTCGACGAGACCGTGGACATGGCGAAGATGGCGCGCTACGCAATGGAGTTCTGCGCGATCGAGTCGTGCGGCAAGTGCACGCCATGCCGGATCGGGTCCACGCGCGGCGTCGAGGTGATGGACCGCATCATCGCCGGGGACCAGTCCGTGAAGCACGTGGCGCTGGTGCGCGATCTTTGCGACACGATGGTCAATGGATCGCTTTGCGCGATGGGCAGCATGACGCCGTACCCGGTGCTGTCTGCACTAAACGAGTTTCCGGAGGACTTCGGCCTGTCGGGCAAGGCTGCGAAGGCAGCCTGAACGCGGCCTGAGCGCGGCAATCAAAAAAAGCACGACGCACTCCTCAGGAGCGCGCGACCTCACAGCAGTGAAAGACGGGAGACATCCCTTGAACGCTCGAGACGATTTCGACTACGGTACCCCGGCCAGCGACGCCGAAACGCAGGTTACGCTGGAAATCGACGGGGTATCCGTCACCGTGCCAGCTGGCACATCCGTGATGCGCGCCGCCGCCGAGGCGGGCGTGGGCGTGCCGAAACTCTGCGCCACCGATTCGCTGAAGGCATTCGGATCGTGCCGCCTCTGCCTGGTGGAGATCGAAGGCCGGCGCGGCTATCCGGCTTCGTGCACCACGCCCGTTGAAGCAGGAATGAAGGTGCGCACGCAAAGCGAGAAGCTCGGCGATCTGCGCCGGGGCGTGATGGAACTCTATATCTCCGATCACCCGCTCGACTGCCTGACCTGCCCGACCAACGGCAACTGCGAGTTGCAGGACATGGCCGGTGTGGTGGGCCTGCGTGAAGTGCGATACAACGATGGCGCCGGCACTGCCCCGCCGATCGCCACGCACACGCATCTGGCCAAGGACGAATCGAATCCGTACTTCACGTATGACCCGTCCAAGTGCATCGTCTGCAATCGCTGCGTGCGTGCCTGCGAGGAGACGCAAGGTACGTTCGCGCTGACGATCAGCGGCCGGGGCTTTGATTCGCGTGTGGCGGCCGGCACCAGCCAGCCGTTCATGGAATCGGACTGCGTGTCGTGTGGTGCCTGCGTCCAGGCGTGCCCCACCGCCACGCTGACGGAAACGTCGGTGATCCAGCTGGGCCAGGCGTCCCACAGCAAGATCACCACGTGCGCGTACTGCGGCGTGGGCTGCTCGTTCAAGGCCGAGATGAAGGGCAACGAGGTCGTGCGGATGGTGCCTTACAAGGACGGCGCCGCCAACGAGGGCCATGCCTGCGTGAAGGGCCGTTTCGCGTGGGGCTATGCCACGCACAAGGACCGCATCCTGAAGCCGATGATTCGCGCCAGGATTACCGACCCGTGGAGGGAAGTGTCGTGGGAAGAGGCGATCGGATACGCGGCCTCGCAGTTCCGGCGCATCCAGGCGGAGCACGGCAAGGATTCGATCGGCGGCATCGTTTCGTCGCGCTGCACCAACGAGGAAGGCTATCTGGTGCAGAAGCTCGTGCGAGCCGCGTTCGGCAACAACAACGTCGACACCTGCGCGCGTGTCTGCCATTCGCCCACTGGCTACGGCCTGAAGACGACCATCGGCGAATCCGCTGGCACGCAGACGTTCCGCTCGGTGGCCAAGGCCGACGTGATCATGGTTATCGGCGCTAATCCGACCGATGGGCACCCGGTGTTCGCCTCGCGCATGAAGCGTCGCCTGCGCGCCGGGGCCAGGCTGATCGTGGTGGACCCGCGCCGCATCGACCTGGTGGAATCGCCGCATATCCGCGCCGACTATCACCTGCAATTGCGCCCGGGTACCAATGTGGCGGTGGTGACGTCGATCGCGCACGTGATCGTCACCGAGGGGCTGCTGGCCGAGCAATTCATCGCCGAGCGTTGCGAGGACCGCGCGTTCCAGCAATGGCGCGATTTCGTCGCATTGCCCGAGAACTCGCCTGAGGCACTCGAAGCGGAGACCGGCGTGCCGGCAGAACAACTGCGCGGCGCGGCCCGCCTCTACGCCACCGGCGGCAACGCCGCGATCTATTACGGCCTGGGTGTGACAGAACATGCGCAGGGCTCGACCACGGTGATGGGCATCGCCAATCTGGCCATGGCCACCGGCAACATCGGTCGCGAAGGCGTGGGCGTCAATCCGCTGCGCGGCCAGAACAACGTGCAGGGGTCGTGCGATATCGGCTCGTTCCCGCATGAACTGCCGGGCTATCGTCATGTGTCGGACTCGACGGTGCGCGGCAGCTTCGAGGCCGCGTGGAATGTCGAGATCAACCCCGAGCCCGGTCTGCGTATTCCGAACATGTTCGAAGCGGCAATCACCGGATCGTTCCGGGGTCTGTACTGCCAGGGCGAGGACATTGTCCAGTCCGACCCGAATACGCAGCACGTGGCCGAAGCGCTGTCGTCGATGGAGTGCATCGTCGTGCAGGATATCTTCCTGAACGAAACCGCCAAGTACGCGCACGTGTTCCTGCCGGGTTCGTCGTTCCTGGAGAAGGACGGTACGTTCACCAACGCGGAGCGCCGGATCTCGCGCGTGCGCAAGGTGATGCCGCCGAAGGCCGGTTACTCGGACTGGGAGGCAACGATCCTGCTGTCGAACGCGCTCGGCTATCCGATGCACTACAACCATCCGTCCGAGATCATGGACGAGATTGCGCGCCTCACGCCCACGTTCGCGGGTGTCAGCTACAAGAAGCTCGAGGAACTTGGCAGTATCCAGTGGCCGTGCAATGCCGAGGCCCCGGAGGGCACGCCGACCATGCACGTGGACACCTTCGTGCGCGGCAAGGGCAAGTTCATCATCACGAAGTACGTGCCGACCAGCGAGAAGGTCAACCGGAAGTACCCGCTGATCCTGACTACGGGCCGCATCCTGTCCCAATACAACGTTGGCGCACAGACACGGCGCACGCACAACGTGCATTGGCACGATGAGGACCGGCTCGAGATCCATCCGCACGATGCGGAGGAACGTGGGATCAAGGATGGCGACTGGGTCGGGATTCAGAGCCGTGCCGGGGAAACGGTGCTGCGAGCGATCGTCAGCGAGCGCATGCAGCCCGGCGTGGTCTACACGACGTTCCACTTCCCCGAGTCCGGCGCCAACGTGATCACGACCGACAACTCGGACTGGGCCACCAATTGCCCGGAGTACAAGGTGACGGCCGTGCAGGTGATGCCGGTGGCGCAGCCCTCCACGTGGCAGCGCAACTACCATGCCTTCAACGAGGAACAGCTGGCACACCTGCGCGCGGCCGGCGAGCCCGCACCGACGCGATGAACCAGGGAGCACGGCGATGAAGCGAGACATGCCTGACGAGAACGGCCTGGGTGAAGCTGGAGTATTGCCAGTGCAGCACACGCGTGCGGTCACGCGCTGGCGGCAGGGCGCCGCCTCCGCCGAGATCGATCATCTGGCCGAGGAAGTGCCGGTGGCGTTCGAGTACAACGGCATCTCCCATGCGGTGATGCTGGCCACGCCGGCGGACCTGGAGGATTTCGCGATCGGCTTCAGCCTGACCGAGGGCGTGGTCGACAGCGCGCGCGACATCTACGGCATCGAGGTGGAAGCCGCCGAGAATGGCGTGACGGTGAAGCTGGAGATCGCCAGCGCCGCGTTCGTCGCGCTCAAGAGCCGGCGCAGGGCGCTGGCGGGACGTACCGGTTGCGGTCTCTGCGGCACGGAATCGCTCGAGGAGGTCATGCGCGCGCCGCGGAAGGTGCAAAGCGCCGCGGTGTTCGATCCCGTGGTGTTCGATGATGCCTTCGCCGCGCTGCACAAGCGGCAGGCGCTGCTGCGCGATACCGGGGCCACACACGCGGCAGCGTGGTTGCGGGCAGATGGCGACGTATCGCTGGTGCGCGAGGACGTGGGCCGCCACAACGCGCTCGACAAACTCGCCGGCGCGCTGGCGCAGGGCGGCGAGGACGTGAGTCGTGGCGCCGTGATCGTCACCAGCCGCGCCAGCTACGAGATGGTGCTCAAGACGGCCTCGATTGGCGCGGGCATCCTGGCGGCGGTGTCCGGATCAACGGGGCTGGCTGCGCGTCTGGCCGAATCGGCGGGTGTCACGCTGGCCGGTTTCGTGCGCGGCGGCAGCCTGGTCGCCTACTCTCACCCCCAACGACTCAAGCTTGCGTAGGGTCTTTCATGCATATCGACAATCTGGTCAAGATGGCCAATCAGATCGGCACGTTCTTCGGAGCGATGCCAGATCGAGATGAAGCGCTGGGTGATATCGCCAGCCATCTGAAGCGGTTCTGGGAGCCACGCATGCGGCGCGCGCTGCTGGCCCATATCGACACGACGGGCGGGGAAGGGCTCGATCCGATCGTGCAGGCTGCCGTGGCGCGTCATCGCGACAAGGTGGCGGTGGCGCAGGCGGCCGCGTGACGCGCGAGCCTATTTCAGCCGCAGTGGTTCTAGCAGTGCGGCATCGTACTGGGCGCGCGTGATGCGGCCCAGTTCCAGCATCCGCAGCAGGATGTAGGCTTGGCGCTGGCGAGCGCGGCGCGGATTGACCACCGGGTTGTTGGCGGATGGCGCCTTGGGCAGCCCGGCCAGCATCGCGCATTCGGCCAGCGTGAGCCGGTCGACCGGTTTGCCGAAGTAGGTCTCGGCAGCCTCACCGAAGCCATACGCGCCCTGGCCAAGGTAGATCTTGTTCAGGTAGATCTCCAGGATTTCATCCTTGCTCAGTGCGTTTTCGATCCGGTACGCCAGCAGGATTTCGTAGAGCTTGCGCGTGTAGGTCTTCTGGCGCGACAGATAGAAGTTACGCGCCACCTGCATCGTGATCGTCGACGCGCCTTGCGAGAGGTCGTCGGAGAGATTGGCGATGCCGGCGCGCATCGCGCCCACATAGTCCACGCCGTCATGCAGGTAGAAGCGGTCGTCTTCGATGGCGACCACGGCCTCGGGCAAGTTGTGCGGGAAATCCGCGATCTTCACGTAGCCGGGCGAATCGCGAAATGCCGTCAGCGCGTCGAGGGACGGCAATTGCCGATTCGCCATCACGATGACGAAGGCCAGCAGCAGGGCGCCACCGATGGTGGCGAGCAGAACGAATTTGACGAGGGCGGACCAGAGACGTTGCATGGCGCGTATTGTGCCATTGGCGGCTATCGCGTCTGGGAAATCTCTGATGCTCTCCTGTCTCCGGTCCGTGCGAAGCGTGCTTCAACGGCCTACGCCGCCGGCATATCCACCCCCAGATCCCCCGCCAACGCTGCCAGATGGCTCCAGATCTTCGGATTGATCTCCAGATGCGTTGCCGCGGCGGCGCGATGCATGGCCTCGTACTCGCCCGGATACTGCACCTGGTCGAAGCCCGGCGCAGGCGGCGTGTCGTGCAAGTAGCGCACGAAGGCCTCTACCTCGTCCCGTTCCCAGTTGATGCCGAGATCGAGCTCGGGATTCAGCAGCACCGCGAACAGGTTGTTCGTGGCCACGCCGCCGCGCGGGTTGTCCGGCTGGATCGTGCCACCGCCGGACAACACCCCAGCCAGCAGTTCCGCCACCACGCCGAGACCGTAGCCCTTGTGGGCGCCAAACGGCAGCAGCGATCCCGGTTGATCATCGAACATGACCCCCGCATCGGTAGTCGGGTTGCCTTCGGCGTCGATGATGCTGTTCTCCGGCGCGGGCTCGCCTTTCTCCGCCAGCACGCGTGCCTTGTTGATGGCGATGGCGCTGGTGGCGATATCGACGACCAGCGGCGGTCGCCCGTTCGGCATCGGCCCGGCAAAGCAAAGCGGATTAGTGGTGAGCCGTGGCACGCGGCCGCCGAAGGGCGCGACCACGGGCGGGCGGTTGATCACGTTGGTGAAGCTCAACAGCACGAAGCCCGCATGGGCCACCATCTCGCCATAGTGGCCCATACGGCCAAGGTGGTGTGATTTGCGCAGTGTCACGATGCAGTGACCATGCTGGCGCACACGTTCGATGGCACGCGTCATCACGGTCTTGCCGACGTGCTGGCCAAAGCCGCCGTTACCGTCGAACACCATCAGCATGTCGCGGTCGAGCACGCACGCGGCGCGGCCGGTGGGATTCACGTTGCCACTCTCGATGGCACGGCGGTAGTTCGGCAGGATCGACAGGCCGTGGCTGACGTAGCCGCTGCGATCGGCTTCCACCAGGTGCTCGGCCACGTCATCGGCGATATCGGCGGGCACACCCTGCGCCGCCAGGATACTGCGCGCGAACTGCCGCGCGCTGTCTAGGGTAATTTTCATCATCGTTGGGGGCGAAGGTTTGGGGGCGCTTGTGTCAGCGGCGAGATTGCATGTTTTCCGGTCAGATCCAGCCAAGCCAGCGCCAGTACGTCGACGCGAACAGCAGCATTAGCAGATACCCAATGATCGTGGTCGGGATGCCGATGCGTGCGAACTGTCGCCCGTTGAAGGTATCGGTCCCCAGGCAGACCATGTTCTGCGGCGCGTTGATGGGAAGGATGAAGCCGAAGCTGACCGTGAAGCCGAGCAGCATCGTCATGCCGACCTTGTTCATGTCACCGGGTATGGTTTGCAGTACCGAGATCAGGATCGGCAGCATCGCGGAGGTCAGCGCCGTGGCGCTGGCAAAGCCGAGGTGGATCAGGATCAGGAATGCCGCCAGCACGGCAAAGACCAGCAGCGTGCCGTGATTGGCCAGGCCGGAATGCGTGACGACGAACTTGCCGAGCCATTGACCGGCCTGCGTTGTCAACAGCGCGGTGCCCAGACTGATACCGACGCCGAACACGATCAGCGTGCCCCAGGGCGTACGTTGCTGCATCGTCTTCCAGTCCATCACGCCGATGCGCGGCAACATCAGGATTACCAGGCCGACGAACGTGATCGACGCCGTATCGAACTTGTGCAGCTTGCCCTCGGTGGCCCAGAACAGCAGCAGGCCGATGGCGACGGCAGCCAGGCGCTTCTGTGGGCCGGTCATCGGACCCAGCGCGGCCAGCTCACGCTGCACGGCTTCCTTGCCGCCCGCAATCGCGTCGGTTTCAGGCGGTAGCAGCCAGCGCACGAGGAAGTACAGCACGATCGACATCGCGATGGCCCAGGGGGCGCCGGCAATCAGCCATTGCAGCCAGGTCACGCGTTCGCCGAGCAGCTTGTCCATGAAGCCCGCGGTCAGCAGGTTCTGTGCGGCGGCGGTCTGGATACCGACGTTCCAGACGCTGGTGGCCTGGGCGACCATGATCATGATGCCGGCTGCGATGTTCGACTTCTTGTCGACGCCGAATGCGGCGATTACGCCCATCATGATCGGCACGGTACATGCGCTGCGCGCGGTGGCGCTCGGCACCACCAGGCTGAGCAGGATCGTGACGGCGATCGTGCCGATCAGGATGCGCCGGGTACTGGTGCCGATGGCCGACAAGGTGACCAGCGCGATGCGCCGGTCCAGTCCGGTCACGGTCATGGCCGCCGAGATGAACAGCGCGGCGGCGACGAGGGCCAGCGCGGTGTTCGAGAAGCCCGCCAGGGCCATGCCGAGTGCGCGCGACGTGCCGTATAGCGTGTTGGGGTCATTGACCATCGGCGAGAAGCCGATCAGGCCTGCCATCAGCGACGTGATCATGATGGCGCTGGTCTCGTAGGTCACCGCTTCGGTAATCCACACCACGACCGCGAATGCCAGGATGGCCAGCATGCGCTGACCGGCCACAGGCAGGTCGGCCGGCATCGGAATCAGGAGCACCGCGATCAGCACGATCACGGCGGCATATAGACCCCAGTGGATGTTGAGCTTGGGCGCGGCCGGGATGGCCGTCGCGGCGGTGGGGGCGCCGGGGGCGGCAGGAGGTACTTGTGATTCAGGCATCGTGGAATCCCCATGTTGGATCAGCCTGTCGGTCGCGTCGTATCGCAGGATCGCCGCGGCCGACATGGGCTCATTATGTGAAGCCAAGGCCGATGTGCCAAGGTGCCGATGACGGCGCAATTGCTGGATATCAACTCACTGCGATGTCAGGCTTCGATGCCGGCAATGGGGCCTTGTGCGGATCGAGTGAGTGTGATTGCGCGTGGATGGGCGTATGAGCGGCACGGAAGCATGAAGCCGTACGTGGCACCTGTCCTTCGATGCGGCGATCTGAAATAATTGAAGTCGATGTTGAACGTTTTTGGAAGGCGTGCATGACGGCACGCGGATGTGAAATGACCAACAATATGAATCACGACGCACGCCCTTCCTTGGGGCTGGAAACGATCCCCAATGCGCGTGACCTTGGCGGACTGGCCGGTTTGTCCGGCCGTCGCGTCAGGTCGGGCAAGCTCTATCGCAGCGCGAATCCCGCGCTGGCCTCGGCCGCCGATCTCGATCGCCTGCATTCGCTCGATCTGGATATCGTCGTCGATTTCCGGTCTCCGGGCGAGAAGTCGCCTGCCGAGGCCGCTTTCGGCGAGCGCTTTCACTGGCTCGCGGTGCCGGTGCTGGAGGGCAGCATGGCGATGGATGTGCTGGTGCCGCGCCTGCGTGCAAGCACGCCCACGCAGATGCGCGACTTCATGCTCGATGTGTACCGCGATTTTCCGGTGCGCTACCGCGAGGCGTTCGGCGCGTTCCTGCGCCATGCCGAGGCCGGCCGCACGCTGTTCTATCACTGCACCGCAGGCAAGGACCGCACAGGCTTTGCGTCGTTGCTGTTGCTATCGGCGCTTGGCGTGTCGCAGGACGAGATCGTCGCCAATTACCTCGAATCCAATCACTGGAATCGTCGCCTCAACGAAGATGTGCTGGCGCGCGTGGCCCCGATCGGGGTCGACGCGGACGTCATCACGCCGTTGCTCGAAGTGCGGCCCGAGTACCTGGAAGCATCGATGGATGCGATTGCGCAGGCCTACGGCAGTGTGGAGCAATTTCTTGCCGATGACCTGCGCATCGATGTGGGGCAACTACGCGGGCACTACCTCGAAGATTAGCCGCCGTTTAGCAGGATCTTCGCGGTCGAGAGAGCGATCATGCCTTCCTCGTCCGTCTGCAGCGCCAGCACCGGCACGCGGCTTGTGTCGCTGCTGATGCGTTGGCAGTTGTCGCCATTGGCCGCGGCATCCAGCGAGATGCCGAAGAGATCGGTGAGGTGCGCGCAGACGCGTGCGCGCACGTCCGGCGAGTTGGCGCCGATACCAGCCGTGAAGACCAGTCCATCCAGGCCACCCAGCGTGACGGCGAGCTTGCCGATTTCCTGTGCGGCGCGATAGGCGTAGAAGTCCACGGCCAGCTTCGCGCGCGGCGTATCGCTGGCCAGCAGCGCGCGCATGTCGCTGCTGACGCCGGAGATACCCTTCAGGCCCGATTGCCCATAGAGCATCGTCTGGATTGCGTCGGGCGTCATCCCTTGCGCCGCCAGCCACAGCACCGCACCGGGGTCGATCGTGCCGCAGCGCGTGCCCATCGGCATGCCGTCCAGCGCCGTGAGGCCCATGGTCGATTCCACGCTCTTGCCGCCGCGCATCGCGCACAGGCTCGCGCCGTTACCGAAGTGGGCAACGATCACGCGGCCCTCGGCCAGGTCGGGCGCCACCTGCTTGAGCCGGCGCGCGATATACGCGTAGGACAGCCCATGAAAGCCGAAACGCCGGATGCCCTGCTCGTAGTACTTGTAGGGCAGCGCCATCAACTGGGCCATCGGATCGTGCCCGGCGTGGAACGCGGTGTCGAAGCACGCTACCTGCAACAGGCCGGGCGCGGCGGCCCGCACCGCGCGGATCGCCGTCAGGTTGTGCGGCTGGTGCAGCGGCGCAAGTGGTACCAGCGCATCGAGCCTGGCGATCACGTTGTCGTCGATGCGCACGGCGTCGGCAAAGTCCATCCCGCCATGCACCACGCGATGGCCGATTGCTACCGGTGGCGTATCGCGCAGGCCTTCCTGCAGCCTGGCCTGGATCAGGCGGAACGCCGCATCGTGATCGGGCACCTGCTCCACGGGAAAGCGCTCGTCGGCGACGACGGTGCCATCGGCCAGGCGCCCCTCGATATGCGGCGCCACGCCGATACCTTCGATCTGGCCGTGCGCAAGCTGCGCGGGCAGGACTTCGACGTCCTCGTGGGCAGCCTCCGGCACGGAGAAGATGGAAATCTTGACGCTCGATGAGCCGGCGTTGACGACGAGGATGACAGGGTGAGCAGTGGTCACGCGGCGAATCTCCTTAAGTGGCTTCAGACCTTGACGGCTGCCTCGGTGGCAACACGGCGTGCATGGGCGATGAGCACGGCGATCGCGCAACTACCAATGCGCGCGCGCACGCTGTCGGCGCGGCTGGTCAGGATGATCGGCACGCGCGCGCCAAGTACGATGCCAGCCGCTTCCGCACCGGCCAGGAACGTGAGCTGCTTGGCGAGCATGTTGCCGGCTTCGAGGTCCGGCACGAGCAGGATATCGGGGTCGCCGGCCACTTCGGAGTGGATGCCCTTGGTTTCGGCCGCGGCCTTGCTGATGGCGTTGTCGAACGCCAGCGGGCCATCGAGCAGGCCGCCTTCGATCTGCCCGCGCAGGCTCATCATGCACAGCGCGGCGGCGTCGATCGTCGACGGGATCTTGTCCGTCACCGTTTCCACGGCCGAGAGAATCGCCACCTTGGGGCGCTCGACGCCGAGAATGCGCACGAGGTCGATCGCGTTGCGCACGATGTCGGCCTTCTCATTCAGCGTGGGGAAGATGTTGACCGCGGCGTCCGTGATGAACAGCGGCTTGTGATAGGTCGGCACGTCCATCGCGAAGACATGCGAAAGGCGCCGTTCCGTGCGCAAACCGCTGGTGCTGCGCGTCACGGCGTGCAGCAACTCATCGGTATGAAGGCTGCCCTTCATTAGCAGTTCGGCGCGGCCCGAGCGCACGGCTTCCACGGCGGCTTCGGCCGAAGCATGGCTGTGAGCTGTATCGATGATCGGCGTATCGCCGAGGGGCAGGCCGTGCTCCTCCGCCACTTGCCGGATGCGCCACTCCGGGCCAACCAGCAGTGGAGTAATCAGGCCAAGCCGTGCCGCTTCCAGTGCGCCATCGAGCGATGACTGGTCGCACGGATGCGCTACGGCGGTGGGGATGGGGGGCAGCCCCTCGCAACGCGCGAGCAGCTGGGCGTACTTGTCGGTGGACGATGTAATCGGCATAGGCAGCGTTCCCTGGAACCAAACGGTTTTGGAGGGCAGGCATCCTGGGGGCCACGGATGCTGCATTGCGCAAACGTCTTGCGGCAAAGTATATGCCAATGTTCCAACTGCTACGATGACACGCATATGTCATGGGTGGCCGATATGTTCGGAGTGGCGCTTCGGCCAATTGCCATGGCGCCGCGACACTGGTAGATTTTCGGTGTTGCATCGCAGCAAGCACACCGGCGCTGATCTATCGACCATCCGGACGACACGTCTTGCCGCGACACCCTGACTCCGCCTATCCAGACTGGGAGAAACGGAATGACCGCACGTCAACCGACCGCTGTCACATCGACAGCGGAGGCACCCTCACCGGCCGCGACCGCGCTCGCCGGGTTTCTTCCACCAGTTCCGCCTACCGCCATTGCGCATGCCGCATGGGAGTACGGCATCGATGCCTGGCAACGCTCGATCCTGTTCCTCGACATCCTTCGGCAGCGCGGCAATGAAACCGCGGAGCACGAGCGCGGTGGCATGCCGCCAGTGCTGGTGTTCGACTACGAGGTACTGATCGACGGCCGCGATTTGCCGACGCCGGTCAACTACGCGCTGGTTCGCATCGTGCCACCTGAAGGACAACCGACGGACCCGGCCAAGCGGCCGTTCGTGGTGATGGACCCCCGCGCGGGGCATGGTCCCGGCATCGGCGGGTTCAAGTCCGACAGCGAGATTGGCAACGCCCTGCGCGGTGGGCATCCGTGTTACTTCATCACGTTCTTCCGCGATCCTTGCCCGGGGCAGACGATCGAGGACGTCGCGCGTACCGAAGGCCTGTTCCTGCAGGCGGTCGCCGAGCGCCACCCCGATGCGCCCGGCAAGCCATTCGTCGTTGGCAACTGTCAGGCGGGCTGGGCGCTGTTGATGCTGGCGGCTGCCGCGCCGGAAGTCACCGGCCCGATCCTGCTGGCTGGCGCGCCCGTGGCGTACTGGTCTGGGGTGCGTGGCAAGAATCCGATGCGGTACTCGGGTGGCCTGCTTGGTGGCACCTGGCTGGCATCGCTGGCGGCGGATCTGGGCAATGGCCGCTTCGACGGCGCCTGGCTCGTACAGAACTTCGAGAAGCTCGATCCCGCGAACACGTTCTGGTCGAAGCTCTACAACGTTTATGCCAAGGCCGACACCGAGGGTCCGCGTTTCCTGGAGTTCGAGCGCTGGTGGGGCGGCCACTTCCTGATGAACCGGGAAGAGATCGACTGGATCGTGCAGAACCTGTTCGTCGGCAACCACCTCACAGCGGGCGAAGTGCGCAGCAACGACGGCAAGACGGTCATCGACCTGCGGAACGTGCGCTCGCCGGTGATCGTATTCGCCTCCTGGGGTGACAACATCACGCCGCCGCAGCAGGCGCTGAACTGGATTCCCGATCTCTACGCGAACGTTGACGAGATCGTCGCCAACGACCAGACCATCGTCTATTGCCTGCATCCTTCGATCGGCCACCTCGGCATCTTCGTGTCGGGTAGCGTGGCCAACAAGGAACACTCGGAACTCTTCTGCGCGCTGGACCTGATCGACGTGCTGCCGCCGGGCCTGTACGAAGCGAAGATCGAGGACATCGCGCCGGGCACGTCGCACAAGGATCTGATCGAAGGCCGCTACATGGTGCGCTTCGAACGACGCACGATCGACGACATCCTGTCGCTCGACGACGGCCGGGACGACGAACTGCCGTTCCAGGTGGTGCGCCGCGTGGCCGAGGTCAACCAGCATCTCTACGATACGTTTGCCTCGCCGTTCCTGCGCGCGATGTCGAACGAGTCGATGGCGGAGGTGATTCGGGCGGTGCATCCGACGCGGCTTGAACGATCGCTGGAAGGCGACACCAATCCGTGGATGCAATGGGTGAGCGCGATGGCGCCGGCCGTGCGCGAAGCGCGCCAGCCCGTATCTCCCGACAATCCGTTCCTGGCCATGCAGACCGCGATCTCCGATCAGATCGTGCGCTCGCTCGACCTGTACCGCGATATGCGCGATGCCTGGCAGGAACAGGCGTTCTGGTCGATCTACGCCACGCCGTGGCTGCCGGCCCTATTCGGCATGAAGGTGGATACCGAGCGCGCCGAGTCGCCCGCCGTTACCGCGCTGCGTACGGAGGTGGCGGAACTCCGCCGTCGCGAGGCGCTGTCCCGGATCGGCGAGGGCACGCTGGTCGATGGGTTCCTGCGCATCCTGGCCTACGTGACCGGGGGCAAGTCCGCCATCGAGGAACGTCCATTCAACCTGCTACGCAAGCTGGCGGTGGAAAACCCGCCCGACGAGCGTTTCACACTGGCCGAATTCAAGGACGCGGTACGGCGTCAGAGCTATGTCGTCAGTCTTGACCCCGACGGCGCGCTGCGCACGCTGCCGCAACTCGTGCCGGACATGAAGGAGCGTCGCCGGGTGATGGTGCTGGCACATCGCGTGCTGACCGTTGGTGGCCCGCTCGAGGGTGAGTGGATGGAGCGTTACCGCAAGGTCGCCGACGTGATGGGTACCGATCACGGCAAGGCCACGCGCGAGGCGGGCGCCGACGCCCAGACCTGACTCCCGATAACCATTTCGCCCCGCCACCGCGTGCCGGAGGCGGGGCGGTCGTCGCGCATCGCTCATCACGTAGCTTCGCCGGAGAATCCGATGGTGCAAGTACCGAATCCACCCCTTGCAGGGGCGCGCGTGCTCGTCGTGGGCGTGGCGAACGAGGACTCGATTGCCTGGGGCTGCGCCCGGGCGTTCCGGGAAATGGGCGCCGAGATCGCGCTGACCTATCTCAACGACAAGGCACTGCCGTACGTGGAACCACTGGCGCGCCAGGTGGAGGCGCCGATCCTGATGCCGCTCGATGTCGAGGACGATGCGCAGATGGACGCGCTGTTCGCGCGCATCGCGGCGGAGTGGGGGCAACTGGATTCCCTGATCCATTCCGTGGCTTTCGCGCCGAAGGCCGACCTGCAGGGCGGACTGCTCAATTCATCGGCCACCGGGTTCGCGCGGGCGATGGATGTCTCCTGCCATTCCTTCATACGCATGGCGCGCCGCGCGGTGCCGCTGATGCCGCACGGCGGCACGATGTTCGCGATGAGCTATGACGGCGCCAACCGCGTGGTGCCGAACTATGACCTGATGGGGCCGGTAAAGGCTGCGCTGGAGGCCAGTTGCCGCTATCTGGCCTATGAACTCGGTCCGCGCTGCATCCGCGTGCACGCGATCTCGCCCGGGCCGCTGAAGACGCGCGCGGCGTCGGGGCTCAAGGACTTCGACGCTCTGCTGGCCGAGGCGGCGGGGCGCGCGCCGTTGGGCGAACTGGTCGACATCATGGATGTGGGCTTCGCCACCGCCTACCTGGCTACGCCGTACGCGCGACGGCTGTCTGGCAACACCGTGTACGTCGATGGCGGCGTGCACGTGATGGCCTGACAGGATGAGGCAACGTCGTGTGCGATCAGCGCATAAGGCACACGACGTGACGCGGAGCGCGGCCTACAATACACACAATGCCAACGCACCGAGGGAGAGGCCGCCATGCAGGTACTGATCCGCGGGCTGCATCGAGATGTGACGGCGGATATGCTGCGCGAAAAGCTCAAGATCTACGCCCGCGTCATCTCGATCGACATCATGCGCGAGGGTGACGCCGATCATCCATGGGCATGGGTGGATCTGGACGTCGACGCCTTCACGGCCTGGCGGTTGCTGCGCCAGCTCGACAAGCAGTACTTCGCCGGCAGCATCATGCGCTGGTACATTCCGGCGCACCAGAACTAGTGGATGCCGCGTGAATGCCGCGCCGATACCGCACTGACACCAGTGCCGTATCGGCGCGGTGTCGGCTGGCGGTACCATACGCTATCTTTCACTTCCCACACCGTTAGCACATGCTCGAACTCCAGGGAGCGATCTGGTTTCGCGCCGGCACGCATGATTGGGGCGGCAAGGACCGCATCGCGCTGCTGGCTGCCATTGGCGAACATGGTTCGATCACGGCCGCGGCGCGCGCCGTCGGCATCAGCTACAAGGCTGCCTGGGATGCCATCGACGCCATGAACAACAGCGCCGGCGAGCCGCTCGTTTCGCGCGCGGCAGGCGGCAAGGGCGGAGGCGGTACCCGACTGACCGAACGCGCCGAGCGCCTGATTCGTACCTACCATGCGATGGAGGCAGAGCACGCCCGCTTCGTCGCCTACCTTGACAAGGTCGGGAGCGCATTGAGCGACGCGGATGCCGACGACCTTCACCTGATGAGGAAATTCATGGTCCAGACCAGTGCGCGCAACAAGCTGTTCGGCCGCGTGGAAGCGATTCGCGGCGGGGCCGTCAACGATGAAGTCACGCTGGCGCTGCCGGGTGGCCAGCGCGTCGTTTCCACCATCACGCACGAGAGCGTGGAGACCCTGGGCCTGACGGCCGGCGCCGAGGCGTTCGCGCTAGTCAAGGCATCGTCGGTGATGATCGGTCTGCCTGACCCCAACGTGCGGCTGTCGGCGCGTAACCAGTTACCGGGCGTGGTCTCGCGCGTGCAGCCGGGCGCAGTCAATGCCGAGGTGGTGCTCGATCTCGATGGCGGCGGCACGGTCGCGGCCATCATCACCAATGCAGCGGTGACCGAACTCGATCTGAAGGTGGGCACGCGTGCGGTGGCCATTTTCAAGGCTTCGAGCGTGATCCTCGGGACAGTGGGCTAAAGCAGCATGGCACGCAA
Organism: Cupriavidus sp. UBA2010; assembly: GCF_002335265.1. Lineage (NCBI taxonomy): Bacteria > Pseudomonadati > Pseudomonadota > Betaproteobacteria > Burkholderiales > Burkholderiaceae > Cupriavidus > Cupriavidus sp. UBA2010. The sequence goes on from NZ_DDCI01000036.1 coordinate 257,992, forward strand.
TATCGAAATCAAGGCACGCATCGCCAGCGTCGAGGCGTTGATACCGCGCGCCGCCGCCGTCGCGGATCATGGCCCGGAACTGATCGAGCAGGACGACACGTTCTTCCCGTGCCCGAACGGCAGGCTCAAGCTGCGCGCGTTCAGTGCCGATCAAGGGCAACTGATCTTCTATTCCCGACCTGACCAGACGGGGCCGAAGGAGAGCTTCTACATCCTGTCCCCGACGGCCTCGCCCGACACGTTACGTGCCGCATTGGTCTCGGCCCACGGCGAGCGTGGACGCGTGCGCAAGGTGCGGACACTGTTCCTCGTCGGTCGCACGCGCGTGCATCTCGATCGCGTGGAAGGCTTGGGCGACTTTCTGGAACTGGAAGTGGTGCTGCGCGAAGGCGAGCCAGCGGAAGCTGGCGTGGCCGAGGCGCATGGACTGATGGCGCGGCTGGGCGTGAACCATGACGCTCTGATCGAAGGCGCCTATGTCGATTTGCTGACTGCGGATCAGGCCACGTGCGCGGGCAGGGGCGCGTAGACCGGCGGATGCCGCTTGCCGGTGCCGCTGCCGAAGATGCGGCCCTCGCGAATCTCGAGCACGTGGTCGCCCAGGATCTCGACGTCTTGCGGATCGTGCGAGATCACCACCATTGGCACATCGAGGTTCGCCTGCAGCGACAGCAGTTCTTCGCGCATACGCGTCCGTAGCGCCGGGTCCAGCGCCGAGAACGGTTCGTCGAGCAAAACAATATCCGGCTTGGGCGCCAGCGCGCGGGCCAGCGCCACGCGCTGCTTCTGACCGCCCGAGATCTCGGACGGATACTGATTCACGATCTCGCGCAAGCCGAAGGCATCGACCCAGTGCGCGGCCTCTGGCGGCAACTCGCGCCGCCGGGGATTACGCCAGCCGTGGTTCAGGCCGAACGCGATGTTCTGCGCCACGGTCAGATGCGGAAATAGCGCGTAGTCCTGGAACAGGTACGCCACGCGGCGCTCCTGGGGGGGCAGGTCGATGCCGGATTCGCTGTCGAACAGCGTGCGTCCGTTGAGTACGATGCGCCCGCTGTCCGGCGCCAGCAACCCGGCGATGGCCCGCAGTGTCAGGGTCTTGCCAGAGCCGGAGGGTCCGAACATCGCAATACGGTGACTGTCCGACTCAAATCCGATGTCGAGCGCGAACTGGCGATCTCGCGACACCAGGCGCTTGCGGATGGTGATCTGCATGCTCATGGCGGGCCTCACTTGCCCACGGCTTCGCGCCGGAAAGCGCGTCGCTCGTAGACCTCGCCAACGCCACGCGCGGCGGGCGGCACCAGTCGGCCAGCCACCACCAACAGCACGATGCATGTGACCGACGTCACCAGCACCAGCAGGTTGGCGGTGTTGTCGTCGCCAGCCTGCACGGCTTCATAAATGGCCACAGAGAGCGTCTGGGTGCGGCCCGGCAGGTTGCCGGCCACCATCAGCGTGGCGCCGAATTCGCCCAGTGCCCGCGCAAACGCCAGCACCACGCCGGCGGAGATGCCGCGCAGCGCCATCGGCAGCGTGACGCGAAAGAAGATGCCGGTCTCCGATACACCCAGCACGCGGGCGGCATTCTCGAGCTGGTGATCGACGCCTTCGAACGCAGCGCGCGCGGATTTCAGCACGAGCGGGAATGCGACCACGGTCGACGCCAGCACCGCGCCCTGCCATGTGAACACAAGTTCGATCCCGATCCGGTCCAGCCAAGCGCCAAACACGCCGCGCCGGCCCACCAGCACAAGCAGGTAGTAGCCGAGCACGGTGGGTGGGAGAACCAGCGGCAGGGTCAGGATGGCATCCACCACATCACGCGCGGACGAGCGCCAGCGCGATATCGCATAGGCGGCCGCCACGCCAAGAATGGCGTTCAGCAGCGTGGCCCAGCCCGCTACCTTGAGCGACAGCAGCAGCGGTACCCAGACGGCATCCATGACAGCAATCAGACCTTGTTACGGTTTCTGGAATCCAAATTTGGCCAGCACGGCCTGGCCTTCGGCCGACAGCACGTACTGGACGAAGCTGTTGGCCTGCTGGGCCTGCTTCGTCTGCGTGGTGACGGCGATGGGGTAGGTGACCGGCGTGCGATTCGGCACGCGCACCGCCACCTTGACCTTCTCCGGCATGATCGCGGCATCGGTGGCGAACACGAAGCCGGCGTCGACCTCGCCGCGTGCCACGTAGTCGAGACTCTGGCGAACGTTCTGGGCCGGCACGCCCTTGGCCGCCACGGCATCCCAAAGGCCCTCGGCTTCGAGCGCGCCCTTGGTATAGCGGCCCACCGGCACCGACGACGGATTACCGTACGCCACGCGCTTGACGTCGGCGCGGGTCAGGTCCTTGAGCGACCCGATGCCGAGCTTGCTGTCCTGCGGCACGATCAGCACTACCTGGTTGGCGGCAAAGTCCTTGCGGCTGGCCGGTTGCACGACCTTCTCGGCCTCGGCCTTGTCCATGGCGGTCTGGTCGGCGGAGGCGAACACATCGGCCGGCGCGCCCTTGACGATCTGCTGCATCAGCACGTCCGAAGCGCCGAAATTCAGCACCACCTTGGTATCCGGGTGGGCGTGCTCGTACTGCTCGGCCAGCGTCTTGAACGCGTTGGTCAGGCTGGCGGCGGCGGAGACCACGAGATCGGCGGCAAAGGCCGACGGTGCGGCGACGGTCAGGGCCAGGGCGGCGCCGACGCAGGCGGTGCGGCGCAGGAAGGGCAGGGTGCGGAAGGTCATGGCGTGAAGGGGTGCGGTGTGCGCGATTGTTACCTTGCGCAATATAAGCGGGTATATAGCGCACCGTCAATTGCCCGGATGGATAAGGGTCTTCAGCCATTTGGAATAGTCCGGCGCGCGATTTGTGCATTCCCTGATGACGCTGACATCCGTGGTGCCTGTCACACGAATGACGCGATTTCGCCACTTTCCTGCCATCGCGGCTGCCGACAATTCCGTGGCTGCACCAAAACCAAAATCAAAACAAATCCAATCAGGGAACCCGAAACATGCAACTCCATCGCATCCAGGCCGCGACGCTCGCGGCCTTGCTGGTGGGGGTGACCGCGCTGGCCGCCTGCGGCTCAGACGACACCTCGTCCTCCACCTCCGGCAACAACGGCGGCAATAGCGGAAACAGTGGCAACGGCGGCAACAACGGTGGCAACACCCCGGCGGCGATCGTCGCAGGTACCAAGTCCACGCTGGCGCTGCTCGAGACCACCGACCTCCACACCAACGTCCTGAGCTATGACTACTTCAAGCTGGCCGAAGACAAGTCGCTGGGCTTCGAGCGCGTCTCGACGCTGATCAAGTCCGCGCGGCAGGAGTTTCCGAACAGCCTGTTGCTCGACAACGGCGACACGATCCAGGGCACCGCGCTCTCGGACTATCAGGCACTGGTGAAGCCGGTCTCGTGCACCGAGACCCTGGCGATGTACAAGGTGATGAACGCCGCTGGCTTTGACGGCGGTGGCATCGGCAATCACGAATTCAATTACGGGCTGCAGTACCTGAGCCAGGTCACCGGCAGCAAGTTCAACGTTGACGGTCTGCCCGATCCGACCGCCCAGACCACATGCGCGGGTCCGAAGTTTCCGCAGGTGCTGGCCAACGTCTACAGCGTCAAGACGCGCGCGCCGTTGTTCCAGCCGTACGCGATTCTGAGCAAGACGCTGACGGCTACCGGCCCGGACGGCAAGACGGTAACCGCGCCGATCAAGGTTGGCATCATCGGTTTCGCGCCGCCGGCCATCCTGAGCTGGGACAAGCGCTGGCTCGACGGCAAGGTCTACACCGAAGGTCTGGTAGAAACGGCCCAGAAGTACATTCCCGAGATGCGCGCCAAGGGCGCCGACCTCGTCGTCGTGATCTCGCATGGTGGCCTCGATAACTCGACCTACTCGCCGACGATGGAGAACGGCAGCTATCACCTGTCGAAGGTGGCTGGCGTGGACGCGATGCTGATCGGCCACTCGCACCAGATCTTCCCGGATGCCAACAGCACGGTCGGCCAGTTCAACCTGCCGGGCGTGGACAAGGTCAAGGGCACGGTCAACGGCGTGCCGACCGTGATGGCCAACTACTGGGGCAAGCATCTGGGTGTGATCAACCTGTCGCTGAACCACGACGGCAAGAGCTGGAGCGTCGATCGCACCAAGACCACCGTGGAGGCGCGCTCGACCCAGAACGCCGACAAGACCTATGTGACGGCCGACGCCAGCGTGGCGCCGATGATCGACACCGAGCACCAGGCAACTATCCAGTACGTGAAGACGCCGATCGGCAGCACCAACTACCGCATGTCGAGCTACTTCGCCGACGTGGGTGATCCGGGCGCGATTCAGATCGTCAACATGGCGCAGGCTGCGTACGTGAAGGACTACGTGACCGCGAACCTGCCGGCGCTGGCCTCGCTGCCCGTGCTGTCGGTTTCGGCCCCGTTCAAGAGCGGCTTTGGCGGCGGCAGCGACTACACCGACGTGGCGTCCGGCAACCTGGCCATCAACAATGCGGCCGATCTCTACCTGTACCCGAACACGGTGTATGCGGTGAAGGTCAACGGCGACGAGGTGAAGGCGTGGTTGGAAACCGCCGCCAAGCGCTTCAACCAGATCGACCCGGCCAAGACGACGGACCAGCAGTTGATCAGCACCTTCCCGGGCTACAACTTCGACATGTTCACCGATCCTGACATGCAATATGAGATCGACGTGACGCAGCCGGTTGGCAGCCGTATCAAGAACCTGACGTACAAGGGCACGCCGGTGACCGCGGCGATGAACTTCATCGTGGCGACCAACAACTATCGTGCCAGCGGGGGCGGCAACTTCCCGGGCCTCGATGGCACCAAGACGATCTATGCCTCGCCTGATGCCAACCGCGATGTGCTGATCAGCTACATCAAGAAGGTGACCAATGTCACACGCGTGGCCAACGGCAGCGCGCGTAGCTGGAAGTTCACCAAGGTGACCACGACGGGCAAGGTGGTGTTCAGCTCGGGTATCGGGATGCAGCAGCAGGCAACCGACGCTGGGTTGACCAATATCTCGCTCGACAAGGCTGACGATGGGTCCGGCAAGAACCTGTCGCAGTACAAGCTCGATCTCAGCTTGTGATTGACTGACCATGCACGCCATGCCAACGACTACGGCCGTACCGCGGCGCTTTCCTCGCATTCACCCGCTGTTTGTGGCGGCCACGCTGGCTGTAACCGTTGCGGCGGCTGGGGTAGCTGGCGCCGCCGTGTGGCGACAGCAATCCGATGTGCGTCAAAGCGAGATCGCGCGATGGCAGTTGATGGCGACCTCGGCGAATGATGCCGCCGCACTGTCACGACTACAGCGCGCGGCCGCGGCGGGCGAGGTTGCGGCATGCGCGGCTCTCGGTGAAACACTACTGTCCCGGACAGACACCGAGAGCCGCGCGCAGGCGGAGCACTGGCTTGGCCTGGCGGCAGCGAGCGGACACACCCGCGCGCAGTTCCTGCTCGGCAAGGCCGCGATGCTTGGTGAGTTGGCGTCCGGTCGTACGGACTTGCCTGTCGCATGGCGCGAACTCGGCGCGGCGGCAAGGGTGGGCGATGTTGGCGCAGCGTATTACCTGGGGCTGCTCTATCGCGGTGGCTACGGCCATACAGCGGATCCGGCTGCCGCCGCGCACTGGTTCAGAGTGGCTGCTGACGGCGGTGTTGCGCAGGCCATGTTCTTGCTGGCCAACGCCTACCGTGAGGGCGATGGCGTGCCGCGTGATGATGCGACTGCGGTGTCCTGGTACGAGGCCGCTGCCGAGCGTGAGCATCCGGCCTCGATTCAGGCGCTGGCGATGGCTTATCGCAGCGGAGAACTTGGCCTCTCGCGAGATGAGAGCAACTACCGCCAGCATCTGGCCGAGGCTGCGCATGCGCTGAAGCATCCGGCGATCAATCCGTAAGCCTGCCGCGATCGTTAGCTCGGGGTGAACGATTGCCCGGCGTGGTGGTGTCCGTCAGCGTGGTAATGACAATGGGCCGGAGAGGTTGCCGCGCGCGATAGTTCGAGTGCGAAACGATTGCAGCGTGCCGATAGTGATCGGACCAAGCAGAGTCGCCGCGATGGTTGGCAACATTTGGCACGACCTGATCGCAGTATCGACATTCACGATTCCGCCTTCGTGTTGGGCTGGCATACCGATCGGATCTGCGTGAACGACGTCGCGTTGCGGACCTTCTCCGGCAGCTGATATTCGATCGCGCAACGTTGTGCGGAGTGTGTGCCCCAGGAAACCTGCAAGCGTCCGGTGTCTTCGATGCCACGCACGAAGATGATGCCGCTTTGGCCAACCACGCCGATTTCGGCATTGTCCTTATCCAGCACTGATGCGCCGAAGGGCAATGGCGCCCCATCGGGCTGGCTGGCCGAGATGATGACGGAGCGTCCGCTGAGCGCGGCGAACTTGATTTTTACCGCTGCGTTCGCGCGTGGCGCTACCTGGGTGCTGGTCGCGTCCAGCGATACATCCAGCGGCATCCCGCGTGGATCTATCTCGATCGTGTTCATGTTGTAGGGCTGGAGGTACGGCACGATGGCGTAGCCGAATGCGTCGATCCTGACGCCCGTCGCATTGGCGACGCGCGCGCCGGTGGCGCCCTTTGCTTCGACGATGCCGATGGTGTCGCCAAGGTAGTTGGCGAGTGTGATGCCTCCTGAGTGGGCGACCAGGGCGCCTTGCAGGCCGCCCGAATATTGCGTGTAACTGCCGCCACCGCTGACAGAAGCGGAAACCGTGGTGTAAGGCGTCCGGTACTGTACGTTGCCGCCGCCGGTGGTCGTGTTCGGCGAACGGTCGACGTTCAAGCCATAGGTGATGGCGTTGTCCTCGAGTGCGGTGCCGCTCAGCCGCATCTGTTGCGAGGATTGGCTGTCACTGTTATGCGTGGCGCCGAAGGACAGCATTGGGGCGTGGATGCTCTTGCCCAGCGGGACGGTGAGGCTGGCGAAGACTTGGGTGGTGAACCGGCCAGTCATCGCTTCGCGTTGGCGCGAGGCCGCGATGTTGTAGGTCATCGGCAGCCCCAGCACACGCAGCGAGTTGCTGTAGCCCACCTGAAACATCAGTGCTGTACCGCCCCGATTCCAGTACTCCGCGGAAGTGCCCGTGAGATAGAAGTTGCCCCAGCGATCTCCAAGGCTCTGATTCAGCGTGAGCTGAACCTGGCTGCGCTGGCGGTCCACGGCGCGGGCATTGCCACCGCTGGCGCGAGCGGTGAATGCGTCGCTCATCGTCCAGAAGCCGCGGGTCGCATAGCGATAGGCGGCGAGTGACATACTCGTGCTTGTTGACGGCACGAACTTGCTGTAGCTGAGGCGGACGCTTTGTCCGCTGGTGTTGTCAACCTGGTCGATCGAGGCGCGGGCATGAGTCGCATCCAGCGCGAATGCCCCAATGGGAAGATTCAAGGCCGCGCCGACCATGCCCGCCTGATAACCCTCCGAGAGGACTAGCCCGGCATAGCCTGTTACGAAGTTGTTGAACCCGTGCTGCACCGTGCCCTGGACCAGTTTCTCGCGGCGGGAAGACGTGCGCGAGCCACCGCGGTACTCCCCAACCGTGGCCGAGTACCGCGTGATACCGGGCCGCAGAAGCTGAGCCACGGATGCATAGGGCACGGTAAAGCTGCTCTGGCTGCCGTCGGCTTCTGTCACCGTGACGAGCAGATTGCCGCCATAACCGGTGGCGTACAGATCCTTGATCTCGAACGGTCCCGGGGCCACGGTCGTTTCATAGAGCTTGTTGCCATTCTGCGTGACCGTGACACGCGCATTGGAGCGGGCGACGCCTCGGACCAGTGGCGCATAGCCGCGCGCGGAGTCGGGAAGCATCCGGTCATCGCTGGCCAGATTCACGCCGCGCACGGAAAAACTGTCGAAGACGGCCCCATCCGTGTAGGCATCGCCAAGGGTAAGTTGACTACGCAGACGTGATATGTCCCGTTGCACATAGGTCGCGATGTTCTGGTAGTCGTAGGTGCTTTGGCCAATGGACTGCTGCCAGCTCATCGAGGAGCGCTGCCGCACGTGCCAGGCACCGATATTCAATCCGGAATCGACGCCAAGGTAGGTAGAGGTGCCAGGCGAACTACCAGTGGTGTGGAACGTATTGAAATTGTAGGCGACCGTCCCGGACGGGACGCCATCATCCAGGAGTTCTGGGCTGACACTGCCACGCGGCGTGCGGCGCAGCAAAGCCTGCGCCACGCCGATGTCGAGACGCAGGTCATTGAGGTGGAACGACCAGGTGAGATCCTCCGAGATGTCAGATGAACGCGTGCATTCCCCGCTGACGGCATGCGCTATCGCATTGCGGTTGGCGGGCGGCAGCGCCTGCTCGTCGAGATTCAACCGGGTAATGAGCGATCGGTCCATGCATGGGCCGACGACCTCGTCCCGGGACCGGAATCGCACTGTCTCTCGACCAACCCAAGATCCGTTCAGGTATATGTCGACCGGATAGTCGCCAGGTGAGATGGGGTTGCCAAATGCAAACCGGTCGACGTCGACGCTGGTGCCATCGGAACGTTTCAGAAATTGTGAATTGAACTTGATGGCTGCGGCGGTGGCTGTCTTGCCCGGCTCATCAGCAAATACCGCAGTAGGCAGCGCGGCGGCCAGGACCCAATGCACAGCGAGAACGCGCGAGGCGCGTGGCTTCCGCCTCCGCATCGTCATTGTCATTGTCCCTTCGCTTTCTGCATTGGCTTCGCATTGCGGATGCCAGATACACCGGCGCCATAGTCCGAGATAAACGTGTAACTGACCTGGGCTGGTTCACCGGACACTGGCGACGTGTCATCCATGGCAAATTCGACTGTGCCGCCGGGATTCACCATTGCTCCGGCATCATTGCTGTACACATGCCCGCCAGCGGCTGCCTCGACCTTTGTGTAGGTGATGTGGTACGGCGTTGGATTCGTTGCCCTCAGTACATGATGGCCGTCATCCTTGCGTGCGAAGCGCCAAGTGACCTTGGTGGGCGCGCTGTCCGCGTCGCCGGGTAATCCCGTTGGACGGAAGAACAGCTTGATGCGTGACCGAAAGGCGAACTGAAGCGAGTTCTGCTGATCCTTGCTGCTGGATGCGACGGGTGGCACTTCGAGAACGTTGAGCCAGAACAGCGATTCCTGATCGCGGGGCAGCGCTTGCTGGATCTGAATGATGCGTAGCGTCTGGCCCTTCTTCGCATCCAGTCTGAACAGCGGCGGCGTGAGCGTGAATGGCGACTTCGCGTTCTCCGGCGTCGCATTGGGGTCGCCGTCGTCGATCCATGCCTGCACTAGAGCGGGCGCATCTCCTTCATTTGTGAGTTTGAGGCTGACTTCCCGCTCCGACTCGGAATAGATGACGCGGGTCCCGGTCAAAACCACGGACGCAAGGGTTTCCGGCGTGACCATTGCCAGGAGGACGGCAGCAATGGCTGCGCGACAACTTGAAGTCTTGAACATGATGAACGGCGACGGGAAGGAGGTGCCGGCTCGAAGCCGGCTGGCTGGAGGTGCCGGCATGTGTGCGCATGCCGGCAGGTATAGGCCTGACTTACGGGTACACGATGGAATACGTCGCCGAAGTCTGGAGTGTGCCGAGTGTGGCGGCGCCGGTTGCCACGTACTGGGCGTAGTACTGCAGTGTTGCGGCACCACTTGTAATGGCCACACGTTGCGAGTTCTGCGAGGCGAACGCGGCCCCTACGTTGATGTTGGTCATATCGCTGTTCAGCAGACCGATCTGGACGTTCGATGCACCAGTAATTGCTGGGGTGCTGCCAGAAGCGGGACTGTTGACAACCGTGTTTTTCAGGCGACCGGTGCCGAGATCCACTGCCGCACCGGGTTCGAAGTGAACTGCCACGTTACCGGTGTTTGGGTTGCAGTTTGTGAGCCGAATATTGAAAGGCGTGCGACCCGCGATGTTGCCGGCGGTGTTCAGCGTCGAGGCAGTAACGGTGGGCAGCACAATGGTGAAATCGCCAGCCGGTCTACCGTTGCCAGAGATGGTGCAGGTCTGCCCTGTGACTCGGCCAGTAAAGGTGATCGTGCCATCCACGGCAAACGCGGCCGGACTCATCGTGGCAAGCAGCAGGGATGTGGCAAGGATCTTTGTTCGAATATGTTTCACTTTGACCTCATGTATTGATGTGATTAGTGACTGTCAAGGCGAATCGCGGAGATCCGCATAGCGAGCGATGGCAGCTGTATCCGGGATAAGAAGCCGCACATTCCACGCGGATATCCCCGGAATTTCGCCAGTGAAATCGCTATACGTCGCGTCTTCCTGACAGGGTCAAAGACTATTGATTTTTAGGAATTCTTTTAATCGTATTTATCTTGAATTTACGATTTTCTTGGGAATGTTCCGATTGACTGTGTCGGCGATGGCTGCTGTGCAGACTAAATGCGATGAATGGAAGGTAGGAAACTTCCTTGTGCCTTCAAGATCGGCCGATATGGGAATTACAAGTCAACCGCAATTTCACTAAATCTGTTCCGCGCGCGGATCAAAAATGAAAGACGCACACCTCTGCGCTATTCTTTCGTTCGTTCCAAATGGAGGAAGTGCCATGAAGATGGTCTATCTCGCTGGCTTTGATGTGTTCCGCGAGGACGCGCGCGACTGGGGTGAACACCTGAAGGCGCTGTGCCTGCGGTATGGCTATGAAGGCTTGTACCCGCTGGACAAGGCGGCGCCGTCCGGGCTGTCGGGGTCAGCCACGGCACAATGGATCTACGAGGCCAACATCGCGTTGATTCGTCGCGCAGATGTCGTGATGGCGAATCTCGACGATTTCCGCGGGCCGGGGGAGCCTGACAGCGGTACTGCGTTCGAGGTTGGGTTTGCCGTGGCGCTGGAGAAGCCCGTCTGGGGCTATGCGGCCGATGCCGGCACGTTGCTGGATCGCGTGCGTGTCAGGACCGATGCCGACGGGAACGCGCGCGATGCGCGCGGTTATGTGGTGGAGGACTTCGGCTTGTCGATGAACCTGATGCTGGCTTGCAGCGTGCGGCTGGTGACGGGGGATGCCGAAGCGTGCCTGGCCGCGATGGCCGAAGCGGACCGCCAACTGGCGGTCCGGAGGGATTGACGCCTTAGCGGCGCAGCGATTGCACGCCGGCGGCGATGTCGGCGGCGGTTGTCGCGACGATCTGGCGATAGGCGTTCACCACGCCATCCACCTGACCGGGCGCGGGCAACTCGGCTTCCGTGCGGCCGCCCAGGACCTTGCCGTCGGGCAGGCGGCGTACGGTCCAGGCGATCGAAGCGCTGGCGCGCTGGCCAGGGTCCGCATCCAGCCGCACCACTTCCGTGGTCACGCGATAGACCGGCTCCACTTCGGACAGTCCCTGCTGATAGGTATCCACGGCACCGAGTTTCGCCTGAAGCTGCTGTGACAGCGCATCGCGCAACTCGTCCGGCAACGGCGCGGACCAGCGCGACAGGTCCAGCATCTTCACGCCGCCAGCGTTGCCGTCGGCCACCACGAGCTGGGTGCGGTTCAGGCGCTCCGGTACCCTGACCGGCGACACCTCGATCCAGATGGGCTGCGTGCCGGGTGTCGGGGACGTGGCGGCCGGAGCGGCTGTGGATGCGAGTGTGTAGTAGCGGGGCTCCGGCGACGCGCAGCCGTTGAGCAGCGCGGCGGCCAGCGCCAGAAGCATCAGCGAGCGTTTCATCATTCCTTCTCCGTCTTCCCACGCAACAGCGCCTCGGGATGGCGCTCGAGATAGTCGGTCAGCGCACGCAGGGACACGGCCGTGCGCGTCAGTTCCTGCATCATGCGGCGCGTATCCTGCTGCAGCGGCGCGTCCGAAGCCAGCGTGCCATTGGCGGCGTTCAGCGTACGTCGGGCATCCTGCAGCGCGGCGAGTACCTGGGGCGCCACATCGCCGTGCAGTTGCGTCACGAGCTTGTCGGCGTTATCGAGCATCTTGTTCATCGACACCACGCTGGTACGCAGATCCTGGCCGATCTGATCGAACGGCACCTTGTCGATCTTGTTGACGATATCGCCAAGCTTGGCCTGCAACTCATCGAAGGCGCCCGGCGTGGTCGGCAGTTCCGGCATTGTCGCGTTGAGGTCGAGGTCCTTCGGCGGTGGCGCCTTCGGGAAGAAGTCGAGCGCCACGTAGAGCTGACCGGTCAGCAAGTTGCCAGTGCGCAGTTGCGCGCGCATGCCGCGCTTGACCAGGCCTTGCACGATGCTGCGCTTCTTGGCCTCGTCGGACACATCGCGCTCCCGGAATCCCATGCGCGACGGATAGAACTCCACCACCACGGGCATACGGAATGCCTTCTTGTCGCGCTGGTATTCGATGCCGATCGAGCGCACCTGGCCCACGATCACACCGCGGAAGTCGACCGGCGCGCCCGGCGACAGGCCGCGCACCGACTGGTCGAAGTTCAGCACCGCCAGCGCTGGCGCCAGTTCTTCAGGCTCCTTCATCGCCTCCGACTGGTCCGATGCCAGCAGGAATTGCGTATTCTCGGACGCCGGCTGCGTTGCGGTGGAGTTGTCCGGTGCCTGGAAGGCCACGCCGCCCAGTAGCACCGTGACCAGCGATTGCGTGGAGAGCTTCAGGCCGTTCGCATCGAGCTTGAGGTCGACGCCGCTGGCGTGCCAGAAGCGGGTGTCGCCATTGACGAGCTTGTCGTACGGCTTGTTGACGAACACGCGCAGCGAGATGTCACGCCCGTTCGGGTCGAGCTGGTACGCCACCACCTGGCCTACCTGCACGCGGCGATAGTAGACCGGCGAGCCGATATCGAGCGAGCCCAAGTCCTGGGCGCGCAGCACGAACTGGCGACCGGACGCGTCGGCGGTGACCACGGGTGGCACTTCGAGACCGATGAAGTTGCGCGTGCTTTCCCGTGACTTGCCGGCATCCACGCCGATGTAGGCGCCCGAGAGCAGCGTTTCCAGGCCGGATACGCCACTGATCGCAAAGCGCGGGCGCACCACCCAGAAACGCGTGTCCTTGACGGCGAAGCTCTCGGCGTCCTTTGTCAGCTCGATCGATGCGATCACGTGCGAGCGATCGGACGCGAGCCGCACCGACTTGACCAGACCGATGTCGACGTCCTTGTAGCGCACGGCGGTCTTGCCCGGTGTCAGCCCATCGGCGGAGCGGAAGGTGACGTTGATCTCCGGCCCGCGTGAGGCGAGCGTGTTGATCAGCAGCGAGACGCCGACCACGGCGGCGACAATCGGGATCAGCCACACCAGCGATGGCAGCCAGCGGGCGCGACGCTTGCGCGCGGGCTGGGGCACGCCACCGGAGGTCGGCGGCGGGGAGGGACTATCGTGATCGGGCATTGTCGGATTCCGGCAATTCGATGGAAGAGGGGTTCGGGGTCTCGAGCGAGTCCCAAAGCAGGCGCGGGTCGAAGCTTAGCGATGCCAGCATGGTCATCACGACCACCGAGGCAAATGCCAGCGCGCCAGCGCCGGGGATGATCGTGGCCAGCGCGCCCGCGCGCACCAGCGAGGCCAGCAGCGCCACCACGAAGATATCAAGCATCGACCAGCGGCCGATGACTTCGACCAGCCCGTACAGCTTGGTCTGCTGGCGGATGCGCCATGTCGATTTCATGTGCACCGAGATCAGCAGCAGCGTCAGGATCATCATCTTCAGCAGCGGCACGACGATACTCGCGATCAGCACCACGCCAGCCAGCATGTGCGATCCGGATAGCCACAGATAGAGCACACCGGACAGGATGGTGTCGCGCTGCACGCCCAGGATCGACTCGGTGACCATCACCGGTAGCAGGTTGGCCGGGATGTAGAGGATGTACGCGGCCAGCAGGAAGGCCCAGGTGCGCGCCAGGCTGGCAGGCTTGCGGCGGTGCAGCGTGGCGCCGCAGCGTGGGCACGGTTCGCCTTCGAGCGTGATGGGGCTCACCAGGTCGCATGCATGGCACGACAGCAACCCGCGCGAGGACGCGGTGGGTACCTCCGCCAGCGGGGTACGTTCGTCGTCGTCGGTCAGCTCCGCCATCACATCGGCGGCCACGCGCCGTGACCGCGCGATCTGGTCGCGTGCCATGGCCGTGCGTGATGGGCGCGATGGGCGTGATGGCTGGCTCATGGCGTGGGCTCCTGCGCGCCGGGCGGGGTGTCATCCCCATCCGGCGTTTCCAGGTAATGCCACAGGTCGCGGGGATCGAACGACAGCATCGCGGCCAGCACCACCACCAGCGCGCCGAACGACCACAGCGCCACGCCGGGCAGCACTTCCGCCATGGTCGACAGCTTCACCAGCGTGACCAGCACGCCGATCATGAAGACCTCGATCATGCCCCAGGGCCGGGTCTGGCGGATGCCACGCACGATGGCGTCGAACCCGCGCGGCATCTTCCGCTGCGCCATCGGCACCAGCAGGTAGCACATCATCAGCATCTCGGAGAGAGGGAACAGGATCGTCGTGGCGAACACCAGCATGGCCACCAGCGTCATCTGGTCCGAGTAGAGCGCCTGCACCGCGCCCCAGAGCGTGGTCTCGGTGCGTACGCCCTTCAGGTCCATTTCGACGATCGGATACGTGTTCGAGATCACGAACAGGATCAGGGCGGTGAACACGAGCGGCAGCAGGCGGCGATAGGCGCGGGTGCTTTCGCGATAGAGCTCGCTGCCGCAACGCAGGCAGTTGGCGCGTTCGCCGGGCGCGAGCGACGCACGCTCATAGAGCGCGTCGCAGTACTCGCAGGCCACAAGGTGGCGCAGGTCCGGCGCCGGCGCGGACGCCGACGCCGCAGGGCCGTGGTGCTCAGGCATCCGGGGTCAGTTGGGACGGCGGCGGCGCCGTGACGGCGGTCACGCTCGCGCGTTCCTGGTTGCCGATGGTCCAGTCGCGCAGCAGCGCGTACGCCACTGCCAGCACGGTTGGCCCGATGAAGACGCCCAGGAAGCCGAAGGCCAGCGCGCCGCCCAGCACGCCCATCATGATCCAGATGAGCGGCAGGCCGGTGCCCTTGCTGATGAGCAGCGGCTTGATGACGTTGTCGGCCATGCCGACCACTGCGGCGCCCCAGACCACCATGAAGATCGCCCAGCCCGTCTCGCCGGTGTGATAGAGCCACAACGCGGCGGGAATCCAGGCCAGCGGCGGGCCCATCGGCACGACGGAAAGGAAGAACGTGATGAAGCCGAGAATCGCCGCGCCGGGCACGCCAGCGATCCAGAACCCGATGCCGGCCAGCACGGCCTGCACAAAAGCGGTGCCGAGCACGCCGTAGACCACGCCCTTGACCGTACTGCCGGCCAGTGACAGCAAGTGGTCGGCCCGGTCGCCGGACACACGGCGCATGCCGCCGCGTACCCAGTCCACGGCCAATTCGCCGCCGGTATAGAAGAAAAACGCCAGTACGATCGACAGCGCGAGCTGGCCGAGACCGGCTCCGATCGACAGGCCAGCGCCGAGCAGCGCGTGTCCCACCGGCGCAATCAGCTTGCGCAGGCTGGCCACGGTTTCGGAGTCGGCAGTGATGACCTTGTTCCAGGCCGATTCGATCTGCGGGCCAACGAACGGCAGGCTGCTGAGCCAGTCCGGCAGTTGCGGGATACCGTGTTCGGTATAGCGATTGACCAGCGCGGTCAGTTCGTCGATGTGCGCCGAGAAGCTGGCGCCAGCGTAGACGAACGGCCCGAGCACGATCACGGTGGCGATCAGCACGCAAATCAGCGCGGCCAGGCCGCGGCGGTTGCCGAGCCAGCGCGTCAGCACGGTATAGGGGTGCCAGGAGCTGTAGGCGAGGATCGCGCCCCACAGCAGGGCCGTGGCGAATGGCGCGAGTACGAGCAGCGAGCCGCCGATCAGGACGATCAGCGCGAATACGGCAGCCAGCTTCTCAATCAGTTGTCCGGAACTCATCTTTGGCGGGCCAGGGGCGTCCACTTTATAAGAACGCCGATAGCATAGCGGAATTCGATGAGCCGTCCGGGTTTCCCCTCGATCACTCAGTTTGCGGTGGTGTCCCGGCGCAGCAGGGCGGCTACCAGATCCGACTGGGTCACCATGCCCACGACGTGCCGGTCTCCATCGACCACGGGCACATGGTGCAGCCCGCCATCGGAGAACGCGTGCGCCAGTTCCACCATCGGCTGGTCGACATGCGCGGTCACCACCACGCGCGTCATCAGATCGCGCACGGTGCCGTTGGCACGGCGCGAGTTCGAACGATGCGCGCGGAAGAAATCGCTCTGCGTCACGATACCGAGCAGGCGGCGATTGCCGTCCACCACAGGTAGCGCCTTGATGTGGTGGCGCGCCAGCAGCGCGGCGGCATCGGCCGCGCGCTGGCCGGGGCGCACGGCCACGACGTCGCGCGACATGATGTCGCTGCAGCGCACGTCGCCGAAGCGGCGCGAGTAGGCACGCAGTTCGGCGGCCACCAGGATCGCCTCGAGATCGTCTTCCTCGATGTCCAGGAATTCACCGCGTGCAGCCAGCACTGCATCCAGGTCCGCGCGTGTGAAGCCCACGCGCCGGCTGGGCGGCACATCCTTGGTCAGGTGCTGCGAGGGCGGCTCGGGCGGCCGGTGCGGATAGCGCCGCTGCATGAGGTTATTGAACGCCAGCGCCGTCAGGAGCAGCAGCGCCGAGTTGATCGCGACCGGCGCCACCACGAAGCCGAAACCGAGCGCCTGCACGGCAGGTCCGCCAAACACGGCGGTGATCGCCACTGCGCCGCTGGGCGGGTGCACGCAGCGAAGCTGGAACATCAGTGCGATGGCCACCGCGACGGCCACGCCGGCGGCCAGCCCCGGCTCCGGAATCCAGCGCGCGCAGGCCACGCCGACCGTGGCGGCCACGAGGTTGCCGCCGATGATCGACCACGGCTGTGCCAGCGGACTGGCCGGCACGGCGAACAGCAGCACTGCCGACGCGCCCATCGGCGCCACGAACCACGGGTTGAAGCCCTGCAGGAAGTGGCGGCAGATCCATTCCGTGAGGAACAGGCCGATCAGCGCGCCGATGCAGCTCTTGATGCGCTCGCGGCGGCTCGCCGCGATGGGCATGGGGACGAAAGTGCGTAACCACGCACGTGTTCCGGCAACGGAAGTGGATAAGTCGAATGCTGCTGGCATCGAAAGCGGGGGCGGTTGGGGCGTTGGGGGCGCAACGGGGGCGTTTTTGCTGTGCGCGGGGCGCGTCGCAGCGTACCACGCTACAGGAGCGAGGCCCGCCAATATATCATGGCGTGATATATTCCGCCGGCCGGTAATCCTGCCGGAAAAGAAGCCGCCCCCGCTCATGCATACGGAAGTTCACACCGTCGAAAAACGCGACTACGCCGTCAATGGCCGCCTGCCCATGCTGGCTGCCATCGCGCTAGGCATCGGTGCCATCAGCACCGGCGCCGCCTATGTGCTGGTCAATCTGATCCACTTCTTCACCAACCTGTTCTTCTTCCAGACGCTGTCGTTTGCCGATCGCTCGCCGGCTGGACACACGCTGGGCCCCTGGGTGATCGTGGTGCCTGCGATCGGCGGGTTGATCGTCGGCCTGATGGCGCGCTATGGCAGCGACAAGATCCGCGGCCACGGCATTCCAGAGGCGATCGAGGCGGTGCTGTTCGGCAAGAGCAAGATGTCGCCGAAGGTAGCGGTGCTCAAGCCGTTGTCGTCGGGCATCGTGATCGGCAGCGGCGGCCCGTTCGGGGCGGAAGGGCCGATCATCATGACCGGCGGCTCGATCGCCTCGCTGCTGGCGCAGTACCTGCACCTGACGGCGGCCGAGCGCAAGACGCTGCTCGTATCCGGTGCCTGCGCAGGCATGACGGCGATCTTCGGCACGCCCGTGGCAGCCGTCCTGCTGGCCATCGAACTGCTGCTGTTCGAACTGCGCCCGCGCAGCCTGCTGCCCGTGGCGCTGGCCTGCGCCGTGGCCGGGTTCCTGCGGCCGTTCGTGTTCGAAGCGGGGCCGCTGTTTCCGCTGCAGACCGCGCCGGCCAGCACGCTGGCGCTCGGGTCATGCGTGCTGGCGGGGCTGCTGTGCGGTGTGCTTGGCGCTGGGCTCACGCTCGCGCTGTATCGCACCGAGGATGCATTCGACCATCTGCGCCTGCACTGGATGTGGTGGCCGGCCATCGGTGGCCTGGTGGTCGGGATCGGCGGCTATTTCGAGCCGCGCGCGCTCGGCGTGGGCTACGACGTGATCGGCGACCTGCTCAACAACCGCCTGCTCGTGGAAGCGGCGGTGGCGCTGCTGGCCGTCAAGGCGGTGATCTGGATCGCCGCGCTCGGCTCGGGCACCTCGGGCGGGGTACTGGCCCCGTTGCTGATGCTTGGCGCGGGGCTTGGCGTGGTGCTGGCGCCGATGCTGCCGGGCGGATCGCCGGGCCTGTGGGCGCTGGTCTGCATGGCCGGTGTGCTTGGCAGCGTGCTCGGCGCGCCGCTGACGGCCATCGTGTTCGCCTTCGGCCTGACGCACGATAGCGAGGCGCTGTTGCCGCTGCTGCTGACGACGGCCGTGGCCTACGGCTTCTCGGTGCTGACGATGAAGCGCTCGATCATGACCGAGAAGATCGCGCGCCGTGGGCTGCATATCTATCGCGAGTACGGCGTCGATCCGCTGGAGCGCGCGCATGTGGGCGAACTAATGACGCGGGACGTGGTGTCGATCGACGCCAGCCTGCCGGTCACCGAGGCGCTTACGCGATACTTCGGTGATCATGCTGCGCATCGCGCCTATCCGGTGCTCCGGGACGGCAGGGTGATCGGTATGCTCCAGCGCGCGGCAATTGTCGCGGCACATGCCGGCGACGATGCCGGACTGACCTGTGGCGATCTGCTTGCCGATGCCGCAAATCCGAACGCCGGCCCGGCCGTGCTGTTGCCCGCACAGACCGGTCGCGCCGCCGCCGGACGTATGGCCGAACTCAGCGTGGCCAGGCTGCCAGTGGTCGAGGACGAGACCACGATGCGGCTGGTCGGCATTGTGTCGCTGCGCGACCTGATGGCGCCCAGCAGCCACGTGCTGCACGAGGAAACCCAGCGTGAGCGGTTGCGCGGGATGGCGATAAAGGCGCTTGGCCGCACCGTGTAGCAGGGGTCGGCTGTTCCGCTGGCATTTTGTGCACAGTTGCTTCGCATATCGGCTACGAAGGATAGCAATCTGGTCAGTTTGTTAGCTGTTTTTTGACGTGCGAGGGCACCAGAATTCACTCACCGAACACGAGAGTGAAATCAAGGAGCCCCCACCGTGACAGACTGCCCGACCATCCTCCTGGTAGCCCCCACCTTCTACGACGTTTCCTACAGCATCAATCCCTGGATGGACCCCGGGGCGTGGGCACGCGACCCGCGTGGCATGCATCGGCACGCGATGGCGTCGTTCGACGCCCTGCGGGAAGCGCTCGGCACGGCCGGATTTCAGGTTGAAGTCATGGAAGGCGCGCCGGGTCAACCCGACATGGTGTTCCCGGCCAACGCGGCGGTCGTGCTCGATGGCAAGGCAGTGCTGGCGCGCTTTCGCTATCCGCAGCGGCGTGGCGAGGAGGCGCCGTTCGCCGCGATATTCGAAGACCTGCGCGCGCGCGGCCTGATCGACAGCGTCGAGACGCTGCCCGAGGGTTGCTATCAGGAAGGCGCGGGCGACTGCATCTGGGATGCGTCGCGTGGCCACTTCTGGGCCGGCTTCGGACCGCGTTCCTCCCGTGAAGCCGCCGATGCGATGGCGCGTCACTTCGGTCAGGAAGTCGTGGCCCTGGAGCTTGCCACCGAACAGAGCTATCACCTCGACGTCTGCTTCTGCCCCCTGGCCGGTGGCGAAGTCCTGTACTACCCACCCGCATTCAGTCCTGCCGCGCTGCGCGAGATTCGCGCGCGCGTTCCGGCCGCGCAGCGCATCGAGGCCACCGAGGACGACCTGCGGCATTTCAGCGTGAACGCGGTCAATCGCGGCGACACCGTCGTGATGACGCGCACCACGCCGCATCTGCGTACCGAGCTGGGCAGTCGCGGCTATCGGGTGCTCGAGGTGGATCTGTCGCCGTACATGATGTCGGGCGGTGGTGCGTATTGCATGACGTTGCGTCTGGACCGCGTCAGCACGTCCGTGCGGCGTGCGGTCGCGGCATGAAAGGAGTCGAGCATGAAGCACGCACTGAAAGAAACCGGGATGACGCGATTCCTGGATGCCGGTGACGTTGCGGCGCTGGTGCGGCGCATCGGTGTCCCGGTGGCCATCATGCAGATGGCGGACTGTGTGCGGCAGGATTTCCTGCGCTGGGATGCGTTCGAGAAGTCGGCACGGCTGGCCAGCCATTCATCGGTGGGCGTGATAGAGCTGATGCCTGTCAGCGATGGCGTCCAGTTCGCGTTCAAGTACGTCAACGGACATCCGCGCAACGCGCGACACGCGCTGCCAACGGTGATGGCGTGCGGCATGCTGGCCGAAGTGGAGACCGGATTCCCGTTGCTGCTGGCCGATCTCACGCTGGCCACGGCCTTGCGCACCGCGGCGACATCGGTGCTCGCCGCGCGCGCCATGGCGCGGCCCGGCGTGCGGACCATGGCGTTGATCGGCAACGGCGCCCAGGCCGAATTCCAGTCGCTGGCCTTCCATGCAGGCCTCGGTATCGAGACGGTACGCGCCTTCGACATCGACTCGCATGCCACCGCACGGCTGATGCGCAACCTCGCGGCTGTGCCGGGGCTGAGCATCGTGCCGACACGTTCGGTGCGAGAGGCGCTCGACGGTGCCGATATCGTCACCACGGTAACGGCGGACAAGACCCGCGCAACGATCCTGACACCGGACATGATCCGGCCGGGGATGCATCTCAACGCCGTGGGGGGGGATTGCCCGGGCAAAACCGAGCTGCACGTCGACATCCTGCATCGCGCGCGGATCATGGTGGAGTACGCGCCGCAGTCGCGCATCGAAGGAGAGATCCAGCAGTGGCCGGAGGCACCGGTCAGTGAGCTGTGGCAAGTGTTGTCGGGCGCGGTGCCGGGGCGTGCCAGTGCGGATGACGTGACGATCTTCGATTCTGTCGGTTTCGCGCTGGAAGACTACTCGGCGCTTCGCTGGCTCCATGCGGCGGCCATCGCGCATCACGCGGGCCAGTTCATCGAGCTTGTGGCCTTGCCGCCAGATCCGCGCGATCTCTACGGATGGATGATGAAGCCGGATATCGCCATACCCGGTGCGATGAGCGATGTTCCCGGGAAGGCCGTCGCCCTGGCGTGAGGCATCGCCAACGCCAGGCGCATGCCGTGACAATTGGCGCGCCCAATGGCACAACGGCCCGGACTTGTGTCCGGGCCGTTGTCGTATCGGGAATCAGGCGGGTCAGGCGCCCACGCGCCCCATCATCAGTTGGGCGCGCAGAAATCCCTTGATCTCTTCCAGCGACGGTGTCTTGAGGAACACCATGATGCCCCATTGCTGGAGCGCGTCAGCCACGCCGTCGTAGGCCTGGCGGTTCGTGATTACCGCGAAGACCACGTGCTGGCGCGAGAAGAAATTCTGCAGCTTCTCGATCGTCGCCGATTGCGCGTCATTGAGTTCTTCAACGTAGTAAAGCACCACGCGCGGACGTGAATCGACCGATGTGATCACCGTGTCCACCACGTCCTCGAGCACCTGGCTTTTGAGCGGCAACGACCATTTGCCAAGCTGCGCGCTGATGCGTTGCGCTTCCACATGGTTCGGATGGAAGACCAGCAGATCGAGGTCGTGCTCCATCGCCGCGTCTGGCACGGACCGGCTGGCGAGCAAGCGGTGCACCGTTTCCTTGTGGATACGGCGGTGGCCGCCGTTGGTTTTCCAGGCGCCAAGCTCACCCCGTTCGACCATCTTCTGGACGGTGCCCAACGAGACGTTCAGGAGTTTTGCTGCGGTGCGCGTGCTGTAGTATGGCTTTTCAGCCAGTTCTGGATCCAGTTTCATCCAATCACCCGTAGTATCGATCAGCAGCTCGGCGCGCAACGCGCACGCCGTGGCGCCTTCGGACACGCCACGCCGGTTAAATACCGGGCTGTCGAATTTTTACTGACCCTGATGCGTGCGACCCGCTCCCCGGCTGGTCTTTGTTGCTTTTGCATTTGCTACGTGACATGACAACGGCTACAGGATGCCGTGCACGTTTTCGGTGCCTGCAGTCTTGTGCTGCCTGGTACCTGTCTACACCATCAAATCGCATCTCTGCGAAAACGTCACTAGTATGGCCCCTTGATACGCACTCGTCACAGCCAGAGTCATGACTGACGTCACACTTTTGTCGTTTAACGTACGCTGCGCGGATCGCGTGGACAGGTGAGTGCAAAGATCATGTTGCGATATGTATCAGACGTTCTTCACATGACGATTGCAGAGACTCCCCGCGTGGTCGCCAGTTCCCATCAAAACGGCATTTTGTAAGTTGCCACATTCTCATGACGAAAGTCCGTACTTGCGGACCTTGTCGAAAAGAGTGGTCTTGGCAATGCCGAGCGACTCGCCGGCGCGTGTCAGATTTCCATCATGGCGGCGCAGCGCGTCTGCTATCAGTGCACGTTCGAACTGTTCTACCGCCTGCGCCAGCGGCAAGGCCGCGGGTGGCGCCATATCGTGTCCGCCTTCTCCTGGCCGGCATCCCAGCCCCAGCACGTGGCGCTCGGCCAGGTTGCGCAACTCGCGCACGTTGCCGGGCCACGGGTAGGCCATCAATCCGGCCATCTCGGCTGGCGTGGGCGGTATCGCCTCGCGTTCGAATCGCAGCGCGGCCTGCGCGACGAAGTGCTCGAACAGCAGCGGGATGTCTTCCCGGCGCTCTCGCAACGGCGGAAGCTCAAGCGTGACGACATTGAGACGGTAATAGAGATCGGCGCGGAACTGGCCCAATTCGGCCGCCGCGCGCAGATCGGCCTTGGTGGCCGCCACCACGCGCGTGTTGACCTGCACCGCTTGATTCGAGCCCAGCCGCTCCACCACACGCTCCTGCAACACGCGCAGCAGCTTGATCTGCATCTGCATCGGCATGCTCTCGATTTCGTCGAGAAACAGCGTGCCGCCTTCAGCGTGTTCGATCTTGCCGATGCGGCGTTTGGCCGCACCCGTGAACGCGCCGGCCTCATGGCCGAAGATCTCGGATTCGAACAGTTGCTCGGGCAGCCCGCCGCAATTGATCGGCACGAAATGCCGCGCCCGCCGCGCGCTGGCTTCGTGCAGGCAGCGTGCCACCAGTTCCTTGCCGGTGCCGGTCTCACCATGAATCAGCACGCTCGCGGTCGTGTTGCCGAGGCCGGTGATCATCTGGCGCAGGCGCTCGATGGCGGGCGAATGACCGATCAGGCGCGCGGAGAGCGATTCCTGCCCCGCCAGCCGGGCTCGCAGGTCTGCCACCTCGAGTGCCAGGCGACGCTTCTCCAGCGCGCGCCGGCAAGTGGCCACGAGCCGTTCGGGCGAGAACGGCTTCTCGATGAAATCGTAGGCGCCCTGTTTCATGGCCTGCACGGCCAGCGTGATATCGCCATGGCCGGTGATCATGATGACGGGCAGCGCGGCATCGCGCGACGCGAGTTCGCGCAGCAGCGCCATGCCGTCCGATCCCGGTAGGTTGATATCGCTGACGACAATGCCCGCGTAGCCGGTATCGACCTCACGCAGCGCGGCTTCGGCGCTGCCTACCGCGCGTGTGGCAATGCCTTCGAGGCGCAGCGCCTGTTCGCAGCCGAGCCGCACGTCGGCGTCGTCCTCGACAATGAGCACGGTCAGCACGGGGCTCGTTGCCTCGGCGTTCAGGGGCGCTTCGATCGGGTTAGCGGACATGGCGAAGTGTCTCGCGCGCCTGCGGCAGTGCCAGCGTGAAGCAGGCGCCGCCATCGGGGTGATTGATCGCGCTCAGGTTGCCGCCGTTCTCGTTGAGGATGCCGGCGGACAGGGTGAGTCCAAGGCCGAGCCCTTCGCCCGCGGGTTTGGTGGTGAAGAACGGTTCGAACAGCTTCGCGAACGCGGCTTCGGAGAGGCCCGGGCCGTTGTCCCGCACCGTCAGATGCACCATGCCACCGTTTTCGCCGGTCTCGTAGGCGTGCAACGACAGCAGGGGATCGGGGCGATCGCGCAGCGCGTCGAGCGCATTGCCGATCAGGTTGACCAGCACCTGTTCGAGGCGGTTCGGATCGCAGGCCACGGCCAGGTGCGGGTCGATCTGGCGCTCGATGCGCGGCGCCACGGCCGTCACACGCGTTTCCAGCAGGAACAGCGCGTTTTCGACCGCGTCGCCCAGATGCGCCACGCTGCGCTGGCTTGCCGACGGATTGCGGGCGAACGACTTGAGCGCGCCCGTGATGCGACCCATCCGCTCCACCAGTCCGACGATCTTGTCCAGGTTGTGCTGCACTGTCTCGTAGTCGCCGCGCTCCAGGAACTTGCCCGTGTTGCCGGACAGTGTGCGCAGCGCGGTCAAAGGCTGGTTCAGTTCGTGCGCGATGCCGGCCGACATCTGGCCTACAGCGGCGAGCTTGCCCGCCTGCATCAGGCCGTCCTGGGCCTGTCGCAACACCGTCTCGGTGCGGATCCGTTCGGCCACTTCGGCGTGAAGCTGCTGGTTGCTGGCGGACAGATCGGCGGTGCGCTCGGCCACCTTGCGCTCGAGTTCGCTGTTGGCCGCTTCCAGCGCGGCGCGCGCGGCCAGTCGCTCGCTGATGATGCGCCGCCGCACGTTCCATGCAGCGGCAAGCAGCAGCACGAAGGCCGCCAGCACGCCGGCCAGCGCGGCACTGTTGAGCGCGGCCACGCGTGCCTGGGAGGTGTTGGTGAGCAGGGTGAGATTCCAGTCCGTGCCCGCCAGCGCCAGATGCTGGGCCAGCATTGGCGGGCCCTGGCGCAGACGCATCAGCGCGTCGCCGCCCTCGGCCGGGCCGCTGCCGAGCGCGCGGACTTTGGACAGTTCCAGTTGCGGCAACGGCGCGCGGTTGTACTGCAGGCTGCGGTCCAGCTTCGCGCGTTGGTCGGCGGAGAGCGGCCGCAGGGCGGCCAGCTTCCATGACGGGTCGGAGGCCAGGATCACCACGCCATTCTCGTCGGCCAGCAGCATCTGGCTGTCGTTGCCCTGCCAGCGGTTCTCCAGCGGTTCGAGGCCGATCTTGACCACGGCCACGCCCTGAGGCCGGTCACGGTCGCCGAGCGGCGCGGACAGGTAGTAGCCGGATTCGCTGCGCGTGGTGCCCACGCCGTAGAAGCGCCCGAGCTGGCCGTCGATGGCCGTGCGGAAATAGGGGCGGAAGCTCAGGTCTTCGCCCAGGTAGCTGTCGGGGCGCTGGTAGTTGCTCGTTGCCAGCACCTTGCCGTGGGCGTCGAGCACATAGACCACGCGCGTGCCGGCGCGGATGTTCAGCGATGCCAGATAGGCATTGGCCTGCGCCACGCGTGCGGGATCGCCCGGCTCGCGCAGCAGCCCGTCGATCCGCGCGTCCAGCGACAGCAGGCTCGGCACGTAGTCGTAGCGCGCCAGTTCGCTTTCCAGCGCCTGGGCGTAGAGCCGCAGCTGCACCTGGCCGCGCTCGGCCTGGCGGGCCAGCGCGGTGTCGTACGTATAGCGATAGCCGAGCCACCCGGCCAGCGTGACCAGGGCGGCCAGCGCGAGCAGGGCGACGAACGGCGCGACGCGACGCCATGGCGAGGGCATACCGCCGCCCTCGGACTGGCCGGGAACGGGGATGGATTCAAGGGGGGCAATCATGCGGAATCGGTGATACGGGCGCCAATGAGTGCTGTATGAGGCATTTATCGAATGCTTTCACGCATTCGGGTGATGCGAGCCATCGGCAAGGCGACGTTTTACCACACCCGGCGTTACAGCCGCCAAAAAGCAAAAAGGCCCGGTTACCTGATCGGCAACCGGGCCCTGGCACGCCTGGGAGCAATAACCTACTTGCTCGCCAGGACCTGAGCGGGTGTCAGGCCGGCATTGCTGTCCTCGGAGGTGTCTGCCTCCTCGGAGAGTTCCGGCGCGCCGATCGCGCCTTCGCTTTTGGCGACGACGGTCGTGGCAATGGCATTGCCAAGCACATTGGTCACGGTCCGGCCCATATCGAGGATATGGTCGATACCGAGGACGAGCAGGATGCCGGCTTCGGGCAGGCCGAACATCGGCAGAACGGCGGCTACCACCACCAGCGAGGCGCGCGGCACGCCGGCGATGCCCTTGCTGGTGACCAGCAGCACCAGCAGCATGGTGATCTGCTGGGTCAGCGAAAGCTGGATCCCATACACCTGCGCCACGAACAGGGCGGCAAAGGAGGTGTACATGATCGAGCCGTCAAGGTTGAACGAGTAGCCCAGCGGCAGCACGAAGTTCGTGATGCGCGGCTTGACGCCGAAGCGCGTCAGCTGGTCGATCACCTTCGGGTAGGCCGATTCGCTGCTGGCCGTGGCGAAGCCGATCATCAGCGGCGCGCGCAGCGTGCGCATCAGGCGGAAGACGTCACGACCCAGGAAGAAGTAGCCACCCGCGATCAGTGCCAGCCACAGCAGCGCCAGCGCTGCGTACACGCTGCCCAGCAGCTTGGCGTAGACCACCAGCACGCCCAGGCCCTGTGCCGAGATCACGGCGGAGACGGCGCCGAACACGCCCAGCGGCGCGAAGGCCATCACGTAGTTGGTGACCTTGAGCATGATGTGGCCCAGGCCATCGATACCGGCCAGCACGGGCTTGCCCACGCCGTCCTTGAGGGTACCCAGCGCGAAGCCGAAGAACAGCGAGAACACCACGATCTGCAGCACTTCGTTGGTGGCCATCGCTTCCACGAAGCTCTTCGGGAACATGTGGGCGATGAAGTCGCGCAGGTTCAGCGCGCCGGTCTTCAGGTTCGACGCGGCGTCGGCGGCCGGCAGCGGCAGGTTCATGCCGTGGCCCGGGGCCAGCAGGTTGGCCATCAGCAGGCCCAGCAGCAGCGACGTGATCGACGCGGCCATGAACCAGGCCATCGCCTTCAGGCCGATGCGGCCGACGGTCTTGCCGTCGCCCATGCTGGCAATGCCGGAAACCAGTGTGGCGAACACCAGCGGGCCGATGATCATCTTGATCATCCGCAGGAACACGTCGGTCAGGATCGACAGGTGATCGGCGATCGACTTCGCGGTTGCGGCGTCCGGCGACATGTTGTGCACGGCAGCGCCGACGAGCACGCCTAGCAGCATCGCGACGAAGATCAGGGTTGGCAGTCGTTTTGTCATCGTGGGTACATCCTCCTTTGTACTGTGGCGGCCCCCGCGTGTTTCCTCTTGGGGATGGCGCGGCCGCGCTTGTGTGCCCTACGGCGGCGCCTAAATCGCACGAGCCGTGCCAGCCCGGTTGCATCTGGATACAGATGTAAGTGGATGAATACAAAGGGATTTTCTGAGTGATGCGTACGCGCCGTTCGGAAATCCGGATGCGGAAGCAAAAACGCCGTTCGGATTTCCGAACGGCGTAAGG
The DNA here is from genome assembly GCF_002335265.1 of Cupriavidus sp. UBA2010. NCBI lineage: Bacteria > Pseudomonadati > Pseudomonadota > Betaproteobacteria > Burkholderiales > Burkholderiaceae > Cupriavidus > Cupriavidus sp. UBA2010. The sequence continues at coordinate 285,428 of NZ_DDCI01000036.1, forward strand.
GGAGGGGAGGTGCCGAGAGTGCCGTGGAGGGCACCCGGGCGAGACGCAGGCTCGTCAGGCGTCCGCGTTCTCGCAGATCTCCAGGAAAATCTCTATCGGCATGGGGCGACCGATAGCGTAGCCCTGTGCGTAGTCGACGCCAATCGCGCGCAGCACGCGCAGCGTGGTTTCGTCCTCGACCCATTCGGCCACCGTGCGCACGCCGAGCCGGTGGCCGATGTCGTTGATCGAGCTGACGATCTCGCGATCCACCACGTTGTCGGCCAGGTTGCGGATGAAGCTGCCGTCGATCTTCAGGTAGTCCACCGGGAACTGCTTCAGGTACGCGAACGACGACAGCCCCGAGCCGAAGTCGTCCAGCGCCACGGTGCAGCCCGCGTGGCGCATCTCCTTCAGCAGGCGGCTGGCGGCGGTCATGTTGTGGATCAGCGCGGTTTCGGTGATCTCCAGCACCAGGCGCGCTGCGGGCAGCATCGAATCTTCCAGCGTGCTGTGCAGGAATGGCAGCAGGAAGGGTTCCCCGAGCGAGTTGGCGGACAGGTTGATCGACACCACCAGATCCGGCACCCGCGCCAGCCGTTCGCCGAACTGGTGGAGCACGTTGCGGATCACCCAGCGGTCGACATGGCCCATCAGGTCGTAGCGTTCTGCCGCGGGGATGAACGCGCCGGGCATGATCAGGGTGCCCTGTTCGTCGACCATCCGTACCAGCACCTCCACGTGGCGCGCGTGCTCGATCTCGGGCTGCAGCGGTTGGATTTCCTGCACGTACAGGCGGAAGCGGTTAGCCTCCAGCGCCGAGTGAATGCCCGCCGCCACCTCGAGTTCGCGATGGTGGCGTCTGGCATCGCTTTCGTCGCGGCGGTAGACCGACACGCGGTTGCGGCCGGCTGCCTTGGCGGCGTAGCAGGCCACGTCGGCACGGCTCATCAGTTCGCTGACCGGTGGCGCGTCGGCGTCGATCGCGGCAATGCCGATGCTGGCGCCCACGTCATAGACGCGCCCTTCCCACGGAAAGCGGCGCTCGCGGATCGCGTTGATGACCTTCTGGCAGACCTGCTCGGCGTGGTCGATGCTGCAATCCTTGAGCAGCAACGCGAACTCGTCGCCCCCCAGGCGCGCCAGCAGGTCGTCGGGGCGCACATGGTGGCGGATCACGTAGCCAAGCTCGCGCAGCAGCACGTCGCCGGCCCCGTGGCCGGCTGTGTCGTTGACGATCTTGAAGCGGTCCAGATCGATGAAGCAGAGCGCGGTGCGGTGTCCATGCAAGCGCGCCTGCTCGCACGCCTCGCGCAGGCGCTTTTCGAACCAGGCCCGGTTGGGCAGCCCGGTCAGGGCGTCGTGGGTGGCCGAGTGGGCCAGTTCGCGCTGCATCGCCCGTGACGAGGTGATGTCCTGGAACACGAGCACCGCGCCAAGCACGCCGCCATCGTTGGTCAGCACCGGCGCGGCGGAGTCCTGCACGTCGTGCCGCTCGCCGGTCAGGCTCTGCAGCACCGCGCCTTCCTGCAGGTAGGCTGGGCGCAGCGTTTCCAGACATTGCTCGACCGGGCTCGGGATCGTGAGTCCGGTGATCTCGTCGACGATGCGGAACACCTGATCGAGCGGCTGGCCCATCGCGGCATCCAGACTCCAGCCCGTAAGCTGTTCGGCGATCGGGTTCATGAACGTGACGCGCATCACGCGGTCCGTGCAGATCACGGCGTCGCCGATCGAGCGCAGCGTGATCTGCAGCCGTTCCTTTTCCTCGAACAGCGCGCGTGTCAGCGTGCGTTGCTCAGTGATGTCCCAGTTCGTGCCGACCAGCGAGTGGGCGGTGCCGTCCTCGTGGCGCGAGATCATGGCCATGGCGCGCACATGCCGGGTCTCGCCGGCAGGGCGAACGATGCGGTATTCGGTATCGAACCGGCGCGCGCCGCGGATGGCCTGGCGCATCTCCGAACTGACGCGGCTGACATCCTCGGGATGGATCTTCGCGATCCACTCGGCCAGCGAAGGCGGCCCGAGTTCCATATCCGTGCCGTGCAGCGCATACATGCGTGCGTCCCACGTGATGGCCGCCGTGTTGAAGTCCCATTCCCAGATGCCTACGCCACCGGCCTCGACGGCGAGCTGTGTGCGGCGGGTCTGTGCCTCGAGCTGTTCCTGGGCCAGCTTGCGCGTGTGAATGTCCTCGATCTGGGCGATGAAATGCCGGGGCTCGCCCGAGTGCTCGTCGCGCACCAGGGAGACCGCCAGCAGCGCCCACAGGTAGTGGCCCTGCTTATGCCGGTAACGTTTCTCGAGCCGGTATGCGTCGATCTCGCCCGCCAGCAGCCGGTCGAGCTGGCTCAGGTCGGCGGCGAGATCCTCGGGGTGGGTCATGACCTGGAACGGCAGGTCGCGCAGTTCCTCGGCGCTGTAGCCGAGCAGATCCACCATCGCCCGATTGACCAGTTGCCACTTGCCATCGAGGCCGACCAATGCCATGCCGATGGCCGAATGTTCGAGCGCCTGCCGGAAGCGGCGTTCGCTACTGCGCAGCTCGGCCCGGCCATTGCGGTTCTGCTCGGTCATGAACGCGATGCAGATCGGGAAGACCAGGATCAGCGCGCCTGAAAGCGGCGTGGTACGCGAGACCAGGAACTGCATGCCACCCAGATGCGCGATGCTCTCCAGAGCCAGCGCCGAGACCAGCGTCAGCAGCGCCGTGGCGAACGGATTGCTGGCCAGTGCCACGATGACCAACGGCAGGGACATCACGACGAACGGCTCGTGGCCGGCCAGGATCGCGCCCGTGCCGATCGCCATGCACAGCACGAACAGTGCAATCAGGCGCAGCAGCATCGGGCGGCGCAGCGCGGCCTGCACGCGCTCGCGCGAGATCGACACCATGAGTGGCAGCAGCATCACCATGCCGATGGCGCCGGCGTTCCACCACGCCCACCACACGCGCGGAAACTGGGTGCCGTATGCGGTGGCCAGCACGGCGGCGCCGGGCACGCCGCTGATGGCCGGCCCGAGCGTGGCCGCCACGCCGAGCTTGAGCGCGAAGGTGGCCAGCGGTCCGGTGCGTGCCAGGGTGCCACTGCTGGACATCAGCCGCAGCAGCATGGCCATCCCGCCAATCTCGAGCAGGTTCGCCCCGGCCAGCAGCAGCGCCACGCCAGCAGTGTGGTGGGCCAGCAGGTTGGCGACGACGTCTGCTGCCAGCATCGACGCGAGCAGTGCCGGCGCCTCCTGTCGGGGGCGGTGCAGCAGAAGGCCCAGCCCGAAGGCGTTGCCCATCCACAGCATGGCGCCGGTGCCGGGCTGCCGGCCCAGCCAGATCCCCGCTGTCGCCAGCGCGAAGTAGCCCACGGCGGCCAGCAGCAGGCCCCAGCGGGCAGCCGGCACAGGTATCGGGAGGGTGGAACGGGTCGCGACCGTCTCAGGCGTCATCTTTCTCGCTATCCGGGGGCGCAGGCGCCGGGCGTTGCCGGTGTGGGTGCGATGGTCGGACCCTGCCCAGCGTATGGCGCACTTTATTCCCGCCGGGTGGAATCCAAGCGGCAATAAAGAGGGATTGCCGAGGCTTTGTTAGGGGTGGCGTTCGCGGCAGAAGTTTGGTATGGGCGCGAATTGCGGCGATTACCTCATGCGTAATCGCGCCGCTTCGGGCGGGCGACGATCATGCAGACATACCGCATCACAACCCGCAGACATCAAGGAGCGCAACATGACCGAAATCGCCGCCAACATCGCCAACGTCGCCCTGACCGATCTGGCCGACCGCTATCTCGCCGCCTGGAACGAAACCGACGCAGCCCGTCGCCGCGACCTGATTGGCCGCGCCTGGACCGAGTCGGCGGTCTACGTCGACCCGCTGATGCGTGGCGAGGGCCACGCGGGCATCGACGCGATGATCGCCGGTGTGCAAGCCCGTTTCCCCGGCTTCCAGTTCCGCCGCGTCACGCCCGTGGATGCGCATGGCGAGCACATGCGCTTCACCTGGGAGCTGGGCCCAGCCGGCGAAGCCGCGCTGGTGGTCGGCACCGACTTCGCGACGGTTTCGGCCGATGGGCGGCTAAATGGCATGACCGGCTTCATCGACCGGGCGCCGGCCGGGCTGGCCGGGTGAGCGGGCGGGGTAAGCGGGCCGGGTAAGCGGGCGGGGTGAGCAGACCTTCCCGCTGAAGCGCTCCCCTTTCCCATCTTTTCCATCATTGGAAGAGGGGAGCAACTTCCCCCCACTCGCCACCATCTCGGTTCGTCTGTACCATCCCGCACGGAACATCCGGCACGCAGCCGCTCCAATCAGCCCGGCGGCTTCAGAGGGGGGGGACCGATGGACGTCAAACGTTTCTACCGGATTGCCAGTTCAGCGGCGGTCGCATTTATCGTGTTCGTGGTGATCGCGGTGGGCAGCACGTACTGGTGGGGCGGGCGCAAGCTCGTGCGCAAGATCGACGTGTCCGTGCAGCCGGTGGCCTTCCCGACGGATACCGGGGCGGTCGACCACGGCAAGTATCTCTACGAATCGCGCGGATGCATGGATTGCCACGGTGCCAACGGCGCGGGCAAACAGGTGTTTGACGAAGCCAATGGCCTGCGCGTGCGTGCCCCCGACATCACGCGAGGCAACCCCGACATCGAGAAGTATCAGCCACGTGACTGGGATCTGGCGATCCGTCATGGCGTGGCGCCTTCCGGGCGTCCGCTGCTGATCATGCCGAGCGAGGACTACAACCGGCTTTCCGATAACGACTTCGGGGCGCTCGTTGCCTACGTCCGCAGCCTTCCTGCCGGGGGCGGCCAGCCGGCCGAGATCCATCTGCCGTGGTTCATCCAGGGCCTGTACGGCGCAGGGGTGGTCAAGGATGCGGCCGAGAAGATCGACCACAGCCTGCCGCCGTCGCCACCGATCGCGGCTGCCTTGAATGCGCAGTACGGCGCCTACGTCGCCAATTCCTGCAAGGGATGCCACGGCGCCACGCTGCGTGGCGGCAACATTCCCGGGGCGCCGCCCGACTGGCCGGCCGCCGCCGACCTGCGCCCGTCCGGCGCGATGAAGACGTATCCGCAGGCAGAACAGTTCGTCGCCATGATGCGCAGCGGCAAACGGCCCGATGGCAGCGAGGTGAGCCGCGTGATGCCGTTCGGCGCGTTCGCGAAGATGAACGATACCGATCTCAATGCGCTGTATCTGTTCCTCGCCGGGAAATAATCCCGCTTTCGGTGCGCGCTGCCCGATGTGAGCGGCGCTGCGCAAGTTTTTTCCGTTTGCACTATGCTCCTCGGGTCTGCCGGCCTGGCCAGCCCCCGCGTCGCCAGGCCCGGCGGTAGATCGAACAACCGACTGGGCAATGCACCCAAGGAGTTTCCCCCGATGACTTCCCTCACCATCAACGGCAAGACCGTGGAGGTGGACGCCGATCCGTCCACGCCGCTGCTGTGGGCCCTGCGCGATAACCTCGGCATGACCGGCACCAAGTTCGGCTGCGGCATGGCCTCGTGCGGCGCCTGCACGGTCCATATCAACGGCACGGCCACGCGTAGCTGCGTGATGCCTATTTCCGGCACCGCCGGCAGCAAGATCACGACGATCGAGGCGATGGGCGACGACAAAGTCGGCCGCGCCGTGCTGGCCGCCTGGCTCAAGCACGACGTCGCGCAATGCGGCTACTGCCAGAACGGCCAGGTCATGAGCGCGGTGGGTCTGCTGCGCAGCAAGCCACGGCCGACTGACGCCGACATCGACCAGGCCATGGCCGGCAACGTCTGCCGCTGTGGCACCTATCAACGGATTCGCGCGGCCATCAAGGACGCAGCGCACGCCATCGCCTGAGGAGCCAACATGCGAATTCGTGGGATTGAAGCACTGGCCGGCGGCAGCGGCGAAGCAGTGAAAACTGGCGATGCCGTGGCGCCGCTGACGCGCCGTGGCTTCCTCAAACTGACCGGCATGGCCGGTGGCGGGCTGGCGCTCGGCATCGGTAGCGTCGTGGAATCGGCCCATGCGCAGGGTGCGGCCAAGCCGGCTTCCTCGCCGCAGGCCTTTCTGCAGATCGCGCCGGACAACACGGTGACGGTCGCCGTGAACCGGCTCGAATTTGGCCAGGGCGTGCATACCGCGCTGCCGATGGCGCTGGCCGAGGAACTCGACGTCGACTGGAAGAACGTGCGCGCCATGCTGGCGCCGGCAGGCGATCCTTACAAGGACCCGATGTTCGGCATCCAGATGACCGGCGGCTCCACGGCGGTCAATCATTCGTTCGAACAGTACCGCGAGCTGGGCGCGCGGGCGCGCGCGATGCTGATCGCCGCGGCGGCCCAGCAGTGGAAGGTGGACCCGGCAAGCTGCGCCACGTCGCTCGGCGTGGTGACTTCGGGCGCCAACCGCGCCACGTATGGCGAACTGGCGCAGGCCGCCATGGCGCAGCCGGTGCCGGCGCAGGTCAAGCTCAAGGACCCGGCGCAGTTCCGCATCGTCGGCAAGCCGACGCCGCGCCTGGATGCCGCTTCCAAGCTGCATGGCGATGGCGTGTTCGGCCTGGACGTGAAGCTCAAGGATATGAAGGTGGCCGTGGTGGCCCATCCGCCGCGCTTCGGTGGCAAGGTCAAGTCGTTCAATGCGGACAAGGCGCGCAAGATCAAGGGCGTGGCCGATGTCTTCCTGGTGCCCGTCGATCGTGGTGGCACTGGCGTGGCGGTGGTGGCCGACGGCTACTGGCCGGCCAAGACTGCGCGCGAGGCACTGGAAATCGTCTGGGAAGACGCAGGCTCGAAGGTCAGTTCGGCGGCGCTGTTCGACGAGTACAGCAAGCTGGCCGCGCAGCCGGGCACCGTGGCCAGGGCGCTGGAAGGCGGCAACATCGACACGGCGCTGTCCGGTGCCGCGAAGGTGATCGAGGCCGAGTACCGTGTGCCGTACCTGGCCCATGCGCCGATGGAACCGTTGAACTGCACGATGCAGGCCGAGATCGCCGCGAACAAGGCCACGGCCGTCAAGGTGTGGGTGGGCTCGCAGTTCCAGACCATCGACCAGGCCGCGATCGCGCGCACGCTGGGGCTCACGCCGGACAAGGTCACGCTCAATACGATGATGGCAGGTGGCGGCTTCGGACGCCGTGCCGTACCGACTTCCGACTATCTGGTGGAGTCGGCCAACGTGATGCGTAGCTGGATCGCCGCTGGCCACACCGAACCGCTCAAGGTGATGTGGAGCCGTGAGGACGACATCAAGGGTGGCTACTACCGTCCGCTGCACGTGCACCGCGCACGCGTCGGCGTGGACGCGCAAGGCAAGGTGGTGGGCTGGCAGCATACGATCGTCGGCCAGTCGATCATCACCGGCACGCCGTTCGAGCCGATGATGGTCAAGAACGGCGTCGATGCGACCATGGTCGAGGGCATCATCGAGAACGACTACGGCCTGCCGCTGCAGCTGAACGTGCATCACCCGAAGACCGACGTGCCCGTACTCTGGTGGCGCTCCGTGGGCAACACGCACACGGCGTTCGTCAAGGAAACGCTGGCTGACGAAATGGCCACTGCCGCCAAGCAGGACCCCGTGGCATGGCGCATGGCGCGGCTCGACGAGAAGGCGCACGCACGCCATCGCGCGGCGCTCCAGCTTGCCGTGGACAAGTCGGGCTACGGCAAGAAGAAGTTGCCCAAGGGACACGCCTGGGGCGTGGCCGTGCATGAATCGTTCGGCTCGGTGGTGGCGTACGTGGTCGACGTGTCGATCGAGAAGGGCCAGCCGAAGGTGCACCGCGTCACGGCGGGTGTGCATGCCAACCGCGTGGTCAACCCGCTGACCGCGGAAGCCCAGGTCCAGGGCGGCTGCGTGTTCGGCATTTCGATGACCAAGCCCGGGTTTGCGATCGAGATCGAGAACGGCGTGGTGAAGAACAGCAACTTCCCCGACTATCCGCCTCCCCGCATTACTGATGCGCCGGTGGTGGACGTGTTCTTCGTGCCGTCGAACGACAACCCGACCGGGCTCGGCGAGCCGGGCGTTCCGGCGATCTCGCCGGCGATCGCCAACGCGCTGTTCCGGCTGACGGGCAAGCGTCAGCGTCAGATGCCGTTTGTGCTGACCTGAGCGTTTGCGCGTTTGCGCGTTTGCGTGTTTGCGTTAAGGTGGGTTTGCTGCCCCCGCTCCCACAAATGGGAGCGAGGGCAGCAACACGAGCAATCCCACGGCTCCTAGCGTTCCACTCCCCCTTCCGCATTCCTCCACGCCTGCACGAAAGCGCGCAGGTCGCCGGCCGAGGCATCGGTCACGGCCCAGTAGCGCATGCCGTGCGCGCCCCAGGTTTCGATCTGGTAGCCCTGGCGTTCCCGTTCCCCCAGTGACCCCGAGTTATTGCCCGGTATGACGAACACGTCGATCGGATGCTGGTTGCGCCGGTAGACGATGACCGCCACGCGCTGACCATCGACGTAGTCGAGCCGTCCGCCTACCAGCGGGAATCCCGCCGCGCCCAGGTCGCGCACGTCGGGCGCGTAGTCGATGCGGCCGTTGAACCAGGGTTTGACGGTGTGCTGGTCCGACGACACGACGTCGATCGCGCGATTCGAGATCAGGCCACGCACGTGGCTGGCGACAATCGCGTTCGCGGTCAGGTCGCCCTCTGACGGCTGCTGATTGAACTGGAACAGGCTCAGTCCCACGGCCGCAGCCGTGATCGTGGCCAGTGCGGCGTTGGCGGCGGGCGACCATGTGAACCAACTGCGCCAGCCCGCGGGCTCGGCGGCGCCAGAGTCGGCAAATCCGGGTTCTGCGGGGGCGGGTAGCGATGCCACGATGCGCGCGCGCAGATCGGCTGGCGCGCGATGATAGGCCGCGCCATGACGGGTGGCCGCGCGCAGCGCCTGCAGGTTACGCAGGCTGTCGACGCACGACTCGCAATCTTCGAGGTGGCGTTCCAGGCGCACGCTGTCGGCCGCGCCGGCTTCGCCATCGGCGCAGGCCTGCAGCAGGTTGCGGGCGTCATTGCAGTCCATGGCGGGTGCCTCCTGCGGGTTGAACGATATCGGCCGGGGCGTTGGCGGTGTTGGGGGCGTCGGGATGGGCCAGCCGTACCGCGCCTTCGTCGCGCAAGGCCACGACGGTGGCGGCCAGCATTCGCCTGCCACGTGCCAGCCGCGACATCACGGTGCCGACCGGAATATCGGCGATGCGTGCGATGTCGCGGTAATGCAGTTCCTCCAGTTCGCGCAGCACCAGAACCTCCCGAAACACGACCGGCAGTCGCTCCAGCGCGGCATGCACCAGTCGCACATCCTCCTCGCGCACCAGCCACTGTTCCGGGTCGCCGGGCCCGCCATGCCAGTCGGGCAGCTCACCCGGTGGCGCGGCTTCGTCGTACTCCACCTCGGCAGCCGCCTTGCGCTTCTGCCACGTGGTGAACCACGTGTTGCGCACGATGGCCAGCAGCCACGGCCGGGGCTGGTCGCCGCGGAAACTGCCGAACAGCCGGAACGCGCGCAGGAATGCTTCCTGCACCACGTCATCGGCATCGCCCGAATTGCCGCATAACCAGCGGGCGAGGTTGTAGGCGGCGTCCAGATGCGGCAGCACCAGGTCGTCGAAGCGGCGGCGCGTGTTGGCGGCGTCCAAGTCAGTCCTTGCGTGTCGGCTGGTCGAAATGGCATAGCGGCATGAGTGCGTCTCCCCCGTTATACCGGCGCTGGGCCGATTCTATTCCCGGCGCTTGTCCGGCGCCAATGGTGTTCTCACCACTCCTGTGTGGTGGCACGGCAGTGGTGCATCAGAATCCCACGGTCCCGGGAATAAACGCCGGGCGCCTCCGGTATGACAGTCACCACCCACAGAACGAAGGAGGCTGTCATGCACGGAAACTGGAGTCGGCGCGACATATTGCGCCTGGCGGGCGCGGCAGGCGGTGCCGTGGTCGCATCGGCGCTGCCCGGCTGGGCGGCGGGGCGTGACGAGGACTTTGTGTTCGTGCAATTGTCCGATTCGCACTGGGGGTTCGAAGGGCCGCCGAATCCGGACGCGCGCGGCACGTTGCCCAAGGCCGTGGCGGCCGTCAACGCATTGCCGAGCCAGCCCGATTTCATCATGTTCACGGGCGACCTGACGCATTCCACCGACGATCCGGCCGAGCGCCGCCGCCGCATGACGGAGGTACGCGACATCATCGCGCCGCTGCGTGCGGGCGCGGTGCACCTGATGCCGGGCGAGCACGATGCCAGCCTGGACGCGGGCGAGGCATTCCGCGAGCTGTTCGGGCCCACGCACTACACCTTCGATCACAAGGGCCTGCACGCCATCGTGCTCGACAACGTGTCCGATCCGGCCGGCATGGTGGGCGAGGCGCAGCGCAAGTGGCTGGCCGACGACCTGGCGAAGCAGTCGCGCGACGCGCGCATCGTGGTGTTCACGCACCGGCCGCTGTTCGATCTCTATCCACAGTGGGATTGGGCCACGCGCGACGGCGCGCAGGTCATCGACATCCTGATGCCGTACCGCAACGTCACGGTGTTCTACGGCCATATCCACCAGGAGCATCACCATATGACCGGCCACATCGCGCACCATGCGGCGCGCTCGCTGATGTTTCCGCTGCCGGTCGCGGGGTCGCAGCCGAAGCGTTTGCCCATACCGTGGGATGCCGCGCATCCGTATCAGGGTCTGGGCTGGCGTCAGGTGACGGCGACACCGTCGCCTGACGGATTCCAGCTGGCCGAGGTCTCCGTTAACGGGAGCAAGGCATGAGCACAGCCAATGCAAGCCGTCGCACGCTGCTGGGCTGGATGCTGGCCGCCGCGGTGGTGCCCGTGGTGTCGGTGGTGAGCCGGAGTGATGCCGCGGCGCCGCGCGTGATCCCGATGCGCGCGCGGCGCTTCGTGTTCATCCCCGATCGCGTGAAGCTCAAGGCGGGTGAGACCGTGGTGCTGTCGATCACGGCGGAAGACGTGGTGATGGGATTTTCCGCGCCCGACTTCGACGTCCGTGCGGACCTGCCGCCTGGCCAGGCGATCAAGGTGACGCTGACGGCGGGCAAGCCCGGCAGCTATGGCTTCCTGTGCGACATCTTCTGCGGGTCGGGGCACGAGAACATGAGCGGCCTCATCGAGGTGACGTAGAGACGCCATCAGAATGGTTCTGGCGTTTCTCGGGCCGAAAGGCCGTCACTCGCCTTCGCCACCCATGTACTCGTGCGTCTTGCCGTGCGGTGTCTGTTGCGTGGGTGGCGGCTTGCCGCCGCGCGCGGCCTTGCGGCGCACGTACCAGTAGTGCGCGCGATCCAGGTAGAGATAGACCACCGGCGTGCTGAACAGCGTGAGCATCTGCGATACCACCAGCCCGCCGACCATCGCGTAGCCCAGCGGCCGACGCAGTTCGGACCCCGCGCCGTGCCCGAGCATAAGCGGCAGCCCCGCCAGCAGCGCGCACATCGTGGTCATCATGATCGGGCGGAAGCGCAGCAGACACGCCTCGTAGATCGCGTCGCGCGGAGACATGCCGCGCTCGCGCTCGGCCACCAGCGCGAAGTCGACCATCATGATGCCGTTCTTCTTGACGATGCCGATCAGCAGGATGATGCCGATCAGCGCGATCACGGTGAAGTCGTAGCCACCCAGCATCAGCACCAGCAGCGCGCCGACGCCGGCGGATGGCAGCGTCGAAAGAATCGTCAGCGGGTGGATATAGCTCTCGTAGAGCAGCCCCAGCACGATGTACACCGCGATCAGCGCGGCGGCGATCAGGTAGGGCTGCGAAGCCAGCGACGCGCCGAATGCCTGCGCGGTACCCTGGAACGCGCCGCCCAGCGTGCGTGGCCGCCCCATGCCGGCCAGGGCCTTGTTGATGGCCTCCACGGCATCGCCCAGCGACGCGCCCTGCGCCAGGTTGAACGAGATGGTCACGGCCGGGAACTGCCCCTGGTGGCCGATCGACAGGTAGGCCGTGCGGTTCGTGTCGATCTTCACGAACGACGAGAGCGGCACCTGCTCGCCGGTGATCGGGGACGTCAGGTAGAGCTTGTCGAACAGGCGTGGGTCGTCCTGCAGTTGCGGCGTGGCTTCGAGGACCACGTGGTAGCTGTTGATCTGCGTGAAGTACTGTGCCACCTGGCGCTGGCCGATCGCGTCGTAGATCGTGGCGTCGATCAGCGCCGGCGTGATGCCGAAGCTCGACGCGCGCGCGCGGTCGATCGTCAGCATGGCCGCGGCTGCGGAGTTTTGCTGGTCGGACGCTACGTCGGCCAGTTGCGGCAATTGGCGGAACCGCTCCAGGACGCGCGGCGCCCAGTCGTTGAGTTCGGCGAGATTGGCGTCGGTGAGCGTGTACTGGTACTGCGTGCGCGACAGCCGTCCGCCAACGTTGATGTCCTGTCCGGCTTGCAGGAACAGGTTGGCGCCCTCCACCTTGGCCAGCTTCGGTCGCAGCCGCGCGATGATCTCGTCGGCCGTGGCCGTGCGGCCTTCCTCCTTCGGGCGCAGCGCGATGAAGAAGTTGCCAGTGTTGACCGTGTTCTGCCCGCCTGTCATGCCGACGGCCGAGATGTCGGGGTCGCTGCGCACCACATCCGCCAGCGCCACCATGCGCGCATTCATCGACTTGAATGATGCATCCTGCGCGGACTCCGCGGTGCCGAACACGAAGCCGGTGTCCTGCTGGGGGAAGAAGCCCTTCGGGATGATCACGAACAGCACCACCGTGGTGGCCACGGTCAGCAGGAACACGCACAGCGTCAGGAACTGGTGATCGAGCACGTGATCGAGCCCGCGCCGGTACGCACCGAGCATCGCATCGAAGCCGCGCTCGAACATCAGGTAGAGCCGTCCGTGATGGCGGGCGTGGGCCGGGTCGTGCGGCTGCAGGAATTTTGCGCACATCATCGGCGTCAGCGTCAGCGAGACGATCACCGATACCGCGATCGTCAGCGTCACCGTGACCGCGAATTCGCGGAACAGCCGGCCGACGATGCCGCCCATCAGCAGCAGCGGGATGAACACAGCCACCAGCGACACGGAGATCGACACGATCGTGAAGGCGATCTCGCCGGCACCCTGCAGCGCGGCCTCCAGCGGCGACATGCCCGCTTCCACGTGGCGATAGATGTTCTCAAGCATCACGATCGCATCATCGACGACGAAGCCCACGGCAATCGTCAGCGCCATCAGCGACAGGTTGTCGCGGCTGTAGCCCAGCAGGTACATGCCACCGGCCGTGCCCAGCAGCGCCAGCGGCACGGTGATGCTCGGGATCACCGTGGCCCATACGTCGCGCAGGAACACGAAGATGATGCCGACCACCAGCACGATGGTCAGGATCAGCGTGAACTCGACATCGGCTTCCGAGGCGCGGATGTTCTGCGTGCGGTCAGCCAGCACGTTGACGTTGACCGCGGCTGGGATCGAGAGCTGCAGGCGGGGCAGGGCGGCCTTGATGCGGTCCACCGTGGCGATCACGTTGGCGCCCGGCTGCTTGGTCACGGCCAGGATGATCGCGCGGCCGTTGTGGAACGTGTTGTCAGCGGGGGCGGCGGCGCCGGCGAACGCCCAGCCCGCGAGCCGGTTGTTCTCGGGGCCATCCACCGCCACGCCGACATCGCGCACGCGCACCGGGGCGCCGTTGCGCCATGCCAGCACCATGTCGTTCCACGGCGCCGCGCGGGTGATCTGGTCGTTGGTGTAGACGTTGAAGGCCTGGGTCGCGCCATCGGTGGCGCCGGTTGGCTGGTTGACCGTGGTCGCCGCGATCACGCCACGGATGTCTTCCATGCTCAGGCCCATCGACGCGAGCTTGGCCGGGTCTACCTGGATGCGCACGGCCGGCTTCTGCTGGCCGCCAATGTTGACCAGGCCCACGCCTTCGATCTGCGAGATCTGCTGCGCCAGGATGTTGTCGGCGAAGTCATTGACGGTGGTCAGCGGCAGCGCGTCGGACTGCACCGCCAGCACCAGGATCGGCGCGTCGGCGGGGTTGATCTTGCGGAACGTCGGGGGTGTCGGCAGGTTCGACGGAAGCTGGCCGCCCGCGGCGTTGATGGCGGCCTGCACGTCCACGGCGGCGGCGTCGATGCTGCGGTTCAGGTCGAACTGCAGCGTGATCTGCGTGGTGCCTTGCGCGCTGGTCGACGTCATCTGCGACAGCCCCGCGATCAGCGAGAACTGCCGTTCGAGCGGCTGCGCCACGTTCGACGCCATCGTCTCGGGATTGGCGCCCGGCAGGTTGACCGTGACCTGGATCGTCGGAAAGTCCACCTGCGGCAGCGGGGCGATCGGCAGCAGCGGCCACGCGGCCAGGCCAACGAGCAGCAACGCGAGCGCCAGCAGCGAGGTGCCGATCGGCCGCTTGATGAAGGTGGCCGAAATACTCATGGGTGGCTCATCGGAAGGCTCACTGGCGCGCGGCGGCCGTGGCGCTGGCGGCGACAGCAGGGGGGGTGCCGGCAGTGGATTCGGCGGCCGACCCGCCAGTCGGTGCGGCGCCTGGCCGCGCGGGCGCCTCGGCGATCAACGCGCCGGGCTTGAGCTTGTATTGGCCATCTGCCACCACGCGCTCCCCGGCCTGGACGCCCTTGGCGATCACGGCCCGCGCGCCCTGGAGTTCCGCTACCTCCACCGGCTGCAGCTTCACGGTCTGGTCCGCCTGCACGGCATAGACGTAGGTGCCGGCATCGTTACGTTGCACCGCTGACGCCGGAATGACCACTGCGCGGTCACGCTGGCCCAGCACGAGCCGGGCGTTGACGTACTGGCCCGGCCACAGCAGGTGCTTCGGATTCGGAAAGCGCGCCTTGAGCTGGATGGTGCCGCTGGTGGTGTCGATCGTGTTGTTCAGCAGGATCAGGCCGCCGTGCCCGAGGTCGGCATCGGTGCCGCGCTCGTGGGCGAACACTACCAGTGGCGACTGGCTGGCCTGCATCGCGCGGTTGATGCGGCCGAAGGCGTCGTCGGGTAGCGTGAAGACGACGTCGATCGGGTCGATCTGGCGGATCACGACGAGGCCGGTGGTGTCGGTGGCATGGACGATATTGCCGGGGTCGACCAGCCGGGCGCCGACACGGCCGGAGAGCGGCGCCGTGATGGTCGTGAAATCGAGCTGCACCTTGTCCAGCGCGATCTGCGCTTCGTCATTGCGCACGGCGGCGGCAAGCTGGTCGACCAGCGCGCGCTGGGTGTCGAGTGTCTGGCGCGTGGTCGAGTCGACCTTGATCAGTTCCTCGTAGCGCTTCAGGTCCAGGCGGGCGTTGGCAAGCTGCGCCTCGTCGCGCGCCTTGGTAGCCTGCGCCTGCTGCAATTGCGCCTGGAACGTGCGCGGGTCGATCTGCGCCAGCACCTGACCTTCCTTGACGTCCTGGCCTTCGACGAAGCCAACGCGCTCGAGCTGCCCATCCACGCGTGGCTTGACCGTCACAGTCTGCATGGCCTGGACTGTGCCGACGCCAGTCAGGCCAATGTCCACGTCCTCGCCCTGCGCCGCGGCGGTGGTCACTACGATGGCCGGGTTCGCCTGCGCGGCCTTGGGCGGGAACAGCCATCGTCCCAATGGCCTGGCAACCAGCCAGACCACCACGATGGCGATGACGACGTACAGGGCGATGGCCAATGGCCGCCGGCGGGGAGGAGGCGAAGCAGACATGCGTGACATTGGTCGCTTGACTCGACAAGCATAGTCGGTGGCTGTCATGTGAGATATGACCGCCTTATTACCGTTTATTTCAGGTTCACGATGTGACTCGCGCGTCAAGCCTCGGGCCCTTGCGTGGCCCTCCATCCAATCTCCTATTGCGCTGCCACGATGTGCAGCGTAGAAGATAGGCGGGAGGCCGCAATTCGTGGCCGGCGGCCTGTCACAACAACGAAAGGGTTAGAGAAAAGGGGTAGACCATGGAGACTCAGGAAAGCGCCCTCGTCTTGGCACTGCTGACGGCTCCCGTCCGCGTCACGATCTGCCGCGCCCTGCTCGATGCGGGCGAGGAAGGCATGTCCGCGGCGGAGCTGGCCGAACTGGCCGGCCTGACGCTGCGCCACGCTGCGCACCACTTCCAGGAAATGACCCAGGGCGAGATTCTGGCCCTGGCGATTCGCGACCGCCGCGTCTGTTATACGCTCAAGGCCCGTGTGGCTGTGCGCGAGGCGCTCGGCTACGTCGACGCCAGCGGCATGAATTGACACCGCAGCGGGGTCTCGTCTGACCCTGCTGTGTACAATCCGCCACACTTCTGGCGGCCCAGGTCAACGGCGGGCCTCGTCTTGCCGTTCAGATCATGGTGATAGTCAGTCATACTGAATCGGGAACATCACAGTGAATCTCACCAACCGGGCCGTCACATTGCCGCTCTGGGCAATCCTGTATTTCGTCCTCGGATACTTTTCGCACAAATTCAATGGGCCGTTCACGGCCGCCGGCTACATCTGGCTGCCGGCCGGCGTGACCGTGGCCGCTTTCATGCTGGCGCCGATGCGCCGCTGGCTCGGGCTCGGCCTGGCGTTCCTGGTGGCCCAGATGCTGCTGGGCATGGTGGAAGGGCGCGATGCGTTCCGGATGCTGCTGTTCTCGCTCGACGAGATCGGCTTCGCAGCGCTGGCCGTGGCCGTGATCCATCTGACCAAGTTCTCGCTGGAAGGGCTGGCGTTCCTGCGCGGGTTGCTGCTGGCCGGCGTGATCGCCAGTGTCGGCGGGGCGGTCATCGGCGCGGGCTGGTTCTGGCTGTTCCTTGATGTGCCGTTCTGGGCTACCGCCAAGGTGTGGGCCGCGGCGGACTTCGTCGGGGTGCTGATCGTCACGCCGGTCTTCGCCGGATGGGCGCGTTTTCGCGCCGCGCGTTCGGGCGGCCGCCAGCCCGGCGAGTTCTTCTTCGGCCTGGCCGCGCTGGCATGTGTGCTGGCGACCGCCGCGCTGGTGTTCGACGGCACGCGGCTTGCGCAGCTCTCGCTCGGCGTGGCCTATGCGCTGACCTATATCCCGTTGTTCTTCGTGGCCATCGTGGCGTTGCTGCTGGGTGGGCGTGGCGGATCGGTCGCCGTGGCGTTGCTGACCGTGCTAGTGCTGGTCAATACCGCCCAGGGCGACGGCCCGTTTGCCGAAACCGCGCTGTACCACGGTGACTCTCTGTTGATCGCGCAGCTTTACCTGGCCGTAGCCGCGCTGCTGACGCTGCTGATCAACACGCTGCGAACGGCGCGCGAGCAGACGAACGCGCAGGCCGCCGCACGCCAGAACGACGTGGAACTCGCGCTGGCTGCCAGTGGGCAACTCGTCTACCGACTTGACCCACATAGCGGGCGGCTGCGCTGGAGCGGCAGCGTGGAACGCGCGCTGGGCCTGCACGACTCGGCGTTGTCCACGCTCGACGATGTCCTGGCCCGCGTGCATCCGGACGACCGCGCCGAGGTGCGCCGCCGCTGGTTGCGCGAATGTGATGGCGAGATGCGCGGCGACCTGACGTTCCGGCTCTTGCTGCCGGCGGGCGCCACCACGACGATCGTCGACATGAGTGGCCCGCTGCTCGACGGCGACGATTCCGTCGCGTTGATTGCCGGCGCATGGCGCGTGATCGCCTCCCACGACACGGAAGGGCGGCGCGCAGCATGACAACGCAACAGGCTCCACGCACCGGAGCCCTGCTGATTCACGGATTGGGCGGTACCCAGTACGACCTCGGGCCGATGCACAAGGTGCTGCGCCGCGCGGGCGTGGAGACGCACGCCGTCACGCTGCCCGGTCATGGCGGCGTGCCCGAGGACCTGTTGCCCGTGGTGGCGGAGCAGTGGATGGACGTGGTGACCCAGTCCTACGACGAACTGGTCGGCCAGTACGACACGTTCCATGTCATCGGCATGTGCATGGGAGCGCTGCTCGCGCTGGAACTGGTCGCGCGGCGCCAGCATCGCAAGGGCCAACTGGTGGCGCTGGCTGCCCCGGTCTATATCGATGGTTGGTCCACACCGTCCTACCGCTGGCTGCGGCACGTGGTCTATCACCTGCCGGGGCTGCCCACGCGCATCAAGGTAGAGGAGAACGAGCCGTTCGGCATCAAGAACGACCTGGTGCGCGCCATCGTCAAGGCCAAGTTCGAGCGCGGCGACAACTTCCACTATCGCTGGGTGCCGTTGACCTGCATCCGGCAGGTGGACCGTCTGCGCCGCTGGGTGCTGGACAGCGCGCACCGCGTGCCTTGCCCGACGCTGGTCGTCAACGCGCGCGAGGACGAGCTGACCACGCTGCGCTCGTACGATTTCCTGCTCGGCGCGGTGCCGCAGGTGCGGGGTGTGGTGCTCGAGAACAGCTATCACATGATCTGCGTGGATAACGATCGCGAGCAGGTCATCGCCAGCGTGCTCGAGTTCCTGGGGCTGGAGGCGTCCGCTGGCAGACCCCGCGCGCGTCGGTCCGTGGAGGTGCCGATGGCGGAGGAAGCCGTCGCCACGCTGGTGGGCGAGTATCTCTCCGCGCTGACCACGCGGCATTTCGAGGCCGTCTATCCGCTGCTCGATCCGGTCATCGAATGGCGCCATCTGGGTGAGCACCCGCTGGCAGGGGTCTATGCAGACCGGGATGCCGTGATTGGCTTGTTCCAGCGCGTGGCGCAACTGGCCGGCGATACCGTGCGGATCGAGGTGGCCGGCGCGCCGCGCATCGACGGCCAGACGGTGGAAATCGACATCGCGGCGTCGTACCGGTTCGACGGTCAGCCAATGGATGGCCGTGGCACGCAGACGCTACGGCTGGCCAACGGCCGCATCCGCGCGGTCGAATATCGTCCCGAATCGGCGGCGGACAGCGATGCGCCGCTGGTCCGCCAGGCGGGCTAGAACACGCGGCCCAGCTGCAGGTAGATATTCCACACACCCTGCGGCGCCGCCGCGACGCCAAAGTAGAGCGGGCCGATCACGCTGTTGCCGCCGATGAACAGGCTGGCGCTGGACTTGTAGGGTCCGCTGCCGAAGTTGCGGCGCCTGAGCCAGACGTCGCCCACTTCGAGGCTGGAGCCGAACACCGTTGTGCGCAGCCCCGGCAGCACGAATTCACGCAGATCGTTCAGGTACGTGATGCGGCCGTAGAGCAGGTAGTTGCCCGAGAACTGGTCCGGCGCATAGGCTGACAGGCGCTGGAATCCACCCAGCGTGAATCCCAGCCCGCCACTGACGCTGCCGGAGGTGCGGTGGTCGTTGTAGGTCATCGCCCCCTCGGCCGCCAGGTTCAGCGTATGGCGCCCGTAGCTGCCCGCCCACAGGGCCTTGCCGTGGACGTCGTCGAAGCTGTTGTCCGTGCCGCCGAACGATAGCTGGTTCACCGCATTGAAGTAGTAGCCCTTGCGCGGAAAGAGCGGGTCATCGAGCTGGTCGATCGTCAGTTCCGCCCGCACCACCGGCTGCTGCACCGAGGCACTGAACTTGCCGTTGCTTGCCGCGCCAATCAGATAGTCAGAGTAATAGCGGACCTGCTGATAGTTCGCGCCGACCCGGAACTCGCCCAGCCTGCCGATCGGCAACCCGAGGTCGACGCCTGCCAGCGCCGTGTCCACGCGCACGGCGGTGAGCGGCGTGGTGCTGCGGGTGGGGCTGCTGTCGGGGTAGATGTCGACGTGCTTGCGGCCGTATTCGAGGTATGGCGCGATATAGAAGCCCAGCCGGTCCAGCACCGGTTGGCGAAGCTCCGTGTGCCACTTGGCCTGGGTGCTGCCCAGCACGATGTCGTTGCGCCATTCCAGACCGCTTTGCGTCAGCCACGGATAGCGGTGACCCAGTTGCAGGTTGAACGCGCCCTTGCCGTCGAACGTCGTGGACATGCCGAAGCCGAACAGCAGGAACTGCGGCCCCCATGATTTCTCCTGCGCGTCGATCTTGAGCACGGACCGGCCGTTCTCGGTAACCACATCCTGCGTCACGCTTTCGAAGTTGCCGGTGGTGGAGAGCTGCGAGAGGTCGCGGTTGATCGCTTCGGCGTCATAGGTGTCGCCTTCGCGCGTTCGCAGATACTGCTTGATGTAGGCGGGCGGAATGCGCCCCGAGGCATGGATCTCGATCGCGTCGATGCGCTTGGGCTCGAATCGCGCGCTATGCGTCTCCCGGGCGGCGATGTACTGGTCCCAAGCGTCGGGCGGCAAGGCCAGCGCGGCAAGCCGTGGCGCGATGCCTTCAGCCGCCGTGTAGCCAAGCTGCACGCCACGGCGCGCATTGGAGAAGTCGGTGAACGACAGATCGCCGAGATCGGGTTCCAGCAGCACATCCCGCTGCCCCAGCAATGCCTTTTGCGCGGCGAGGTTCTGGTTCATCAGGATCGTCACCATCTGCTGGGTGACGGCCGCTGGCGAATCGAGGTTGGAGGGGTCGTCGAGTGGCGAGGCCACATTGACCGCGATGACGATATCGGCGCCCATGTCGCGCGCCATCTGCACAGGCAGGTTGCTGACCAGGCCACCGTCCACCAGCGTGCGCCCATCCACCTTGAACGGCGCGAACAGGCCCGGCACGGCCGCGCTGGCGCGGATCGCACGCGGCAACGACCCTTTCTCGAGCACCACGGGCGCACCCGAGCTGAGGTCCGTGGCGATGGTGCGGAATGGAATGGGCAGTTTGTCGAAATCGATATCGCCGGGCCACGGCGCCGTCCAGTCCTGCAGCAGTGCCAGCAGCCGGTTGCCCTGCACCAGCCCGCCGGGCAGCTTGACCTTGCCGTCGCCATAGCCGACCGAGAGGCCGATCGGGTATTCGAAACTGTCCTCGCGCAGCGTCTGCGGCAGGTGCGCGCGTTCGTTACGGTCGAAGACGATGTCGCTCAGGTTGATCTGCGACAGCCGGGTGTCGAGTTCGTTTGCCGGAATCCCGCTCGCATACAGTCCGCCGACCACCGCCCCCATGCTGGTCGCCGCAATGCAATCGATTGGCACGTGCATCTGTTCCAGTGCCTTGAGCACGCCAATGTGGGCATAACCGCGCGCGCCGCCGCCGGACAGCACCAGGCCGATGCGCGGTCGTGCGGCATCGGCGGCGGAGGTGTGGCTGGCGCTGCACTCGGCGTAAGCCTGCTGGAACAGGCCCGCAATGAGCAGGCAAAACAAGGGCAGCCAGCGCAGCGGTGCGCAGCGCGGCCCGGAAACGAGTCTCGACATGATGGCGGTGCCGGGAGGGGAACGATCGGCAGCGCCGGGCGGAGGTAGGCCGCGAATACGTCGCGATGCCTCCGTCTGGCGCCGACAGGGCGGACGGGGAAATCCACCAGGCAGGAGTTTAACCGGGTGGGCGGGACTCGGGCGGCGGCGTGCCTGGCTGTGTCACGGGCCCCCACACGGCATCGGCGTGTTCCGTCTGGAACCGGACCGCGGCCAGGTCCATCGTGAAGAACATCCGCTCATGCGTCAGGGTCTGGCCCAGCGCCGAGCGCCGGACCATGTCTAGGACGTCGGGATTCATCCCGATCAGCCAGAGCATGACGCCATCCTCCTCGCGCAGCACTCGTTCGGCATCGGTCAGCATGTGCAGTGCCGTGTACTCCATGTCAGAGACCGCGGTCAGGTCGAGCGCGACCACCTTCGGCTTGTCGTGCAGGATCATTGGCCGAAGTTTGTGACCGATACGCCGCGCGTTGACGAAGTAGACGCGCCCCTCGGGCCGCAGCATCAGCAGGCCGGGCACGGTCTCGTCGTGCGGGTGTGCGTCCGATTGCGGACGGAATACGTTGGTGCCGGGCTTGCGCGCCAGCTTGTAGACCGGCGGATCGGAGGTCTGATAGGCCAGGGCCAGCATCGATACGACGATCGCCACGACGATGCCTTGCAGCGTGCCCAGGGCCACCACGCCAGCCAGGGCGACCAGCGCCCAGATGAACTCGGTGCGGCGGATGCCGAGGATCGCCAGAAATTCGGCGGGTTTGATCAGAGAGACGGAGTAGACGATGACCACCGCGGCCAGCGTGGCTTCCGGCAAACGGCCGACCAGCGGGGCGAGCAGCAGCATCGTGCCAAGCGAGGCCAGCGCGGTGACCAGGCCGGCCAGTTGCGAGCGCGCCCCCGAGAGCCGGTTGACGGCGGTCTGCGTTGTGCCGCCGCCGGCGGCCATCGCGCCGAGGAACGCGCCGCCGAGGTTGGCCAGTCCGGTGGCCGTCAACTCGCGGTTCGCGGCAGGCGCGTGCTCGCCAACCTGGGTGAACGCGCGCCCCGCGGCGATGGTTTCCGTGAAGCTCATCAGCGCGATACCCAGCGCTTCGGGCCACAGCCGTTCCATCATCGTCGGGTCAGGCACGGTGACCGGCGGCAGGCCGGTTGGCACCGCGCCGACGATGGCTACCCCATGCGCGGTCAGATTCAGCAGCCATACGCCGATGATGCCCACGGCCACCGCGATCAATGGCGCCGGGGCACGTGGAAACCGGTGCTCCATGCCCAACAGCAGCAGGACCATAAGGATGCCGACCGCGGCCGTGGCGACGGATGCGTGCGGAATGTTCTGGATGATCGCCAGCACGTTGTGGAAAAACGGGCCTTTCGGGAAATGCATCCCGAGCAGTTTCGGGATCTGGTCCACCACGATGACCAGCCCGATGCCCGCCTTGAAGCCGATCAGTACCGGCTCGGAGATGAAGTCGGCCACGAAGCCCAGCCTCAACAGCCGGGCCACCAGCAGCACGGCGCCGACCAGGAAGGTCAGCGTGGCCGAGGCCGTGATCAGCGTTTCGGCGCTGGGCGATGGGCCCACATGCCGGAATGCGGCGGCCACGAGGATTGCCAGTGTCGTGGTGGTGCTGACGCTAAGCGTGCGCGAACTGCCGAGCAGCGCGTAGATCAGCATCGGGGCGAACACGGTGTACAGGCCGACCTCGACAGGCAGGCCCGCGATGGTGGCGTAGGCCAGGGCCTTGGGGATGACCACGGCGGCGGCGGTCAGCCCGGCAATGACGTCGGGCGCCAGCCATTCCTTCCGGTACGTCAGCAGCCACCCGGGGATGGGCAGCGTGGCGGCGCCAGATGACTGGCGCCTGGACAGCAGGGGGCAGGGGTGCGGCCGCCGTTGTCGTCTCATGGTTCTGTTTCCGAGCGGACTTCACAGAACCTGAGTCTAGGCGCGATCACGGCCGCCGCAAGGACGGCGTGTCAGTGGTCAGGTTACGCGCAGGTCGCCTCGCCCGCCTGAGAGGCCCACTTCGTCAGCAACGCCCGGCCAACGCGCGAGCTGTTGGCGCGGCCGATGGCCTGCGAGATGAAATCGCCGGCACGCACCACGTCATCGAGTTCGATGCCGGTGTGCAGGCCCATGCCGTGCAGCATGTACAGCACGTCTTCGGTGGCCACGTTGCCGGTGGCGCCTTTCGCGTAGGGGCAGCCACCCAGGCCGGCCACGGACGCGTGGAAGATGGCGATGCCGACCTCCAGACTGGCCAGGATGTTCGACAGCGCCTGGCCGTAGGTGTCATGGAAATGGCCGGACAGGCGGTCGATCGAAAACTCGGCCGCTGCGGCGCGCATGACTTCCTGCACCCGGGTAGGCGTGCCCACACCGATCGTGTCGGCGATGTCGATCTCGTCGCAGCCGAGTTCGCGCAGGCGGCGCACGACGTCCACCACGGCATGCACCGATACCTCGCCCTGGTACGGGCAGCCGAGCGCGCACGAGATGCTGCCGCGCAGCCGCACGCCGGCTTCCTTCGCGGCAGCAGCCACCGGTTCGAAGCGGGCGATCGACTCGGCGATCGAGCAGTTGATGTTCTTCTGCGAGAAGGCCTCGCTGGCCGCGCCGAAGATCACCACCTCGTCGGCACCGGCGGCGACGGCGCCCTCGAAGCCCTTCATGTTCGGCGTCAGCACCGAGTACAGCGTGCCGGGGCGCCGCGTAATGCGGGCCATCACGTCGGCGCCGTCAGCCATCTGCGGCACCCACTTCGGCGAGACGAACGATGCGGCCTCGATGTTGACGAAGCCCGCGTCGGTCAGCCGGTTGATCAGCGCCACCTTGACGTCGGTGGGCACCATCGCCTTTTCGTTCTGCAGCCCGTCGCGCGGGCCGACTTCGACGATCTTTACGTATTGGGGGATTGTCATGGGGGTCTCCAGAGCCTGTTTGTCACGCCAGGCCGATGTGATGCGCTGCCCCTCTCCCGCACAGCGGGGGAGGGGAGCCAAAACAGTTATAAGCCATTTCAAAACGATTCTGGCGTCGTTGCAGGGCCTTGCGGTACGACTTGTACTGTCTGCGGCCCCGCGTCTAGCCAGAACCGCTTCGCTTCATGTTGAAACAGCGTCTTAGGCCGCTGCCTCCGCCAAGGCGAATGCCAGCAGTTGCGCGCCCTCGCTCACCTGTTCGCCCACGCCGTAGAGCACCTCGCTCACCACGCCATCGGCCGGCGCGGTGATCGTGTGTTCCATCTTCATCGCTTCCATCACCAGCAGCGGCGTGCCGCGCGTGACCTTGCTGCCGGCCTCGACCATCACGGCGATCACCTTGCCCGGCATCGGCGCGGTCAGCTTGCCGCCTTCGCCTTCACTCTCGCTGGCGTGCGCAAGCGGGTCGAGCCACTCCAGCACCGTATGGCGGCCGTCGTGGAAGACGTGGAACGTGTCGCCTTCCACGTGCACCTGGCCGTGCGTGCGGCGCGTGCCAAGGTCGACGCGGATATCGTCGGCATTGAACGTGTACGCGAACGGCGCGGCCTGGTCGGCGTAGATCAGTGTGTTCTTGCTGGTGTCGCTGGCGTTGCCCTTCAGCACGGCCTCGAGCTTGTGGCCGCCGCCGTGGAAGTGCAACGTGCGCACGTCGCGGCCGTTCAGTCGCCAGCCGCCCGCGTGGGTCCACGGCGAGTGGCGGTCCGCCTCGTCGATGCGGCGTGTGCGCGTCTCGCGTTCGAGCAGTGCCGCCATCGCCAGCGCGATCGCTTCGATGCCAGCCGTCTTCTGCGGCGGGAACAGTACTGTCTGGTTGCGTTCGATCAGGCCGGTGTCGAGGTCGGCGGTACGGAAAGCCTCCGATTTCACCAGCCGCTGCAGGAAGGCGACGTTGGTCGACAGCCCCACCACGTGATACCCGGCCAGTGCCTGGGCCATGCGCGCCAGTGCCTGGTCGCGGTCGCGGCCCCAGACGATCAGCTTGGCGATCATCGGGTCGTAGTACGGGCTGATCGTGTCGCCTTCGCGCACTCCCGCGTCGATGCGGACCGCAGCCGGTGCGTTGGCATCGCCGCCGCGCATGAACTGCACCGCGGGCGGCGTGCGCAGGAAGCGCAGCGTGCCCGTGGACGGCAGGAACTGCTTGTCTGGGTTCTCGGCGTAGATGCGCGCTTCCAGCGAATGACCGTGGATGGCCAGTTGCTCCTGCGCCAGCGGCAGCGCCTCGCCGGCCGCGACGCGCAGTTGCCACTCCACCAGATCCTGGCCGGTGATCATCTCGGTGACCGGATGCTCCACCTGCAGGCGCGTGTTCATCTCCATGAAGTAGAACGAGCCGTCCTGGTTGGCGATGAACTCGACGGTGCCCGCACCCACGTAACCCACCGCGCGCGCCGCGGCCACCGCCGCCTCGCCCATCGCGCGGCGGCGTTCCTCGGTCATGCCTGGCGCTGGCGCTTCTTCCAGCACCTTCTGGTGGCGACGTTGCACCGAGCAGTCACGCTCGAACAGGTAGACGCAGTTGCCGTGCGAATCGGCAAAGACCTGGATCTCGATATGGCGCGGCCGGGTCAGGTATTTCTCCACCAGCACCTTGTCGTCGCCAAAGCTGGCCGACGCCTCGCGCTTCACCGAGGCCAGCGCGGCGTCGAAGCCATCACCAGCTTCCACCACGCGCATGCCCTTGCCGCCACCGCCCGCGCTGGCCTTGAGCAGCACCGGGTAGCCGATACGGTCGGCCTCGCGCCGCAGCAGGGCGGCGTCCTGGTCTTCGCCGTGATAGCCGGGCACCAGCGGTACCGCGGCCTTTTCCATCAGTTGCTTGGCGGCGCTCTTGCTGCCCATCGCGTGGATTGCAGAGGCCGGCGGGCCGATGAACACGAGGCCGGCTTCGGCGCAGGCGCGCGCGAAGTCCTCGTTCTCGGACAGGAAGCCGTAGCCAGGGTGGATCGCCTGGGCGCCGGTCTCCTTCGCCATTTCGATGATGTGGTCCGCGCGCAGGTAGCTGTCCCGCGCGGCGGCGCCACCAATATGCACGGCCTCGTCGCAGAAGGCGACGTGTCGCGCGTTGGCGTCGGCGTCGGAGTAGACGGCCACGGTGCGGATGCCGAGGCGGCGGCAGGTGGCCGCCACACGGCAGGCGATCTCGCCACGGTTCGCAATCAGGATCTTCGTGAACATTATTGTTTTCCCCTTACATGCGGAACACGCCGAACTTCATGTCGCCAATCGGGGCGTTGAGGCTGGCGGACAGGCCCAGGCCGAGCACGGTGCGCGTCTGCGCGGGATCGATGACGCCATCGTCCCAGAGCCGCGCGCTGGCGTAGTACGGATGTCCCTGCAGTTCGTACTGGTCGCGGATCGGTGCCTTGAAGGCTTCTTCCTCCTGCGGGCTCCACTGGCCGCCCTTGGTCTCGATGCCATCGCGGCGCACCGTCGCCAGCACACTGGCGGCCTGCTCGCCGCCCATCACGGAGATCCGCGCGTTCGGCCACATCCACAGGAAGCGCGGCGAATACGCGCGTCCGCACATGCCGTAGTTGCCCGCACCGAACGAGCCGCCGATGATCACCGTGAACTTCGGCACTTGTGCCGTGGCCACCGCCGTCACCATCTTGGCGCCATTGCGCGCGATGCCCTCGTTCTCGTACTTGCGGCCGACCATGAAGCCGGTGATGTTCTGCAGGAACACCAGCGGGATCTTGCGCTGGCAGCACAGCTCGATGAAGTGTGAACCCTTCAGCGCCGACTCCGAGAACAGGATGCCGTTGTTGGCGACGATGCCGACCGGGTAGCCCCAGATCCGCGCGAAGCCGCAGACCAGCGTGGTGCCGTAGCGGGCCTTGAATTCGTCAAACTCGGAGCCGTCGACAATGCGGGCGATGACCTCGCGCACGTCGTACGGCTTGCGCGTGTCGGTCGGGATCACGCCGTACAGTTCTTCGGGCGGATACAGCGGCTCGGCCGGCTCGTGCAGGCGGATCTGATCCGGCTTGCGGCGGTTCAGGTGCTGCACGATATTGCGCGCCAGCGAGAGCGCGTGATGATCGTTCTGCGCGAAGTAGTCCGCCACGCCCGAGAGGCGGGTATGCACGTCGGCGCCGCCCAGGTCCTCGGCGGTCACTTCCTCGCCGGTGGCTGCCTTCACCAGCGGCGGGCCGCCCAGGAAGATCGTGCCCTGGTTCTTGACGATGATCGACTCGTCGCTCATCGCCGGCACATACGCGCCGCCGGCCGTGCACGAGCCCATCACCACGGCGATCTGCGGAATGCCTTGCGCCGACAGGTTGGCCTGGTTGTAGAAGATGCGGCCAAAGTGGTCGCGGTCGGGGAACACCTCGTCCTGGTTCGGCAGGTTCGCGCCGCCGGAATCCACCAGGTAGATGCATGGCAGGTTGTTCTGCTCGGCGATCTCCTGCGCGCGTACGTGTTTCTTGACCGTCATCGGGTAGTACGTGCCGCCCTTGACCGTGGCGTCGTTGCAGACGATCACGCATTCCTGGCCTGCCACGCGACCGATGCCGGTGATGATGCCCGCGCCGGGCGCCGCATCGTCGTACATGCCGTACGCGGCCAGTTGCGACAGTTCCAGGAACGGCGTGCCCGGGTCGAGCAGTTGCTGCACCCGGTCGCGCGGCAGCAGCTTGCCGCGCGACAGGTGCTTGTCGCGCGCGGCCTCGCCACCGCCTTCGGCCAGCTTCGTGATCTTCTGCCGGAGATCGGCCACGAGCGCCTGCATCGTCTCCGCATTGGCCTTGAAGGACTCCGAGCGGGCGTTGAGTTTGGTTTCTATGGTTGGCATGGCTTCACTTGGCCTTGGGGCTGATTCCGAGTTCCTGGGTCATCTGGTCCCGCATGACGAACTTCTGCACCTTGCCGGTGATCGTCATGGGCATCTCGTCTACAAAGCGAATGTAACGGGGGATCTTGTAGTGGGCAATCTGGTCGCGGCAGTAATTCCGGATTTCCTCGTCGGTGGCGCTCTGACCCGGCTTCAGGACGATCCAGGCGCAGACTTCCTCGCCGTACTTCTCGTCGGGCACACCGAAGACCTGCACGGACTGGACTTTCGGGTGCCGGAACAGGAATTCCTCGATCTCGCGCGGGTAGACGTTCTCGCCGCCACGGATCAGCATGTCCTTCACGCGGCCGACGATGTTGCAGTAGCCCTCTTCGTCGATCGTGGCCAGGTCGCCGGTGTGCATCCAGCCGTCGCGGATTGCCTCGCGCGTGCGTTCCTCGTCGTCCCAGTAGCCAAGCATCACCGAGTAGCCGCGCGTGCAGAGTTCACCGGTGGCGCCGATGGGCAGCGTCTGGCCATCCACGTCGACTACCTTGCATTCGAGGTGAGGCTGCACGCGGCCGACCGTCGACACCCGCTTGTCGATCGGATCGTCGGTGGCGCTCTGGAACGACACCGGGCTGGTTTCGGTCATGCCATAGGCGATGGTGATCTCGGCCAGGTGCATGTCCGCCATGACGCGCTTCATGACTTCCACCGGGCAGGGCGCGCCGGCCATGATGCCGGTGCGCAGGCTGGAAAAGTCGTACTTCGAGAAGTCGGGGTCGTCGAGTTGCGCGATGAACATGGTCGGCACGCCATGCAGGGCCGTGCAGCGTTCCTCGCTGACGGCGGCCATCGTGGCGCCCGGGTGGAATGCCTCGCCCGGGAACACCATGCTGGCCCCGGTGGACACGCAGGCCAGCACGCCCAGCACCATGCCGAAGCAGTGGTAGAACGGCACCGGAATGCAGAGCTTGTCCTGTTCGGAAAAGCGCATCGCGCCCGCGATCGAACGGCCGTTGTTGACGATGTTGCGGTGCGTGAGCGTGGCGCCCTTGGGCGCGCCGGTGGTGCCGCTGGTGAACTGGATATTGATGGGGTCGCGCGCGTCGAGTCCGGCGGTGATCTCGTCGAGCGCAGTCTTTGGCACGTTTGCGCCGCGCGCCAGCAATTCGCGGAAGGTCAGCATGCCGGGCGTCGGCACGTCTTCCATGCGGATAACCCAGCGCAGCAGCGGCAGCCGGGCGGCGTACAGCGCGCCCGGTTCGGCTTTGGCCAACTCGGGGGCCAGTGTTGCCAGCATGTCCAGGTAGCGCGAGGTCTTGAATGCTTCCGGCGCGATGATCGCCTTGCAGCCAACCTTGTTCAGCGCGTATTCGAGTTCCGCAAGGCGGTACGCCGGGTTGATGTTGACCATGACCAGGCCAACCCGGGCCGTTGCAAACTGCGTCAGCAGCCACTCGAAGCGGTTAGGGGACCAGATGCCGACCCGGTCGCCCTTGCGCAGGCCCAGCGCGTGGAGGCCGGCGGCCATCCTGTCCACTTCGGCGCTGAATTCATTCCAGGTCCAGCGGATGTTCTGCTCCCGGAATACCACCGCCGGCCGGCTGCCATGGAGCGCAGCAGTGTTCGCCAGCAGCGCAGGCACCGTCAGTTCGCTGAGTGGTGGGGTGTCGGCCCCTTTCACGTAAGACAGCCCCCCAATGGGCAGGGAGGTTCCCGGTTGCATCGCCATACCTGTCTCCTGTCGCGGCCGGATCGCCGTGAATTGAGTAATACTCAATCTCAGGAAATCAAGCCTATTGAGCGTTATATTAGGAATACGATGCGGAGACTGTATACTCTGCTGAGTCAAAGGGCAAACGAAATTTGAGTGGTATTCAACTTTCGGGCGAACGCGGTCGGACAGGCGTGCCGAGCGCCGCTCGCGCCCTATAATTCCGGGCCATCACCGTTCAGGTTACGCAACAGGGACCGCAAATGCAGCAGATCGTGAATCAGCGTCGTATCCCGGCAGGCGCCAAGGCGGAGCAGCGTATTCGCGACATCCTGCGCGTGGGCCGCGAAGTGTTCTCGGCGCTTGGCTACGAGCGGGCGACCACGACCGAGATCGCGCAGCGCCTGGGGATTTCCGAGGGCACGATCTTCACGTACTTCCACAGCAAGCGGGACCTGTGTGTCCGCGTGATCCAGGACTGGTACGACGAGATCATCGCGGCGATGGAGGGCGGCATGCCGCGCGAGGGCACCGCCCGGGCGCAACTGGAGTTCTTTATCGGCACGCACCTGCGGCTGTTCCTGATCCATGGCACCGGCCTGTGCGCGCTGGTGCTGTCGGAAGGGCGCGCCAAGGGGCAGGGGCTCGACGAGGTGTTCGTGCCGTTGCAACGGCGCTACACGGCGCCGCTGATGGCGCTGCTGGCTGCCGCGCAGGCGGGTGGGGAGATCCGGGCCGACATGCCGTTGCGGCTGATGCGTTCGGCCATCCTGGGCCCGATGGAGCACATTCTCTGGGATGCCATCGTGAGCGGCCGCCCGGTCGACATTGACCGCACCACGCAAGACATGATCGCCCTGCTGTGGCCCGCGCTGCAGCCGCAGAACCTGCATGCCGCCGCGCTGGGGCAGTTCTATGGCGAGGTCAGCGCGGCGCTGGCGCGGGTGCAGGCGGCGGGCGGGGCGGCGGGCTCCGCTGAAGGCCCCGCCGAGGGTTCCGAAGCCTCTTGACGCCGCATCGCCGGTATCCCCGGCTACCTGTAATCGGGGATGCCACATACGGCCCGTTTCTGGCAGGCTGGCATGACCTCGTCCGGAATCGTCCGGGCGTTCGCCAAGCCCGGCGGTAGTACGGCTACACTCAGGCCGCGCCCCCACCACTGTCACCCCATGATCCAACCCTTGCCCGACACGGCTGAATCGGTATTGCCAGCGCCCCTGCTGGTCGTTGAAGACGAGCCGCCGATGCAGTCCAGGCTACGCACGATCCTGGCCGCACTGGGTTATAGCGACGACGCCATATGGTTTGCCGGCAGCCTCGAGGCTGCCAACACGTTGCTGGCCACGCAGCCGTTCGCCATGGCGCTGGTTGACGTGGGGTTGCCCGACGGCAACGGTATCGACCTCATTCGGGTGATGCACGAGCAAGACCCGGCCTTGCCAATTTTGGTAATCTCCACGTGGAATACGGAACGGGTCATCGTAAGCGCGCTGCAGGCCGGTGCTACCGGCTACCTGCTCAAGGAGCGCGACGACGTCGAGATCATCCTGTCGATTCGCAGCGCGCTGCGGGGTGGTGCGCCGATCGACCCCTTCGTGGCCAGGCGCATTCTCGATCTGGCTGGCAAGATGGCGCCGCTGGCTGGCGGCGCGGAAGTCCAGGCCGAGCCAATGGTCGGTGCGTCGCCACTGAGCGCGCGAGAAATAGAAATCCTCTCGCTGGTAAGCAAGGGTCTGACCAATCGGGAAATTGCGGAGGTGCTGTCCTTATCAAAGTTGACGGTCGAATGCCATATCAGAAACACATACAAGAAACTGGCAGTTCACTCCCGCACCCAGGCAGTCTTCGAGGCGCGTGCCTCTGGCTTATTGCGCTGATCTGCGGCGTCATGCTGCTTGCCGGCGCAGCCAGCGCCCGGGCGCAATCGGAGGCCGTCACCTTTACCCGAATCGAAGCCGCACAGTCGACCTGGCAGGACGATGGCCCGCCCGCCACGGGCTGGGTGCCCGTGTCGTTGCCGGACATCTGGTCCACGCGCTGGCCCGGCTTCGACGGTGTGGTCTGGTATCGCCTGAGCTGGCAGGGCTCTGACCCGCGCCAGCCCGTGGCGCTGCTGCTCGACTACCTGAACATGGCTGGCGCGGTCTATCTCAATGGCAGCCTGTTGATGCGCGACACGAGCCTGGTCGAACCGCTCACGCGTGCCTGGAATACCCCGCGCTACCAGTTGCTGCCTGCCGCGCTGCTGCGAGAGGGCGCCAACACGCTGCTGGTTCGCGTCTCGGGGTTGTCGGCCTACCAGCCTGGCCTCGGGCCCGTATCGATCGCCGCCCCTGAACACCTGCGGCCCGCATACGATCGCGCGTACTGGCTGCGGCACGATCTGCAACTGATCAGCCTTGCCGTCACCGTCGCGCTTGGCTGCCTCTTCTTTTCGCTCTGGGTGATGCGTCGGCAGGAAGCGGCTTACGGATGGTTCAGCCTGATGTCGCTGGCCTGGTGGTGCGTGGCGCTGAACCAGGTGGCGACTACCACCTGGCCGTTCGCGAGTACCGACGCCTGGGAGCGTGCGAACACCGTCGCGCTGCTGGTCTACAGCGTCGCGTACATGTTATCCATGGCGCGATTCTGCGAGCGGCGTCTGCCGCGTGTCGAAGGCGGACTCTGGCTGCTTGCCGCGGTGGGAGCGGCGGCGGTGATCTGGGCGCCGACCGAATCCCTGTCCACGGTGCGCAATGTGCTCACGCTGTGGGCAGCGTGCGTCTTCTTCGCGACGTGCATTGTGTTCCTGGGCTTCGCCTGGCGTCATGGCCGCACCGATCATCGCATCCTGTCGGTTTGCATCGCCATCTTCCTCGTCGCGGCGGTGCACGACCTGCTGTCCTTTCTCGGCATCCTGACGGACAACGCCTACTACGCGGCGCTGACTTCGCAGGTCCAGATGATCGCTATGGCGCTGGTGCTGGCATGGCGCTTCGTGGCCAACCTGCGTCGGATCGAACGGTTCAACGACGAGTTGCACGGCAAGGTTTCCGAAGCCAAGGCCGAACTCGTCGTCAACCTGGGGCGCCAACGCGAGTACGAGGTTGCCAACGCGCGGCTCAACGAGAGGCTCAATCTGGCGCACGACCTGCACGACGGGCTCGGCGGCACACTCGTCAGCGGCATCGCCACGCTGGAGCGCAGCCCGCATGACATCCCGCCCGGGCAGGTGCTGTCGATGCTCCGGGCGTTGCGCGATGACCTGCGCATCATCGTCGATACGACCGCCAGCCAGCAGTTCGGCGAGCCGGCGCTGGCGGGGCAGATCGTGCCGCTGCGCCACCGCCTTAGCCGGTTGCTGGAGAGCCATGACATCGCGTGTCATTGGCAGCTCGATGGCCTTGAGCAATGCCATCTGCCGAATTCGCGGATTCTCGATGTCATGCGGACCTTGCAGGAAGCACTGACCAACGTGATGAAGCACAGCAAGGCCAGCCGCGCGGACGTCGCGGTACGCGTCGGCACGCGCGGGCTGGAGCTGTTGGTCAGCGATAACGGCGTTGGCTTCGATCCGGCCGCCGCCGGGCGGCACGCCGGTGCGGGCATGCGCAGCATGCGGGCGCGTACCGAGCGCCTTGGCGGCACGTTCAGCGTGCGATCAACGGGAGAGGGGACCGTGCTGGCCGTTCATATCCCGCTCGATGCTGGTGGCACTGGCCTACCACTTGACCTGCAACCCGGCGGAGCCAAGGATCGAGTTTCTGACCTTGGCATTGCCGCCGGCGGCCCAGATCCTGCCGACCTCGCCGTACAGGCTGAAGCGCCGGTTCAGGGCCGCGGTTAGGCCCGCGGCCACCTCGATGCTCGTGCCGCCGGTCGCTGCCACGATGTCGGTGGTGGCGGCCGGGTTTGTGAAGCGGGCGACGTCGCTACCGTTCGATGCCATGTAGAGGTTGACGCGGCCATATGGCCGCAACGCGGCGGAGCCTGCCTCCATTTCACCCTTCACCCGCGCGCCGACGCGCGCGAGCCAGCTGCTGTTCACGTCGGTCTGGACCATTGCTCCGGGGATCTGCGCGTTGTCGAGGTGAATGCGTTGGTGAATCACCTGCAACTGGGGTTCGATGCTCCAGGCGCTGCCGCCAAGTGGAAAGGCGCGTCCCAGTTCCAGCGATGCCAGCAGGCTGTCTCCCTTGGTCTCGACCCCGGAGCTGGACGCTGGCGTCACCGTGTAGCGGTGACGGCCCAACTGCAGCACCGCGTCGGCGTAGATGCCGCTGTTCCCGGCATATGTGCCGTAGAAGCCCAGATACTGGTTGTGCAGATCGTTGCGGCCGGCGCCAGCATTGTCGATGCCGCCGATGAAGCCATTGACGCTTACGTTGCCATCCAGCTGGCCGACGTAGAGGCCAGCGCGCCAGTCCTGCGTGGCCAGCAAATCCGTGCCGGCCTGGAAGCCGGTCAACCGGCCCTTGCTCTTGGGCGCCACCGTGCCGTCCTGGCTGACGTCGACATCGGTGGTCAGCACGCGGGCCCATGCCCGGCGATCGCGACCGGCAGGGGTGCCCGATGGGGTGCCGGATAGGGTGCCCGATGTGGCGGACCTCGGGTCGTCATCGCCCACGCGCTGGTGCAGGTTGCCGATCATGGCAAGGTTGCTCTGGCGCAGTTGACTCGGCAGCGCCGCGTACAACGCGGCTTCGGCACGGTAGGTCGTGACGGGCGGGTCCGCAGGTTCGGTGGTCGGGGTGGTTTCGGTGGTCTCGCCATTGGAGCGCAGATACCAGTTCTCGCCCGATCCCTTGGCGTCGGCAGCGTACAGGCGGTACTGGTAGGCGCCGGCATCTACATGGCCACCTGCGAGCACGAACGCGCTCTTGCTGGTCTGCGCCGTGGTGCTGGCGCCATTGACGGCGCTGATCACCTCGATGCCGTTGCCCGCGGTCAGCGCGCCAAGCCCATTCAGGTTGGAGATCTGCAGCGTGGTCTGACCGCTGGCGACGGCGGCGGGGCCGCTGAGGATCAGCCGGTCACTCACGCCGGTGCTGTCGCCGAGCGCAGTGCCCATGCGCAGCGTGCCGTTGTTGCCCGTGTAGGGGCCCGTCACCGTCAAGGTCGCGCCGGGTGTCGTGCCCATCAGCGAGACCACGCCCCCGTTGTTCAGTCCCGCGACGCTCTGGCTGAAACCGGCGAGATCCAGCGTGGCGCCGCTGGCCACCGTGTGAACGGATGCCGCGCTGAAGGTGTTGGCCGCTCCCGCCCGCAGCGTGCCGGCCGCAACGTTGGTGGCCCCGGTGTAGTCGTTGGCGCCGGCAAGCGTCAAGGCGCCACTGCCGTTCTTGGTGAGAAAGCCCGAACCACTGATGGCCCCGGCGAGCGTGGCATTGAAGGCGCCAGTGTCGATCACAGGATCGTTGCTGCCCGTCAGGCGGATCGCATTGGCGATGCGCAGCCCATCGGTGGCAATGCCGAGCGTGGTGCCGTCATCCATCGAGAGTGTGCCGGTCCCCAGCGCGCCGTTGCTGCCAAGGTCGATGCGTCCTTGCTTGAGCGCGGTGCCGCCACTGAAGCTGTTGTCGCCGCCAAGCGTCAGCGTGCCGCTGCCGTTCTTGAGCAAGCCGCCCGTGCCCGAGATGGCGCCCGACAAGGTGCCGCTGCTGTTGTCACCGCCCGTTGCCAGCGTTCTGGTGCCCAGCTTGATCTGGCCAGCGCCACTCAGGCTTCGGAAGCTGGCCTGTGCGGCGGTGATGCCGGAGATGTCGAGGATGCCTGCCGCATCGACTTGCACACCGCTGGAGTTTGCGATGCTGCCCGCGCCGGACAGGGCAAGCGTGCCGCCGGCGACCTGTGTCGCGCCGGTATAGGTGTTGACGCCAGTCAGGGTCAAGGTGCCGGTGCCTTGCTGGACGAGATTCCCGGTGCCACTGATGACGTCGGCATAGCCGATGCTGTCGGTCCGGTTGAACATCAGTGTGCCGCTGTTGACCACGTTGCCGCCAATGCTGCCGGTGGTGGTGCCGTTGCCGATGCGCAGTGTGCCGCTGCCGATTTGCGTGGTGGCGGCCTGCACGTCCCCCAGCGCGAAGATCCACTGGCCGGTGCTTGTACTGAGCGCGAGTTGTCCGCTGGCCGTCACTGGCCCGTACAGCGCGATGCTGTCGCGGGCAGAGATCGTGATATTGCTGCCGCTCAACGCGGCATTGGCTAGCAACGTGCCGCCGTTGGCCGCGAGTTGCAGATTGCTCGTGCCGGTGTTGATTGCCGATACCGGTAGCGTCAACGCCCCGCCAGCGGTCAGGCTGACCGCGCCGTTCGTGCTGTTGTTTAGCGCCGAGACGCGCAGATCGCCAGCCGCGCGCAATGCCACGCTGGACCCCGTTGCAGCGATCGGGCCCTGAAAGCTGTTGCTCGCGTCGGTCAACGTGATGGCGCCAGTGCCGGCGCTGATGGTGGTGCTACCGGCAACGTTGAGCGCTCCGCTTTGGGTGATGGCATTGTCGTTGGTGGATGCCGACAGGTAGCCACGCACCGTGCCGGTGCCAAGGTTCATTGGACCCAGGCTCGTGGCAAGCAATGTATCCGTATTGACGTTACCGAAGGTCAGGGCCGAGGCGCTGCTGATTATCGTGGCGCCACCGGTCAGGTTCACGGTGCCACCAAACCAGTTTCCCATGTTGGTTAGCGAGATAGCACCCGTGCCGGCATTGAAGGTGCTGTTGCCCGCAATGGTGAGCGCACCGTTTTGCATGATGAAGCCGCGGTTGCTCGTTGCCGACAGGCTGCCGGTCACGGCGGTGGTGCCGAAGACCAACGCACCCGTGCTTGTGGCGGTCAATGTGCCGGCGTTGACGGTGCCCAAGTTCAGTCCCGCGGCACTGGTGATCTGCGTGGTGCCACCGGTCAGGTTTACCGCGCCACCGAACGAATTGCTGGCGTTGGTCAGCGTAATGGCGTTCGTGCCTGCGTTGATCGTGGTATCGCCGCCGATCGACAACGGGCCGGATTGTCCAAGCGAACGGGTCGTGGTCAACGCGAAGTCGCTGCCCGTGCTGATCGGCCCGAGCGCGGCGATGCTGTTGCTGCTCTGGTCGAGCTTCATGCTGCCGACGGCGCTGCCTGTCAGGGTTCCCGCTGTCAGGCTGCCCCAGGTCTGGAGGACGTCCCCCAACGATTGCAGGCTGATCTGGCCTGTCCCGGCGGTCAGCGTGCCACCGAGCTGGACACTACCACCCGAGATGGCAATCGAGCCGCCCGTCGTCGTGCCCGACGCGTCGATGTTGCCCCCCAGGATCACGGCGGCGTCTGACGTGATCTGAACCTGCCCAGCTTGGGACTGGCCACCCTGCGAGACGTCGATGCTGCCGTTGTTGACTACGGCGCCCCCTATTGCGCTGAGGCTGACGTTTCCACCATTCGCGATGATGACGCCGCTGTTGTTGACTAGCGTGCCGTACAACCCCGGCTGGGCTGCTGCCGCCATGATGATCGTGCCGCCGGTTGCCTGGAGGGTTCCGGTATTGACGACCGCGGTGCCGCCCTGCGCGGTGCTCAGTGCGCCGGCAATGGCAACATTCATCAGACCCTTGTCGTCGAACGTCATCGTTGCGTGGTCCGCGGCCACCAGGCTGATTCGCCCGCCATTGGCCGTCAGCACGCCATTGTTCGACACGCCGGCGCCGACGAGTGCCGCGGAGTTGCCAATGAACGTTGCACCGCCAGCAAACGCTACGGTGCCGCGCATGGCCGCTGCATCAAGGCTGTAGCTGCCTCCCGTCGTGGCAGGGGCGGAAACACCGAGCGAGGTGGCGAGAAGTCCGCCGGCTGATGTCGTGCCACCGAAAACCAGGCCGTTTGCATTGGCAAGGATCGTCTGCCCGGCTGCCGACACGGTTCCGTAGATCTGGCTGGCCGTAGTGCCAGAAATGTTGTTGAGGGTGACGGCGCTCGCACCCGTATTCGGCGTGAAATTGACCGTACTGTTCGAAGCGACATCGAAAGAGGACCAGTTGATCGTGCCCGATGACGAATATTGATTGACCGTCGTGGTGGTCCCTGTCGAGTTGACAGTCCCGCTCCCGCTGATCCAGACCGAGCCGGTTGGCAGCGTTCCGGCAATCGGTGTGGCAGCCATCGCAATGGCGGGGAGCAGGCCCGCGGAAAGCGCCGACAGTGCCGGCAAGCCGACGCTCCAGCCGGCACGCCGCCGGGAAGCCGTTGGGGCGATGGTTGCGGTGCCCGTGCCTTCCGAGCCCTGGCTTCCGGCCGTTTCCGGCGCCACCTTCAATGCGCACAGTGTGCGATTCCAGACAAGTCGATAGATGTGGTTCAAGGTGCGGCCTCCCCGGTGGCTGCGAATGCCCCAGAGGGCGGCAAAGCCTCGAAGTTACAAATTGCAACAACTACAGGGAATCCCAAGAACTAGGGAATTCGGGGTGGGAGGACCAGATTTTTGTGTGATCTATGGGGCGTATTCATCGGCTGGGACTGTTTCCCTCGGCGCATTCTTGTGATCTGTACGGGAAAACCCCCATTCAGCCCGCGTCTTGAAAACGAAATACCCCGTCCCTATAATTAGCACTCGCTGGGGGAGAGTGCTAACAGTCGCCCCCGCGGTACCCGAAACCCGATGGTCGTCGCTATCAGACGACCATTTTGTGATTTAACACTCACTTTTGTATCTAGGAGTCCGTATGAACCTGCGTCCTCTGCACGACCGCGTGATCGTGAAGCGTCTGGACAATGAAACCAAGACCGCATCCGGCATCGTGATTCCCGACAATGCTGCCGAGAAGCCCGATCAAGGCGAAGTGCTGGCGATTGGCCCTGGCAAGAAGGATGACAAGGGCAACAACATCGCCCTCGACGTCAAGGTGGGTGACCGCGTGCTGTTCGGCAAGTACGCCGGCCAGGGCGTGAAGGTGGATGGCCAGGAACTGCTGGTCATGCGCGAAGAAGACATCATGGCTGTCGTCAACAAGTAATCGACGCCCACAAGCCACCCAATTCCCGATCGTCCCCCTGACAATCCAGCGGGACGCATCCATCCAGATTCGGAGATTCAGAACATGGCAGCAAAAGACGTAGTGTTCGGCGACGCCGCCCGTGCCAAGATGGTCGAAGGCGTGAACATCCTCGCCAACGCAGTGAAGGTGACCCTGGGCCCGAAGGGCCGCAACGTGGTGCTGGAGCGCAGCTTCGGCGGCCCGACCGTGACCAAGGACGGCGTGTCCGTGGCCAAGGAAATCGAACTGAAGGACAAGCTGCAGAACATGGGCGCGCAGATGGTCAAGGAAGTGGCTTCCAAGACCAGCGACAACGCCGGTGACGGTACCACCACCGCAACCGTGCTGGCCCAGTCGATCGTGCGCGAAGGCATGAAGTTCGTTGCCGCCGGCATGAACCCGATGGACCTGAAGCGCGGCATCGACAAGGCCGTTGGCGCCGCAGTCGAAGAGCTGAAGAAGCTGAGCAAGCCGACGACCACCAGCAAGGAAATCGCCCAGGTTGGCGCGATCTCGGCCAACAGCGACGCCTCGATCGGCGAGCGCATCGCCGAAGCCATGGACAAGGTTGGCAAGGAAGGCGTGATCACCGTCGAAGACGGCAAGTCGCTGGCCGACGAGCTGGAAGTCGTGGAAGGTATGCAGTTCGACCGTGGCTACCTGTCGCCGTACTTCATCAACAACCCGGAAAAGCAGGTTGTTCAACTGGACAGCCCGTTCGTTCTGCTGTTCGACAAGAAGGTCTCGAACATCCGTGACCTGCTGCCGGTGCTGGAGCAAGTGGCCAAGGCTGGCCGCCCGCTGCTGATCATCGCTGAAGACGTGGAAGGCGAAGCCCTGGCCACGCTGGTGGTGAACAACATCCGTGGCATCCTGAAGACCGCCGCCGTGAAGGCTCCGGGCTTCGGCGACCGCCGCAAGGCCATGCTGGAAGACATCGCCATCCTGACCGGCGGTACCGTGATCGCCGAGGAAATCGGTCTGACGCTGGAAAAGGCCACGCTGCAGGACCTGGGCCAGGCCAAGCGCATCGAGATCGGCAAGGAAAACACCATCATCATCGACGGCGCCGGCGACGCATCGGCGATCGAAGGCCGCGTGAAGCAAATCCGCGCCCAGATCGAAGAGGCGACCTCGGACTACGACCGTGAGAAGCTGCAAGAGCGCGTGGCCAAGCTGGCCGGCGGTGTTGCCGTGATCAAGGTTGGCGCAGCCACCGAAGTCGAAATGAAGGAAAAGAAGGCACGCGTGGAAGATGCACTGCACGCTACCCGTGCTGCCGTGGAAGAAGGCATCGTCCCGGGCGGTGGTGTGGCCCTGCTGCGTGCTCGTGCTGCGATCGCTGGCCTGCACGGCGAGAACCCCGACCAGAACGCCGGTATCAAGATCGTGCTGCGCGCCATGGAAGAGCCGCTGCGCCAGATCGTGCTGAACGCTGGTGAAGAAGCTTCGGTCGTGGTGGCCAAGGTTATCGAAGGCAAGGGTAACTACGGTTACAACGCGGCTTCGGGCGAGTACGGCGACCTGGTGGAAATGGGCGTGCTGGATCCGACCAAGGTGACCCGCACCGCGCTGCAGAACGCCGCTTCGGTGGCTTCGCTGATGCTGACGACCGACTGCGCAGTGGCCGAATCGCCGAAGGAAGAGTCGGCTCCGGCAATGCCGGGCGGCATGGGCGGCATGGGCGGCATGGAAGGCATGATGTAATTCATGCCGGACTGCTGAGCCAATCAGCCTGTCTGAGAAAAACCCCCGAGAGCGCGAGCCCTCGGGGGTTTTTCATTGGCCGTTCAGATCGCGGACAACGCCTTTCCAAGCGCGTCCGCAGCGGCGGTCAGCCTATCCAGAATGCGCTCGGGGCTGCAAATCACCTCGGGCAGCAGTTTGGCCAGTTGTTCGGCAATGTCGTTGGTGCTGCCGCCGGCGCGTTCGGTGCTTTAGTAGTGTGCGGCGGCATGTGCCGCTGAGATCCCTGGCAGCGCTCAGGGGGGATTGGTGGTTAGTCATGATCGTGCGCCGACCTCAGCAGCTTGAGCCGTGTCTTGCCGTCCGGCATGAAATGCGTACCGAATCGCACCAGTCCAGACTGATGCAAATGGCAGGTCATCGTGAAGCTCAACAGCATGCCCGGTTCGGGCTCCTCGATCTCGAGGTCGAGGGCCTTCAATCTCGGCTCGTAGCGCAGGAGCGTCGTCTCGATTTCCCGCTTGAGCGTGTGCGCCGAGGCAGGCAGGTGGCGGTAGATGCGGGACAGATCTCCCAGTCCGTAGTCAGGCAGATGCGCAAGGCCACCGCGCCGACTGTTAAGGATGCGCTGGATGTTGTCCTGGACCGACAGGAAGGTCTGGGTCGAGGCATCTAACTCGTCAACGGCAACGCCATTCGCAAAGAACCCGGTAACCGCTTCGAAGAGACCTGGCCCGCCGCGCGTCACGCGTGTTCCTCTGTGGTGGTTGCCGCATCATCGAAGTCCAGCCCAATGCCGTCGTCCTCAGAGAACGAAAGGCGGATAGATGCAGGTGCCCGCTTGCTGGTCATGCGTACCAGTAACTCACGCGACAGCACGGGCAAGATCTGCTGGTCGAGCAGGTTGTCGATATTGCGTGCGCCGGAATC
Organism: Cupriavidus sp. UBA2010; assembly: GCF_002335265.1. Taxonomy (NCBI): domain Bacteria; kingdom Pseudomonadati; phylum Pseudomonadota; class Betaproteobacteria; order Burkholderiales; family Burkholderiaceae; genus Cupriavidus; species Cupriavidus sp. UBA2010. The sequence continues at coordinate 326,576 of NZ_DDCI01000036.1, forward strand.
GGGCAACAGACAGGCGCGCACCAGTTCGGCCACCAGGGCGTCGTCACAGCACAGCGGCACGCCGAACCGGCGTTCGATGCGCTCGGCCACCTTGGCTAGCTTCATCCGTACGATCGTGGCCATGGCCTCGGCGGCGAGCGGCCGGTACACAATGGTCTGGAAGCGCGCCAGCAGCGCGGGCTGGAAGCGGTCGATCAGGAGCGGCCGGATGGTCTCCATCAGCGCGCTGGCGGGGATTTCCCCGCCAGCCTCCGTTGCGGCGTCGGTGGCCGCCAGGATTTGCTCGCTGCCGAGATTCGACGTCATCAGGATGACGGTGTTGCGGAAATCAATGACCCGGCCTTCGCCATCGCGCATGAAGCCGCGATCGAAGACCTGGTAGAACAGGTTGACCACGTCCCGATGGGCTTTCTCCACCTCGTCCAGGAGGACCACGCTGTAGGGTCGCTGACGGACAGCCTGAGTCAGGATGCCGCCCTCGCCATAGCCGACATAGCCCGGCGGCGCCCCCTTCAATTGCGATACGGTGTGGGCTTCCTGATACTCCGACAGGTTGATCGTGATGAGCGAGCGTTCACCGCCGAACATGAGATCGGCCAGTGCCCGCGCCGTTTCGGTCTTGCCGACCCCAGAAGGCCCCACGAGGAGAAAGACGCCCAGCGGTGCCTCCTCGGACTTCAAGCCCGCCTTGGCGGCGCGCAGGCTCTTGCCGAGCGCGGCAAGAGCCTCGTCCTGCCCGACCACGACCCGTCCGAGGCGTGCCTCCAGTTCCAGCAGGGTGGCCAGTTCATTCGACAACAGGTTGTCAACCGGCACGCCGGTCCAGTCGGCGATTACCTGTGCTACGACAGTCTCAGCAACTTCTGCATGTAGAAGTGTCGCCTGAGGGGAACATCGCTGCTCCGAAAGCCCTCGCCACGGCGTCGCTCTTGGACGGAGAGGTGGCCTCCACGCGCGACCTGGTGGATCGGGCGCGCCAGATGGCGCTGTTCCTGCGCCAGCAGCCCGACGGCTATCTCGCCGCCTACCGGCTGATGCGCTGCGTGCGTTGGGACACCCTTACCGAGGCGCCGCCGCATGAAGCTAGCGGCAGGACCCGTCTGATAGCCCCACGCGCCGAACTACGCGCGCAAATCAAGCGATTGGCGTTGCAAAAGCAGTGGCCGGAATTGCTCGACCGGATCGAGCCGGCCTTCGCCGAGGGCGCCAATCATTTCTGGCTGGACTTGCAGTACTACGCGTTCATGGCGCAGGACCAGGCGGGTGGCGCCTACGCACGCGTGCGCGACCTGCTGGCCACCGACTGCGCCCTGATGCTGGAACGTCTGCCGGGCCTGGACCAGCTTGCCTTCTCGGACGGCACGCCGTTTGCTGACGACGCCACGCTCGAATGGATTGCGCGCTACGCCACCGTGCGGGATATCGAGCGCGGCGAACCTGTGACGCCGGTTGCGGTGGCCTCTGTGAGTACCGACTTGGCGGAAACGGAAGCGCAGGCGGCCGACCTCGCCGCACAGCAGAGCCTGGAGGCTGCCTTTGCCTGGCTGCAGGGGTTGCCGGCACCGGCTGGCGAGCGCGATCGCTTTGTGCGGCAACTGGTGATGGCGCGAGTGGCCGAGCGCGCCGACCGGGCCGATACTGCCTTGCACCTGCTGTCCGCGCTCGAATCTGGCACCCAGCGCTATCAGCTGGCCAACTGGGAGCCCGCCCTCGCGTTCGAGGTCAAGCAGCAACTGCTGCGCCTGCTGAAAGTGCGCCTCACCCGCAAGGACGCGGACAAGGCAGCCCTGAGCGCGCGCATCGAGGCGCTGGTGGGCGACCTGATCGCCATCGATCCTGCCCGCGCCGTGGCCGTGGCCGTCGCCGCCGCCGCCGCCTAAAGCGTACCCATCCTGTACTGCATGAACCATCCCACCCAAGACAACGAGATCCTGCGTTACTACGAAGCGGAGATGCGCTACCTGCGCGAAGCCGGAAAGGAGTTCGCACAGGCGTTCCCTGACCGCGCCCGCATGCTCAACATCGACCGTATCGGCGAGCGGGACCCCCACGTCGAACGGCTGTTCGAGGGCTTCGCCTTCCTGATGGGGCGGCTGCGCCATAAGCTGGACGACGAGTTGCCGGAACTGACCGAGGGCCTGGTCAGCATGCTATGGCCGCATTACCTGCGCATGATCCCGTCATTGTCGATCCTGGAACTGACCCCGAACGGCGGAACGCTGCAGCGCCATGAAACGCTGCCGGCCGGGCTGGAGGTGGTCTCCGACCCCATCGCGCTCGCGATACAAGGCGGGAGTGAGGGCAGTGTCGAATGCACTTACCGGACCACGCAACCGGTCGATCTATACCCGTTGCGGCTCACTGAAGCCAACGCCTATGCGCGCGAGGATGGCCGCTCGGTCATCCGGCTGCGGCTGGCACTACAAACTCAGGGGCGCCGCGAGCAGTTGGCGGTGCCGCGCCTGCGGCTCTACCTGCATGCCGATCGTCCGCTGGCGCTGGCGCTCTATTCGGCGCTCACCGCTGAGCCATTGGCCATACAAGTGCGGGTACCGGGCTATCCGGCCGACCGGCCCGGCGCACCGCAGCCGATGACGGGGGTGCGGCTGGAGCCAGCCGGATTCGCGACCGAGGAACGCCTGTGGCCGAAGGCTGACAACGCCTTCGGGGGCTACCAACTGTTGCTGGAGTACTTCACCTTCCCCGAGAAGTTCATGTTCGTAGATCTCGTGGGGCTCGATCTGGACGCCATCCCGGAAGGCATCGAGCACTTTGATGTGGAGGTGATACTCAATCGGCCGTTCCCGGATGACATGCGCTTCTCGGCCGATAACGTGCGCCTCTTTTGCACGCCGATCATCAACTTGTTCGAGCTGGAAGCCGACCCGATCACCATCACCCACTTCGAGACCGAGTACCGGGTGCGGGCCATGGAACAGCATGGTCAACATGTGGAGCCCTATTCGGTGGAAACCGTACGGGGCTTCGAGGCGGGCAGTGGCAAGCGCTTCGAGTACGCGCCGTTCGCCGCGTTCCGCCACCGGGGTGGCATGCTGCGCCACGAGATGCCGGAGCGCTATTTCCACACCCGCGTGCGCCGCGGTCCTTCGGGGAGGTTCGACACCTGGGTGGTGCTGGGAGGGCACGCCTGGGATCATCAACAGTCCCTGCCCGAGGAGACGCTGTCACTGTCGGTCATCGGCACCAATGGCATGCTGCCGCGCAAGGGCCTGCGCGAGGCAGGCATCACCCGCACGAGCGGGGGATTTACGCACATTGGCACCGTGCGCAACCTGACCGCGCCGACGCTGCCGGTGTATCCACCTACCGCCGATCGCTTCCATTGGCGCGTGCTGTCGCACCTGGCGCCCAACTACCTGTCGCTGCTCGACGCCGAGGTTTTGCGCGGCAGCCTGGCGCTGTACGACTGGACCGATGGGGAACTGAACCGTCGGCGTATCGAGGCCATCACAGACGTGCGGCACCGCCCGCTCCAGAAGCTCGTCAAAGGCGGCCTGTTGCGCGGCGTGGAGATCGAAGTGGTGCTGGATAGCACGCGCTTTGCCGGCGAAGGCGATGTGGAATTGTTTGGCGAGATGCTTAACCGCTTCCTGTCGCTATACGCAACCGTCAATCTCTATACGCGCTTGGTGATCGTGTCGCAGCCTAGCGGCAAGCGCCAGGTGTGGCCCGACAGCAAAGGGGAGGGGGCTCCGTTTTGAGCGCACCGAGTCAGACCATGTCACCCCCGAAGGAAGGCCCCTTGTTGCGAGCGTTGCTCGCCAATGCACACCGGATGAATTTCTTCCGGCTTTGTGAACTGATCGAGCTGTCCGCGCCGCATCGCCCGCCGTTGGGCACCACGGATTCCCTGGCCGACGAACCGGTGCGCTTCCGCTCCAGTGGGGGGCTTGGATTTCCGGGACGTGAGATCGATGCGGTTGAGTACGACGATGACGACCCCGACCGGCCACCAGTCATCCGCACGGCCTTCCTTGGCCTGTACGGCGTCGACGCGCGTATGCCGTCCTATTTCGTGGACGAGATTGCCCAGCGTCGCGATGGCGCGGAGCCGCTGGCGGCCTTCCTGGACCTGTTTCACCACCGCGTTGTCACGCAGTTCTACCGGGTCGCGCGCAAGTATCGCTATCCGATGGGTTTCCTGCCGGGCGGACAAGACGAGGTTTCACGCTACCTGCTCAGTCTGCTCGGGCTGGGGCTGCGCGAGCCGGGAGCCGGGCAGCCAAGCGTTGCACAGGGCGAACACGTCGAAGGTACCGTCAGCCCGCGCAAGCTGTTGTCGATGCTGGGACTGGCCAGCCAGCGCACGCGGACTGCCGAGGGTCTTGCTGGCGTATTGCAGCACGCCGTGCCGGATGCGCAGATCCTGGTGGAGGAGTTCTACCCCGTGTGGGTGCGCCTCGATGCCACCGAGCGCATGCCACTCGGCGAGAACTGCGTGCTGGGACGCGGCTTCTACGACCGGGCGAACACCGTGAGTGTGGTGATCACGCCCCAGACGCCCGAATCGGTGCTTGGGCTGATGCCGGGTCGGGCCATGCACCGGGAGCTGATGGCGCTGTTGCGTTTCTATCTCGGCCATGCCGCGCACGCGCATCTGGAAATGCAGGTGAGGCCAGCGCTGATGCCGGCTCCGGTCCTGAACTCGAATGAAGTGAACCTTGGATATAGCACGCAACTCCAGTACTCCGTGGCCACCGCCAACGCGACCCGGAAAGACGCGATCACGCGCGTGCAGTTGGGAACATGGAATGGACTCAGCGCCGGTGCATCCGCGCCGCCAAGCCATCGCAGTCAATGAAATCAAGCCGCACACTAGAACAAAGGGATGAACACGATGAAGCAAGCGCTGCGAAACGGGGGCATAGCCTTAGTCGCCACCCTTACCGTTGCCGGATGCGGGGCCGCACAAGCCGTGAAGAACAGCACAGTGGAAGCAGCGAAGTGGGCCTTCACGACGCAGGTCAAGACCATGAACCTCGATCTCGTCAGCCGGTCGTCGTTGAATACAAACAGCGCAGGCGAATCGTTGTCGACAGTGGTGCGGATCTATCAGTTGAAAACGCCGCAGGCTTTCGAACAGCTGAGCTACGTGCAGTTGCAGACAAATGACCTGGAGTCGCTGAAGGCGGATCTGCTCGCAAGCAACGATGTGGTGCTGCGCCCGGCGGCGAGCGTGAGTCTTGCAGAACCGATACGAGAGGACTGCGAGTACGTTGGCGTCGCAGCGTTGTTCCGCGACGTGGGCAACAACGCGGTGTGGAAGCTGGTCATCCCGAAGAAGCAGTGGAAGAAGACCGATCCCGTGAAGATCGAGGCGCGTGGGAATGTCCTCGAACGTATCGGGGTGCCGTCAGGTGCACTCAAGTCGCAGGCGTCACAGCTTGGCGCAACGAGCGATACGTGACGACCGTCGGCGCCTGTCGCCTTGATGCGGCGAGATGCGCGGCAGTAACGAGACCGGCCCGCGCTTGCCGGAGTACGGCGTAGGCAGTATGTCTCTTATGAACACAAATCAAGATTCGTATTCATAAGCCGCTTCAAAGCGCCACAGCCTTGCTCCAGTCGAACGCCGGGTTCTCCGGCTCGCCACTGCGTCGGGAGATATAGCCGCGCGGGTTGCACACCACGCGTGAACTGTCGATCCAGTAGTCGAAGCTCGTATGGGTATGGCCATGGATCCAGAGGTCGGCCTGGGCCACCAGATCGGGTCGGCGGGAGATGAAGCCGGCCGAGACGATGTCGTGCGCATAGCGTGCATCGAGGCTACCGAGATCGGGGCCGTGATGGGTCACCACCACGGTCTTGCCCTCGAACGGTTGCGCCAGCGCACCGGCCAGCCACGCCGTGGCCGCGTGATGGCGAGCCAGCGCATCGGCGGGCGTGAATGGGCGGTGCTGGCCGTCGGCATCGGCGGTAGCGATCAGGCGATGATCAAACATCACGCGCGAGCACGCCTGCATGGCTTCGTCGACACGATCGACGCCATAGAGGCAGTAGTCGGTCCACCACGTGGTGCCGATCACGCGCACGCGCTGGCCTGCGGCGTCCTCGAACTCGGCGATGCCGTCGCTGAGCAGCGTGACATTCCCCGACTCCCCGGCCGCGTCGGCCATCTGCCGATCCACTGCGTCGAACGTGCTTTCGTAGTACTCGTGATTACCCGGCACGTAGAGCACGGGCCCCTCGAACACGCGCGCCGCCCAGTCGATGCCGTCGCGGCCGTTGGCGATGTCTCCGGCCAGGATCGTGAGGTCCGCGCCACAGGCGGGGACGTCCTCGGGCATGTTGTGTTCGATGTGCAGATCGCTCAGGATGCGGATCTTCATGCGGCGGCTCCCGGATGACTGTACGGACAGGGGTGGGGGATGGGTTTGCCCAGTATTTTTCAGAAGACTGGCGCGCGGGTCAAGCCGCCAGCCACGACCGGGTCACTGACGCGTCGTCGCCGCAGAAAGCAGAAAAGCCCGGACACTGTCCGGGCAAGACTGTCCACCTGGTGTTGCACCAGGGCGAGACAGCCGGGGGAACCGCTATGGCAAGGCGCCGCTTGTGCGACCGTCAGTTGGTGCCGGTCATGGTTGGCAGCAACACGCGGTAGATCTGGATGAACGCGGGCCCTAGCAACACCAGCAGGAGTGTGGGGAAGATCGTGAAAATCAGCGGAAACAGCAGCTTCAGCGCAATCTTCGCCGCCTGCTCCTCCGCGCGCATCCGGCGCTTGGTGCGAAGCATGTCGGACAGCACCCGCAAGGATTCGCCAAGGCTGGTACCGAAACGGTCCGCCTGGATCAGCATGGACGCGAATTTGTCGACGTCCTCGACGCCGGTGCGCAGCGACAGATTGCTCAACGCTTTCTCCTTCGAGAAGCCGGAGCGGAGCTCCAGCAGCATCAGTTGCAGTTCGTCGGCCAGCACCGGGCAGCGCAGCGCAAGTTCGTCGGCCACGCGCATCAGTGCGGCATCAAGGCCGAGGCCGGCTTCCACGCAGACCGTCAGCAGGTCGATGACGTCGGGGAACTCCTCGAACACCGTTCTCTGGCGTGCCGTCACTTTCCGGGACAGCACGATATTCGGAATGTAGTAACCGATCGCGGCCAGCACTGCCAGCACCGCGAACATCATGCTCTGTTCCTGGAATGCCGGGACACTGCTTGTCGCGATCAGTCCGATCATCGGGAGCGCCACCGCCAGCAGCGTCTTGGCGGCGAAGTACAGCGGGGCGGCGCTCGCATCGCGCCATCCGGCGTTCATGAAGCGCACGCGCAGCTGCGAATTCTCCCAACCCTCCTTGGGCAACGAGAGCCGCGAGACCGGCTGCGCCCATTTCACGAGCTTCTCGACCCAGGCCTGCTGCTGCCCGGCGTTGCCCGGGACAGTGCCAGTCTCGTTGGCGATCTGTTCCATCCTGCCGCGCATGCGGTCTGGCGAGAACACATAGAGCACGCCAAGTACCGTGCCGAATGCCGCAACGAAGACCAGCGCCAGCACGATCAACTGGTCTGCCCGAAACCCCTGCATGATGTCTTGCATGATCGACTCCCCCTCAGGATGCGCGCTCAAGCCTGCCTGTTGTTATCTGACTCATACCCGGATGCGGATGATCTTGCGCATCCACAGCACGCCGAAGATCATCGACGTCATGGCGGTACCCACCATTCGCCATCCAATCGGGTCTTCCCACAGCACCCGCATGAATCCCGGGTTGACCACCATGATCAGGCCCGCCGTGCCGAACGGCAGCAGGCCGAGAATCCACGCGGAGAGTCGCCCTTCGGCCGAGAGCACGCGGATCTTGTCGAAGAGCTTCAGCCGCTCGCGCACCATCGTGGCGATCGTGTCGAGGATCTCCGCCAGGTTGCCGCCACTCTCGCGCTGGATTAGCACGGCGATGACGAAGTAGCGGAGGTCGCCAACAGGCACACGCATGGCGAGGTTCGTCATGGCCTCGTCGAGCGCCACGCCATAGTTGATCTCTTCGAACGTGGTGCGGAACTCGGGACCCAGCGGCGCCTTGATTTCCTGGCCGACCATGCCGAGCGCCCCGGCGAACGAGTGGCCCGCACGCAGCGCGCGGCTGATCATGTCGACGGCGTCTGGCAGCTGCACTTCCATTTGCTTGAGCCGCTTGGTGCGCAGCCGCATGACATGCAGGAACGGCAGCAACCAGACGAATGCCACGCAGCCCAGTATGATCGGCAGCGGCACCGGCACCAACGGAATCAGCGCCACCGCGCACAGCACCACCAGGCCGCAGTAGCCGAACAGCTGTGCCACGGACCATGTGCTGCCGGACTGCTCGAGCCAGCGGTCCAGCGCGCCGATACGCGGCACGCTCATTAGCCAGCGCTGCATCCGCGGCGAATCGCTGAGAAGGCGCTTCTTGAGAATGGACAGCCGTTCGGCGCTGACGTGTCCGCCGGCCGAAAGCGCTCTCAGCCGCGCTTCGATGCGCTTGGCCGCGGGGCCGTGGGCATTGTTCCACCACAGATAGATGGCTTCGACACTGAGCACCACGGCGACGAACAGCAGGATGCCGAAGGCATAGAAGATCGTGCTCATGTGTTACCCCCCGGATATGTTGTCGTTGATCAGTGCGTGGGCTCAGACTTCGTAGCGCCGCGCGGGATCGTAGGTCTCGTCCGGCAGCCCGACGCCAAAGACGCGCAGCCGCTCCGCGAACTTCGGATACACGCCCGTGGCCTTGAAGTGGCCGCGGACCGCGCCATCCTCGGCCACACCTGTGCGCTGGAACGTGAAGATCTCCTGCGTGTTGATGATGTCGCCTTCCATGCCGGTGATTTCCTGGATGCTGATGATCTTGCGCCGGCCGTCTGTCAGACGCGCCGCCTGCACGATCACGGTGATCGCCGAGGCGATCTGCTGGCGCATGGCCTTGGCCGGCATGGTCAGGCCTGCCATGCTGACCATGTTCTCGAGCCGCGTCAGCGCATCGCGCGGGGTGTTGGCGTGAATCGTCGTGAGCGAGCCCTCGTGGCCGGTGTTCATGGCGTTGAGCATGTCCAGGGCCTCGCCGCCACGGATTTCGCCGAGGATGATGCGGTCAGGGCGCATCCGCAGGGCGTTGCGCACTAGCGCGCGCTGGGTGATTTCTCCCTTGCCCTCGATATTGGGCGGCCGGGTTTCCAGGCGCAGGACATGAGGCTGGCGCAGTTGGAGTTCGGCGGCATCCTCGATGGTCACCACGCGTTCGTCTTCCGGGATGAAACCGGACAGGATGTTCAGCAGCGTGGTTTTCCCGCTGCCCGTGCCGCCCGAGACCAGCACGTTGATCTTGGCATGCGCCAGCGCCTGCAGCATTTGCGCCATCGGCTGCGTGAGGCTCTTCAGCTCGACCAGGTCGGACACTTGCAACGGGTTCACCGAGAAGCGACGAATCGACAGCAGCGGACCATCGATGGCAGACGGCGGGATGATGGCGTTGACGCGAGAGCCGTCCGGCAGGCGCGCATCCACCATCGGGCTGGTTTCGTCGATGCGGCGCCCGACGCGCGACACGATTTTCTCGATGACTTTCATCAGATGAGCGTCGTCATAGAACACCACATTCGTCAGCTCGAGCTTGCCGCGCCGCTCCACGTAGGTTTGCCGTGCCGTGTTGACCAGGATGTCCGAGACCGAAGGGTCCTTCAACAGTGGTTCCAGCGGCCCGAAGCCGAACATCTCGTCATAGATCTCGACGGTGAGTTGTCGCCGCTCGTTGTCATTGAGCAGCACCTTATGTTCCTCGATGATCAGGCTTACCAGCGAGGCAATCTCCTGGCGCACCTGTTCCTGCGGGAAGTGCGCCAGGCGTTCCAGCTCCACGCGGTCCAGCACGGTCTCGTGCACGTCGCGCTTCAGCGCGTGGTACCCGGGCGATGTCGTGTTGGTGGCCATCGAGAAATGGATCGCGGCGTGACCATTTGCCGTGTAGGGTGTCCCGGCGCTGGCGAGCTGTTCGCGGATTGACATGATGGACTCCTTGCTAAGCGTATTCGGTTCGGGTGGCACGGATGGCACTGACGACTCTGATGGCTCTGACGGATCGATGGCCTGCGGATTCAGGTGCTACGGGCGCGCAGCATCAGCTTGCGCAACGGCGACACGCCCTCCTGCCGGCTGCGGCGCTCGGCTTCATGCGAGGGCGCCAACTGCATGGCCATCGCCTGCAGCGCCCGGGCGATGCTGCTGCGCTTGCTCAGCTTCGCAACCGGCTCGCCGTGGCTGACGGCTTCGTCCACGGCCGCCGGATCGTCTGGCAGGGTGAAGGACACCTTCATGCCGAAGATCTCCTCCATCGTGGTTCGGGGCACTTCGTTCTTGCGGCCTACGCGGTTCAGCACCACGCGAATCTTGTCGTCGGGGTAGTGCAGCGCGCGCAGGATGTCGAGCAACCGTCGGCTGGGGCGGCCGAATGCGATGCTCGGCTCGGTCACTACGCAAATGCGGTCGCTGTGGTCGAGCATGCTGATCGACAGCGGGTCGATGCTCTGCCCGACATCGAAGATCACGTAGTCGTAGTTCGGCTGCATGACCGACAGGATCCACTCGAGCTTTTCCTTCTGGATCTGGCTGGCACGCACCGGGTCGGCCGCGCCCGCCAGCATGTCGAATCCGTTGTCCACGTGAACGAGACAGGCTTCCAGGAACGCCGCGTCCATGCGATCGATCTGGCTGCAGATCTCCGACAACGTGCTGGGCGGCGCCTTGTCCGAGACGATGTACGTGAGATCCCCGAAATGGCGGTTCAGGTCGACGACGAGCACGCGCTTGCCGAAGTGGCGGGCGAGGGCGTCGCCAAGGTTTGCGGCCACGAAGCTGGTGCCCGCGCCACCCTTGCAGGAGATCATCGATATGACCTGCGCTACCTCCTGCATGCGCGGCACGTGTGTGGCTTCCACGCGCTTCAGCGCCTCGACAAGCTGGCCTTTGTCCAGCGGCCAGGGCAACACATCGCGCACGCCGGCGCGCATCGCCTGGATCAGCACGCTGGAGTCCTGGGATTGCGTGATCAGGATGCAGGGAAGTTCGGGGTGCTGCTGGCGCAGGGTTTCCACCCCGAACATCTGCGCAGGTCCGATTTCGGGCAGGTCGAGCACCAGCAGATCGGCCATGCGCAGCCGGCTCGCCTGGAACGGCAGCCGAGCCAGACCTTCCTGCAGCGACGTGGTCTGGAAGTTTCCGGCGATGGTAGCGAGCCGATTGATCTCCGCCAGCCGTGCGGTGTCATCGGATGCAATCAGGATCTTCAGCATGGTGTCCTCGCGATGTTCGGGTCGGATGGATGGAATGGGTGTATTGGATGTCAGCTACAAACCGACCCGCCGGTCGATGTCTGCATGCTCTCGCGTGTCATGGTGGTCGTGAACGGCGGCATGCCGATGCGCAACCGCGTCACGGGGATCATGGTGGCGATGGTCACGTTGGACACGCTCACGGTTACTGTCTGACAGGTGGAGCGCGCCGTGGCGGGATCGCTGTCGCAGCCCGTCGGGGCGTAGACCACGCTGATGTTCGAGTCCTGCAGCAGCGGCAGCATGTTCTCCATCCTGGTCTTGATGATGCTGGCGCCGGAGTCGCAGACCACGGCCGATCGCGCGGCCATGCGCGTGACTTCGGCCGCAGTGTTCCAGTAGAACAGCACGCGCGAGAACTCCATGATGCCGATCAGCAGCGTGAAGAACATGCCGGCGATAAGGGCGAACTCCACGGCGGCCAGGCCGCGCTGGCGTGCGACGCGGAGCGGATGGGCGCGATGTTTCATAGCACTTGCCTCATGACGGTGGTGATGTCGCCGAAAGTCAGGCCGGACACGTTGATGAACGACTGCAGCGGCGTGTAGGTGTAGCCGCTGATCCTGACGGCGATCAGGTTCACGGTGCCGGCCTGCGTGCCGCTGCCACCACTGGTGCTGTCGTAGGTTGCGACGTTGCTGAACGTTTGGGTGGCGCCGGGGCAGCCGGACGAATCGACGCGATCGCAGATGATCACCATGGCGGTGGTCAACCCGGGTGCCAGAGGCTGGCCCGAGCAGGCGGTGTTCCCATAGGCCGCCAGACACTTGGTGGCCGCCGTCGGGTAGGCGACGTCATCGGGCGAGTATTGCGACAGGTAGCGCGCTGCCGAGCGGGTGGCCTTGGTCAGCGTGTCGTACTGGTAGATCGCGCGGCCGAACTCGGCCACGCCGCACGCCATCAGCAGCATCGGCACGAGCATGATGCCGAACTCGACTGCGGCGACGCCGCGCTGGCGCCTGCGTGATTGCCTGTGTGCGTTGGTCAGTCGTTTCATGATCGACTCCCGTTTTGACGCCTATTGCACCAGCACTGGGACGAGCGGGCCGACGCCGGTACTCGCACCCGGCATGCCCTGCGTGGCGCAGGGGCTGCCTGGCAGGCTCGAGTCGCCGCGATACTCGAGATGTACCGTGTCGATGTTGCCGCCCTGCTGCATGGGGTCGACCATCAACACGCAGGCCCAGCCCGTGACGTTGGCCTGATGGGTGCCCGGCGTGCTGAACGTCGAGCAGTCAACGATCGGCGCCAGCACCAGGCGCCGGTCAGCGCCAGCCTGATAGGTGGCCTGCGACGCGGCTGTGCCTTTCGTGCTCAGGCCGGTAACGGAGTCCCCCTGATAGGGCTGATAAGCCTTGCGGGCAGCCAGGAAGTTCGGCTGGGAGGTACCCTTGCTGTCCGTCGATGTGCCGTTGTAAGCGTTGCTCTGCGCCGTCCACGTTGTGCTCGTGTAGGCGAAACCCGTAAAGTCGGTCACGCCGGTGGTCTTGTTCGTGGTGATGCCGAAGCGGCTGTTCCACGCGTCCGCGAGCGAGGCCTTGTTGCCGGTTGTCCCGATCTGGGTGTTCAAGGCGGGCAGATTGCATTGCCCCGCTCCCTGAAGCTGGGTGTCCAGAGCAGGTGTGTTGCCCTTGCCACCGCTCAGGTCGGCCCAGCCGAAATTCCCGCCTCCGTAGACGCCCCCGCCCGAGGTCCCTATCTTGGCTGTCAGCCATTGACCGATCGTGTATCCGCCGGGCACCGCCGGCGTAGCGGTGTCGGGTCTGCAGATGTACACAGGAATCGCGCAGGTGGTCTGCGCCGAGGTCGTCGTTGCGACAGCGAAGGCCCCAACCGTGTTCGCTCCGATGTGGATGCCAGGAATTGCATTCAGCACCTGCGCGAACCAGTTCGCGATGTTGCCGCGCGAGACGTCGCATTTGACGTACTTGATCGTGTTCAGCGCGTAGGTGACAGAGTTCTTGTCCAGAAAGGGATCCGCCAACGAATCGCTGTAGGTCACGGTTTCGGCCGACGTGATGTTCGGCTGCTTTTCCAGATTGCCCTGGAACAGCACCAGGTTGCGGGCCGCCGCGGTCAGGCCGGCGGCTTCGGAAACCGTTAGCGGGGTAGCACCGGTCAGGTCGCGCGCTGCGGCCAGCGCGCACGAATCCGCGCGGTTCTGCAACTCGCTCTTGCTCACATACAGTTTGCCGAGATCGAGTGCCAGGCCGATGAAGCCGACCAGCACCACGATCATGAGGCCGACGATGATGGCAACGGCGCCGCGCTGCCTCTCGTGAATGCGAGGCAGTGACATGCCGCGAGACCTGGTTGTGGACATGATGGTGCTCCCCGCGGTTTGCTTAGCGTTGGCTGCCGCCGCCCATACCCACGCCGCCATACCCGCCCGCGCCGAAGTCGATGCCGAAACCACCGACGGGGCTGCCCGTGCCGGTCTGGAAGCGGATCAGCGAGCGGTCGAAGTTACGCATGGCGGCTACGGCGGTCTTGCCGTCGGTGCCGTCCATGGTCGGCAATCCGGCCGGCGCATCCGGGTTGATGATCTGCTGCTGCTTGACCGCGGCGAGGGCCTCGCCGCGATGCTGGTCCCACGACGGCGTCGAGGTCATGCAGCCGGACAGTCCGATGCAGGCCAGGGTGCCAAACGCCAGCACTGTGGCGCCACGCGAAAGCTTGAGTGTCTTGTTCATGATCGTTCTCCTTGGTTTCCCTTGCGCGTGGCGGATCAGTTGCTGCCCGTGGTGCCGGAGGTGGTCGCGGCCCCAGCCCCGGCCCTTGCCTGGGCCAGGCGGAGCGCGGTGGCCTCGATGCGCGCGACACGCGCACTGTTGTCCTCGGGAGGGGTGGCGGCTACGAGGTCACGCGCGGGCCCCTGGGGCGGCCGTGGCCCCACGGTTGCCACTGGTGCTGGCGAAGCCGCGGGGGCCGACGGCGCCGGCTCGTCCAGGAGCTTGCCGATCGGAGTGGGGCTGGTGGGAACCGACGTGGTCGGGCCGGTTTCGCTGCGCGGGGTCGAAGGCACGGGAGCAGGTGCCGTGGCGGGCGCGGCGGGTTGCGAAGGCGCCGGTGCCGGCTGCGGAGCAGGCCTGCCCTTGCCTTCCATGTTGCCCATGAAGTAGAGCGACAGCGGGTCAGGCGTGGTGAAGCCGTCGGTCGGCAGCGGGTAGTTCTGCGTCTGCATCGGCTTGACCAGGTGCGGTGTGATGATGAACACCAGCTCGGTCAGGTCTTGCTGGAACTGCGTGCTGCGGAACAGCGTGCCAAGCACCGGAACCTCGCCGGCACCAGGCAGTGCCTTCAGCGAGCCACGTGCGCTGTCCTGCAGCAGGCCACCGATCGCGAAGCTCTCGCCATCGCGCATCTGCACGGTGGTGGAGGCGCGGCGTGTCGTGATGAGCGGCAGGATCGTCTGTCCGGTCAGCGTGCTGCCGCTGACTGTTGCGCCAGTGGGCGACAGTTCCGAGACTTCCGGCGACACCTTCAGGTGGATCCGTCCGTTGGCCAGCACGGTCGGGGTGAACTTCAGCCCCACGCCGAACTCTTCTTCCTGCAGCGTGATGGTGGAGGCGCCACCGAGCGCGTTGCTCTGCGCGACCGGGATGTAGATCTTGCCGCCAGCGAGGAAGCTGGCTTCCTGACCACTGATGGTGACGAGATTCGGTTCGGCCAGGACCTTTACCAGGCTGTCGTTCTTCTGCGCGTCGATCGCGAGATTGAACGGCTTGTTATTGGCCTTGCTACCGAAGATGCCGGCCGCCGCGCCCGTGAGCAAGTTCGAGATCACGCCACCGGTCCACGATCCGAAGCCGCCCTGGATATTGACTGCCGAACCGAGCTGGTTGAGCAGCGTCTTGGAGACTTCGGCAACCTTCACCTCCAGCATCACCTGCTGCGGGGTGTCGACGGACATCATGTTGAGCACGCCGCCCTTCTTGCCGTTGGCGCCGTCGCCCTGTGCCGCGTTGGCGTACGCCTGGGCGATATCCATGGCCTGCAGCGCCGCCTGTGAGCTGGAGACGCTGCCGGTCAGCACCAGATTGTCCGCGGCGGTCATCACGCGGATGCCCGATTCACCCGGCAGCAACTGGGCCAGCGAGGTCTGCAATCCGTTAGCGTCCGCGTTGACCACCACGTTGATGATGCTGCAACCGCCACTGCGGCCCTGCACGATCATGTTGGTGGTGCCCACGGTGCGCCCGAGGACATAGAGCGTCTGCGGCGACACCATCGTGGCCTGCACGACGTTCGGGTTGCCCAGGGTACGGTTGCGCACTGGCTCAGGCAGCGGAATCAGCTGCGACTTGCCGATCGGCACGATCACGCTCGATTCGTTGCGGATCGCGCCGGAGCAGTTCGGGCCACGGGCGTCAGCGGCAATCGAGGGGGCGGCGGGCACGGGCGCCATGCTGATGGTCATCTGCACCGGGCCTCCCGGGACCTTGACGGCTGGCGAGGCCGCCGCCGGCGTGGTCGACCTGGCGACGTTGCCGGCTTCTACCGCGACCTGTGCCGCGGCGGCGAGTGGTGTGCAGAGGATGGCAGCCAGGACGAAGTGGCGTGTGCCGCGTGCTGCTTCAGTTGTCTTCTGGTTCATTTTTGATCTCCCCCCGGAGAGTGAAGCGGATCTGGATGCGCTAAGCGTCTGGGTGTCTCGGTGCTTCGGCTGTTTCATCCATTGCGGTCAGAAGCACTCCAGGCTGCCCTGGATGCCTGCGAGCACGCCGACACAGTTGCCAGCGCGCGGTGCGGCGGCGACCGTGCGGGTCTTGACCACCGTGCGCGTAACGGGAGCCGGCGCAGCGAGCGGAGCCGGCGCGGGCAGTTCGGCCTTGCCGAGCAGCGTGTGCTTGGTGGCGCCGCCAGTGTTGATGTCGGCCACGTCCATCTGATTGCGCAGCACCAGCGACAGCGTTCCCACGCTGCGCGCCACGTCGAGCTTCTCGGCCTGATCCGGCGAGACTTCCAGCGTCACGGCGTTGACCACCTTCGGCTGCGTGTCATCGCGGCTGACCTGTTGCGCCACGGCCAGCACCAGAATCTTCTCGAGCACGATCTTCGAGATGCTGCCGTTCTGCGCGCTCTTGGAGTCCTCGTTGGTGTTGACGATCACATCGACGTAATTGCCTGGCAGCGCGAAGCCAGCCACGCCCACCACATCGTTGACGCGAACCGTGATGGCGCGCTTGCCGTCGTTGATGACGGCGGAGAGGCCGCCCTTGGTGCCCACCGGCGCCAGCTTCGCGTCGATGATGGGTTCGCCGCGTTGCAGGCTGGTGCGGACCACGCGTCCGTCCAGCGTCTTGGGATCTTCGAACGCTCCGGGCGGCACGCTGCCGGCGGGCCAGCTGACGAGCTTGAGCTGGCTGCCGTTGAGCGGCTGGCCGAGATCGAGATCGTTCGCGGCCACCACCACCTGCTTGACCGAGCTGGACGACTGCTGCAGCAGCCAGCGGGATGCGGAAACCACCGCCGCCGCGCCGGCCACCAGCGCAATCAGCAGCATCAGGATTGCTCGCGTGTTCTTCATGATGACTCTCCCCTACGTATGTACTTGCTTCCTTCCTGGTTGGGCTGACTCAGCCCGCTGCACGATGGCCGGCGGGCCAGCGGTGTTCGTTGTCCGGCGGTGGTGCTTCCGGTTTGCCCTGCAATCCGTAGTAGCCCTGCCAGGCGCGGCACAGGCTCTCTTCCGTGACTTGCGGTGCGTGGCCGTGGTAGCGCACGTGCGATGCCACAAGCCGCAACAGGTCGCGCGGGATGCACGCGAGCAGGGGGGTGTCGCTGGAGAAATGCAGGCTCTCCAGCAGGAAATCGAAGGCGGACTCCGGCCACGTCAGACCGAGTTCGGTGGCCGTGCGCAGGCAGACTTCGCGGTAGTCGTCGATCGGCAGCGGCCCCACGTAGAGCTTGCTGCCAAGCCGGCGCAGGAACGCATCGTCGCTGAGGTCCGTGGGCGATAGGTTGGTCGAGAACACCGGCCATACGTCGAAGGGCACCGAGAACCGCACGCCGCTATGAAGCGTGAACATGTCGATGCCGCGGTCCAGCGGCACGATCCAGCGATTCAGTAACTGTTCGACACCGACCATCTGCCGGCCAAGGTCATCCACGATGTAGATGCCGTTGTTGGCCTTCATGTGCGGGGGTGCCTGATAGAAGCCCGAGTTGCTGTCGTAGCGCAGGTCGAGCATCGACAGCGTCAGTTCGCCGCCGGTCAGCACGACGGGACGATGGCAGACGACCCAGCGGCGGTCTATTGACCGGCGGGCGGACGAAGCCTCGCTGTCGTCGATGGGCGTGTGCACGAGCGGGTCCATGATCTGGATGATCTCGCCCGCCACGGTGATCGCATGGGGCACGGGCACCGCGCCGGGCAACAGCGCACCGAGTCGCTGCGCCAGGTAGGTCTTGCCGCTGCCCGGCGGGCCGTAGATCATCAGCGCGCGGGCGGTGTTCAGTGCCATGCCGATGCTGTCGAGCAGATGGACCGGCGCCACCAGGTTGTGGAATGCCGCGGTGACATCCGCCTTCGTGACCGATGTGTGATGGATCGAGTGATGCTGGATCGCATCGAGGTAAGCCTGAAGCGTGACCGGCGCGGCACCGGCGTAGCTGCAGCGGGCCGAGGTCTCCGCGGCGCGGGCGTAGCCGGCGTCGGTCAGGCGAAATCGCACGTCGATGTCGCTGGCGCCGCGATGGGCCACTTCCAGCAGCCGCTCGCGAACGGCGACCGCCGCGATCTCGTTCACCACAGAGGCAGGCAGCTTGAGCGTGTCCGTCAGGATCGTCAGGGAGACGCTGCGGTGCAGGTAGGCGGCCTTCAGCAACAGCCCAAGCAGCAGCGAGATCTCCAGACCGGTATCCGCGATGGATCGCGGCGGAACGTGCCAGGCCGGCAGCGCGTCGTGATCAGCCTGGGCATGCCGCACCATCGAGGCGACTGCCTCGGGGAGTCTTGTTGCCTGGCCTGCTTCATGGTGCTCTAACATTGCCGTTCCCCTTGTGTTTGTCCCTTGTGGTCCGGTTGGTCCATCACGTGCTGGCGAACAGCATGGTCAGCGTGCCGGCCGCGATCGCCACCCCATAGGGCAGGGAGCCGACGGATGCGCCACCTTGTCCAGTGAGTGCGATCCCGCCGAGGTTGCGCACGACCTGGCGGCCCTTGCCGGATGCCAGCACAAGGGTCAGGGCCCACACGCCCCCAATGACGAACGACGCCAGCGCGATCGATGCGGCAAGGCTTGCGCCGAGCCACGCACCCACGGCGGCCATCAGCTTGACGTCGCCGGCGGCCATGCCGCGCAGCAGGTAAATGGGCAGGAAGATGCCAAGGCCCGTCAGCCAGCCCAGTGCCCATGTGGACGCGCCGGCGGCCAGGCCGTGGATCGTCATCTGGACGGGCAACGCCACCAGCCATGCGCCAAACGTCAGCCAGTTCGGAATGCGGCGCCGCTGCAGATCCGTGGCGGCGGCGGTTAGTACCACCGCGATAACGGTGGGACCGATATAGGGTGAGAGCGTCGGGATGGTGGTCATGGCGTGCTCGGCTCGTTCTGGAATGGTGCGGCCCTTATCAGGGCACCTCCGCGGCGACCATGTCGTAGAGCGCCTTGAGATTGGTGCCGAGGAGGCTCACCGCGCCGATGATGACCATGGCAATCAGCGCTCCCAGCAACGCGTACTCGATGGACGTCACGCCGCGCGTGTCACGTCGGAAGGTGCTGCACATGATCTTGAGACTGGACATGGTGGTCTCCTCGATGGCGTGTCGTGTCGGGTGACTAGGCTCAGGACAGTTCCGAGGCGATCGTGCTGAAGATGCTGCTCAGGTTCGTACCGACGAGCTGCACCGAGGCGATGATCACGACCGCGATCAAGGCGGCGATCAGGCCGTACTCGATGGCGGTGACGCCGTCGTCGTCGCGGAGGAACGCCTTCAAGCTGACGAAGTGGTTGGACATGTGGCTCTCCTTGGGAGGTGATCCGTGATGGCCGGTATCAACGGTTCGCGGCGTGGCACATGAACCGGCCACGCCGCGAACCGTCGAGCCGTCAGGCCAGTTCGGCGCCGATGAGGCTGAAGACCTTGCTCAGGTTCGTGCCGACGAGTTGCACCGAGGCGATGATCACTACGGCGATCAGTGCGGCGATCAGGCCATATTCGATGGCGGTAACGCCGTCTTCGTCACGTACGAAACGCTTCAGGTTTTGGGTCAGACGTTGCATGGTGGACTCCTTGGGTTGAAAAGCACGCTTGCGACTACGGACAGAAACTTCGAACAGACATCTGTGATTTCAGAGCGGGAGGAAGCGGCAGGACGGTGGCGCGCAGATCGCGCAGCAATGAAATGGCCAACGGCCAGCGCCGACGCTTGCGCCGTGAGGGCAACGCGCCTGCAGCCGTCGCTCGGCGGAGGCATGGATGCACCGTGCCGCGTGTTGGGCGTGGCTTGCGCGAACCATGCAACGGTAGGGCACGCTGCCGCCGCTGCGAGCGGCGGAGATGCGACCCATGGTCCGATGCATTCTCACGAGCTGACCGATAGCTGGCATGGTGTTGCTCCCCGAATCTTTGTTCTTCTGCCGGCGGCGAACAGCTCGCTGGCAGTTGCGGCTTACCGTGAGTGACGGTGCCGCAGGCTGACATAGGCAATCCGTGGGCCAGCCCTGATGAATTCGTTGTCCCACAAGGCTTTGCGGGGAGGCCCGCCTGGCGGGTGCTGCGGCGATGTGGGCGGAATGCCGCGTTTCGGGCCCGCGTCGTTGCCAGCCGGAAACGCTGGGCCCTGATTTATTTTGGATGAGCCCACCGGCGGGTCAGCCCCAGTATGAATGGATCGCCGACATCACTAGGTCGGGCGGATGTGTCGCTCATCCAAAAGAAGTAGTCAGGTGCGGCGCATTACGCAGACCGTTCGCCCTGGAGGATGACAACCGTGGATGCATGACTGCGCGATGCCTGCGCCGGCCCGACTGATGGATGAAGCGGACCCTGCGGAGGGCAACGTTTCCGAATGGAAACGCGCGTGGTTGCCTGCGTTGCGGGGCGGCACGTGCGCTGGCATCGCGCGTCGCCCGCAATCGCTTGTGCGACGCCATTCTCCACCTCTAATCCGCGCGTGATTCAGGAAGGAAACATCGCGCGCACGGATCGCGTTTTCCGGGGCGCCGGCTCGTTCTCGACCCCTTGGGGCGCCTTGCGCTAACGCGCTCGCGTGACAAGACTTAGGCAACACCAGGCGTTGCCGACGTTCGGACAAGACCGCGGCATGGCACCTGCAAGAACATAAGGCAAGAACACAAGGGAACGGGGTGAGTCATGAGTCAGGAAGCAGTGCGGGCGGACACGGGGAGGCAAGGCGGGGCGTGGCTGGATCTGGATCGCGCCCGCGTCTACAGCGCGGCCGTGCTGTTCCTGTTCATGGTGTTGATGGTGACGTGGGCCTGGTACACCGAGGGCTTCACCGATAGCCACGTCAGTCGTCCGGGTACAGATTTCGCCGTGTTCTGGAGCGCATCGTATCTGGCGCTGAGCGAGGGGGCAGTGCGGGCCTACGACGTGGCCAGGCACCTGGAGGTGATGGCGACCTACGGGCCGCTCGACATCGGCAACACTGCCGTCCTGCCGTGGCTGTATCCGCCAACGTTCCTGCTGGTGGTCCTGCCGCTGGCCACATTGCCGTTCGCGTTCAGTTACGTGCTGTTCATCGCCGCAAGCGCCTATGCCTACCTGTGCGCGATTGGCGGGCTGGTCGGAGCCGGCTCCATGCTGCGGCGCGGCTTGTGGCTGCCGGTGGTGGCGTCGCCGGCCGTCCTGGTCTCGGTCATCCTCGGGCAGAACTCGCTGCTGACGGCGTCGCTGGTCGGTGGGGCGATCTGCCTGCTGGGCAAGCGGCCGGTTCTGGCCGGCGTCCTGATCGGGCTGCTGGCCATCAAGCCGCAGCTGGCATTGCTGATTCCGGTGGCGCTGATCGCGGGTCGCCATTTTCGTACTTTGGCGAGCGCCGCCGCCACGGCGGCGATCTTCGCGGCGGTCAGCGTCGTGATCTGCGGCTGGGAGACGATTCCGGCATTCCTGAACAGTGTCGCGTGGGCCCGCGCAAATCTTGTGGAAGGCACGCCGGAAGGGTGGTACGGCATGCCATCGGTGCTGGCCGCCGCGCAGCTGTCAGGGTTGAACCGCGCTTCGGCCTACGCCGTGCAAGGGCTGGCAGCGCTCGCCGCCGCGGCCGCCGTCGTCTATGTATGGTCCCGCACGCGCGAGGCGCCACTGTGCGCCGCCGTGCTCGCCGCCGCCGCGTTGCTGGCCACGCCGTATGTCCGTCACTACGAACTGACGTGGCTGGGGATCGCGGTCGCGGGTCTCGTCGGCGATGGCATTCGTCATGGCCTGTCCAACCGCGAGCGCCTCTTGTTCCTGGTGGCGTGGTGGTTGCCGATCTTCGAACAGATGAACCCCAAGCTCGGAATGCCGCAGATCGGCCCCGTTATCTCGGCATTGCTTGTGATCGTGGCCGTTCGTCGGACCATGGCCCGCACTGCGTCCGCGTCGGTGCCGGCGCCGGTGGGAACCTGACATGGCCACGCTGCAGGCTGCCGCGCGCCGGGCACGGGACGATGCGTCACGCTCGCATTGGCTCGATGCCAGCCGGTTGCGGCTCTATTCGTGCGTGGCGATTGCTTGTTACGCGCTGTACTTCGGGATCTGGCTGTTCCGCGCCTGCGTGCTGAAGGTACCGGGCGTATTCGCACCGGGTGGCGATTTCGTCGTGTTCTGGAGCACGGCGAAGCTGGCGCTATCCAGTGGGGCGGCCGCGCCCTACGATCTGGGCGCGCTGCGGCATGTGGAACTCTCCGCGGTGCCCGGGCTTGCCATCGGCGATGGTGTGCTGCCCTGGCTGTATCCGCCCATGTCGTTGTGGTTCGTACTGCCGTTCGGGCTGGTGCCCTATGGACTGGCCACGTTCGTGTTTCTGGTGGGTGGCGTTGCCTGGTTTGCGTGGGCGCTATGTCGCACGTTGCCATGGCGCGATGCCCGGCTGGCGGCGATTGCGTTTCCCGGCATCGTGGTGGTGCTGGCCACCGGACAGAACTCGCTGTGGCTTGCGGGCTGCGCCGGCCTGGCACTGACGTGCCTGCGCTCGCGTCCGTTGCTGGCGGGGGTGCTGCTGGGCGTGGTGGCGATGAAGCCACAGCTCGCGCTGATGGTCCCGGTGGCGCTGCTTTGCGCGCGCGCTTGGCGTGCGCTGGGCGCCATGGCTTGCACGACGCTGGTGCTGACGGTGGCGTCGCTGCTGGTGTTCGGCTCGGAGCCCTTCGCCGCATTCCTGCGCAACGCCGCCATGGCGCGCGAGTCGGTGGAGCAGGGCTCCGCACTGATGGCGCGGATGCCAACGGTGTTTGCCTCAATGAAGCTGATCAGTGGCGGCTTGCTGTTGCCTTACGCGATACACGGTCTGGTGGCAGCGGCAGCGCTGGCGTCGGTGGTGTATGCGTGGTCCCGGCCCTGCAGCTTCGCGCTGCGTGCCGCCGTACTTGTGGTGGCTGGGTTGCTGGTGCCGGCCTACCTGTATGACTACGACCTCGTGTTCCTCGGGCTGGCAATTGCCTGGCTCGGCGCGCACGGCCATCGCGCCGGCTGGTTGCGGGGCGAGCGGGAGTTGCTGGTGCTGCTGTGGCTGATGCCGCTGTGGAGCCGTGTGACAGGTCCGGAGATCGGATTCCAGCCGTTGCCGCTCGGGCTTATGCTCGCGTTGGCGCTGGGCGTCTGGCGAATCCGGCTGGAAAGGATGGACAAGGCATCGTTCAATGCCTGATGACGGAGCGCGCGGCAACGCGTGCCGGGAGGAAAGAGATCATGGCCGACTATGACAACATCCAGCTCCTGTCGCTGGTGGTGCCGTTCTACAACGAGGGCACTGCGCTGCAGACGTTCTTCGACCGCGTGGTGCCGATCCTTGAGTCGGTGCCAGCGACGCGTTTCGAGATCGTCTGCGTCAATGATGGCAGTGCCGACGACACGCTCGCGCGGCTCGTCGACATCTCGCGGCGCGATGGCCGCATCCGTGTGATCGACCTTACGCGCAACTTCGGCAAGGAGGCGGCATTGACCGCGGGCATCGACGAAGCATTCGGTGACGCGGTAATCCCGATCGACGCCGATTTGCAGGACCCGCCGGAGCTGATTCCCACCCTCGTCGAGAAATGGCGGCAGGGCGCCGAAGTGGTGCTGGCGCAGCGTGCCAGCCGCGCCAGCGATTCGTTCCTGAAGCGTGTCACCGCGACGGCCTACTATCGCGTGCATAACTGGCTGTCGGACCTGAAGATTCCGGAGAACGTCGGGGATTTCCGGCTGATGGACCGCGCCGTTGTCAACGCGCTGAAGCAGTT
Source organism: Cupriavidus sp. UBA2010 (assembly GCF_002335265.1). Taxonomy (NCBI): domain Bacteria; kingdom Pseudomonadati; phylum Pseudomonadota; class Betaproteobacteria; order Burkholderiales; family Burkholderiaceae; genus Cupriavidus; species Cupriavidus sp. UBA2010. The sequence continues at coordinate 350,287 of NZ_DDCI01000036.1, forward strand.
GCCCGAGCGGCACCGTTTCATGAAAGGGCTGTTCGCCTGGGTTGGCTTCAATACGGTAGTCGTCCAGTACGAGCGCGCGCCGCGCTGCGCCGGGGAATCGAAGTTCTCAGGCTGGCGGCTCTGGAACCTGGCGCTCGAAGGCATCACCAGCTTCAGCACGTTGCCGCTGCGAAGCTGGACGTACGTCGGGTCGTTCATCGCCATGATCGCCTTCTGCTACGGCACGTTCATCGTGGCGCGCACGCTGATCCTGGGGGTCGACGTGCCGGGTTATGCCTCCGTGCTGTCGCTGCTGCTGTTCTTCGGTGGCATCCAGCTCATCGGGCTGGGCGTGCTGGGCGAGTATATCGGCCGCATCTACGACGAATCGAAGGGCCGCCCGATCTATCTGGTCAAGCGCCGCTACCAGGAGCGCCGTCCGCAAGGCCGCGCTGTGGGCAATGGCCGCGTCATCCCGATCGCGGCGGCGGCCAAGCGGCACTGAGAGCTTTTGAAGCTGCCCTTCCGTTCAGGATTGGGCGGTGCTTCTCGCGGCTTGATGACGCAGGACGATCAGGCCAAGGAGGCACACCAGCACGAGGGGCGTGAGTTGCGGGACGTGGTCGATGAAGAAGGGGCTGAGGCCCTGCATCGGCGCGAACCAGGTGACGATCAGCAGCAGGCGCTCCCATCCACGGCTGCCAAAGCGGATCATGTCGACGCAGAGCAGGGCCACGGGAATGGCCAGCCACGCAAGGTCGTAGTAGATCAGATAGGGCTGCGTGAGCAGGGTACCAACCACGAGCGTGGAAGCGCTCAGCGCGAGCCGAGGCCTGGTGCACCATACCCACACGCATGCCGCGATCGCGCAGAGCGCCACGGCGGCATGCACGCTGTTAGCCAGCGGAATGCTGGCACCGGCCACGTACAGCACACCAAAGACCGTCGGCGCGCCGCGCAACGTGTCGATGTTCACGGCCACTGTTTCCCGGAACATCGCCAGGCTGTGCAGGAACGCCGGGTAGATGTCGACGCCGAAGGCCATGACAGTCAGGCCGACGAACAACGCAGAGCATCCCGCCGCCGCAGCCATTGTGGTCCAGCGCCGCTCGCAGAGGAGCATCAGGGGAAACAGCACGCCGAGCTGCGGCTTGACGCAAAGCAGCGCAATGCAGGCCCCCGCAGCCACCGGGTGACGACGCATGAGCCAAAGCGCGCCACCCGCGGCTGCCAGGGTGTACAGCGAGTTCTGACCCGAAATCAGCGTGGTCCAGACTCCTGGGAATGCGAGCGCGGGAACGAACCAGTAACGGTGCAGATGGCCGACCACGGCGCGCAGATAGCCCAGATACAGCGCGATGCCCGTCAGCGCGAACAGGACAAGCGCCATGCTGAAAGGCAGCGCGGCAAGCGGGTAGATCATCAGCAGGAACGTGGGGGGATAGGCGAACGGACCGAATGTGTTCGGCAGTAGCGGTGTCTTCGCCACGCGCAGCAGTTCCCAATCGTAGGCAGCGACCGCGCCATGCATCTGCGCGAGTCCCGAGGCGCACCAGTAGACGACGAAATCCCAACCCAGACGCGGCACAGTCGGATTGGCAATGACCGAGTGGCCGTACCACCACGCCGTGACCACGACGCATTCGAGCACCAGCAAGGTGGCGGCATACAGGCAGATGCGTCCCGGCGTGAGCCAGCGGACAGGGGTGGCGCTGTCGAGCGAAGCCGTCTTGGGCGTGTCGGTGGCGGCTGGCATGGGGGCTCCTCGAGGTGATGCGGATGGCCGGCCGGGCCAGGCACGCCCGCCCGGTGGCATGGTGTGGCTGCGCGGTCAGCGATACGTCCAGGTCCGGTGCAGCACGAACGTGACCGCCGGCACCACCGACAGGATCGCGGCGAGACCGGCCCAATAGCCAAGGCCAAGCGCCTGCGCGCCGGCAGAGATACCAAGCGTCAGGCCCAGACCCAGCAGCGATACGATCAGAAAGCGCACGTAGCTGTCACGCGTGGGGATAGCGCCGAAGCTCCACAGCGTATTGAGCAGATACGACGCGATATTGGCGACGACGAACGCCACGCCGTTGGCGCCCACCTGCGAGGCATGGAGCAGGTAGATCAACGGGGTGGCCACCGCCACGTGGATGCCGGTGGCGATGACGCCGGATACACCGAATCGAAAGAGCCGGACCAGTGTGTCCCGCGCGGGCAGGCGATGCCAGATGGCATGACCGGCGGGCTCGCCTGGCTCGTCTCGGGAGCGGGACTGGACTTGCAGCATGTTCGAACTCCGCGTCGTGGATCGACACCAGCCTTCAGTTCTGCACGCAGACCAGTCCCACGTTGCCCTTCCGCACTTGCAGCTTGTAGTCGCGCATGAGCCGGAACAACGTGACTCGCGAGATGCCAAGCTCGGCCGCCACGTCGATCAGACGTTCGTGGTGGCGTTGCAGGGCTTCGAGGATCGCGGCCTGCTCGGCCGCTTCGCGAATCGCGGCCAGCGTCGGCGGCTTGCTTTCCACGGGTGTGTCGAGTTCGAGGTCGGAGGGCTGGATGACCCCGTTCTCGCACATCGCCGCGGCAAGGCGGATCCGGTTGAGCAGCTCGCGCACGTTGCCTGGCCAGACATGGGTGGTGATGGCGCGCAGGGCCATGGGCGAAAAGCCACGGATGTGCTCGGGCGAGTCCTTGCGGACGGAATCCAGGATATGTTCGGCCAGCAGCAGCACATCGGAGCCGCGTTCGCGCAGCGGTGGCTGCTTGACGCGCAGCACGCACAGGCGGTGAAAGAGGTCGCCACGGAACCGTTCGGTCGCCACGGCGGCTTCGAGGTCGACGTGCGTGGCCGAGATGACCCGGACATCGACGGCGACGGATTCGGTACCACCCAGCCGTTCAATCCGGCCTGTTTCCAGGAAGCGCAGCAGACTGGTCTGGCTCTCGAGCGGCATGTCGCCGATTTCATCCAGGAACAGCGTGCCGCCTTGCGCGATCTCGATCCGGCCCGGCTTGCGCTTGGTCGCGCCCGTGAAGGCGCCACGCTCGTAGCCGAACAGTTCGGACATCAGCAAGGTGGGCGGGATGGCCGCACAGTTGACTGCGACGAACGGCTGGTTGGCCCGGCGCGAGGCGCGATGGATGGCCTGCGCGGCGAGTTCCTTGCCGGTGCCGGATTCACCGGAGATCAGTACCGGCGTGTCCCACCGCGACACCTTCTCGATGCTGCGGAACAGCGCCTGCATGGCATTGCATTCGCCGATGATCCCGTGCGGGCGCGTCAGCGGCACGGCTGGCTGCTCGCGGCCCGGCCGCAGGGCTGCCATGCCAACCGCGTGTCCGAGCGTCCGGCTCAGCTCGGCCATGTCGAACGGCGCCGTGTAGTAGTCAATGAAGTACAGGCCGAGCAGCTTGCGCGCGGTGTCCGTCAGCTCGTCGGCGCAGCTGATCGCGCCAATCCAGCCGATCTGGCGCGTCGCCAGCCAAGGCTCCATCAGTTCGAGATCGGCATCGCTGAAGCCGCTCTGGAAGTCGAGCAGGCCCGCCGAGAATGGTCCGTCGAGCGGCAGCGCGGCCAGATCCTCGAGGCTGTTCGCGAACACCAGCTTCCAGCCGTGCTGCGATAGATAACGGCACAACGACGCGTCGTGATGCCTGGAGACATACAGCAACGGGCGGTTGACATAGTGACTCATTTTTTCCCCCAGCCTTTTTTTGTTTTTCCCGCTGCGCGGCGAGGCGCCATGGACGCCTTCGGCCACGTTGCTCAAGGGAGAAGGGGGATGCTGGAACGCTGGAGGCAAGCCTGCCCGGCGCGACTGCGCCCGGCTGCACGTCACGAACCAAAGCGCAACCCATGCCGCCTGGTAGTGATCGTGACTAACCCCCGGATTCCGGCTGTTGGATTCGCCGATTCCCGTTTTCCCGCAAGCATTTTCCCGGCCGGCCTTCCGGACTGACTGCTTACCCCAATAGGCCGCAAACTACGAAAAGAAACCCCGGGACTATGACGTCGTGGTGGCACCCGGCTGTTGCGCCAGATGCCACCACGCGGATTGGATCCGCGCATCACTGCGTCGGTCCATCGCTTATTTGCGGATCGAATTGCCTGGGAGCACTCCGGCGCCGCACGACTGACCCGTCCCTGGAATCAGCCCTTTGACGGGAATATAGTCGTGGATCTCTCAATCTCGCTAAGCACATGATTTTTAAGGATTTTTATTTTTGTGCGTGGAAATTGCAGGATGGCGTCGCAAAAAGTGTTTCGTTGATGAAACCTTGGCGCGATTGATGATCGGCAGGCGCACGGCGTTCGCCCAGGGGCTAGTCCCCATAATTGATTAGCCCATATGCTCGCCATTGCATGTTTTTACCCCTCGACGGGGGTGTTTAATACGATCAGCACGTTTCTCTGGAAGTCATTCTGTAGAAAAATTTCATGGGACTGATGTCTCTCTTCTGATACTTTTCTGGACGACTTGCCTTGAGATAAGTCTTGGCCTGGGACCTGCGCCAGGGAGAATCCGGAAGTTGCTGAAACTCATTCTCGATGCCGAGCCCATTTCATCGGGAAAATATCGGCTCCAGTCCATCGTTTGGTCTATTTTTCTCACTTGCCCTCGCCTTTACGGATGAGTTCGGAGGGGTAAGGGACGCATTTGCCAGTTTCGGAGTCAGATGGTTGCAATTCTGAAACTGGCTATCCAACTAAATGCGCAACCTGTTTCACAATTGAGAGTCATTTTCCGGCGCAATGCCGGCAATCTGCTCCTTGAGCCAGGCATGAAAGCGCAGGATCGCCTTTTCGCGCGGATTGCCTTCGCGCCAGGTCACCCAGTAATGCAGGCTCGATGGAATCCGCGTGGTGCCGATCTGCACGAGTTGTCCGCTGGCGATGTAGTCGTGCGCGAGCTGCGCGCGAGCGGTGGCCACGCCCAGGCCGGCCACGGCCGATTGCAGCATCAGGCCGGCATCCTGGAAGATCGGCCCCCGCACGGGTTCGTCGGGCGGCAGGCCGGCCAGCAGCAGCCAGTCGCGCCATGGCCGGAGCGCGAAACGCAGCATCGGCAGCCTGGGCAGGTCCGCCACAGTGAAGCCCGGATACCGCGCCAGCAGCGCAGGGCTGGCCACGGCGATCACGTAGTCCTCGAGGAGGTTGTGGCATTCGAAGCCGGGAAGGTCCACGCGCTGGTGCCAGATGCCGACGTCTACCGCGTAGGGGTCGGGCGGCGAAATCTCCGCATGCAGCCGCAGATGCAGATCGAGCTCGGGCGCCTGTGCGTGCAGGCTCGGCAGCCGGCGGATCAGCCAGGCGTTGGCAAGGTCTGCCATCACACTGACCTGCAGTTGCACCACGGGTGGGCCTGACACGCTGCCGGCTTCCCGCAGGGCCGATTCAAGCTGGTCAAGCGCGCCGCGCACCTGTTCGGCCAGGCGCGTGCCGGCGCTGGTCGGCGTCATGTTGAGGCCAGTGCGCTGGAATAGCTTGGTGCCAAGGTTGCTCTCGAGCGCGCGGATGTGGTGGCTGATGGCGCTATGCGTCAGGGCCAACTCCTCGGCTGCGCGGGTGAAGCTGCGGTGGCGCGTGGCCGCCTCCAGTGCGCGAAGCGCCTGAAGCGGGGGCAGATGGGGGGAGCGCGAGTGACGCGGGGGGCGCGAATCGGTCATGGTCGTCAAATTCTACTCACAATTGCCGCAGGTATCTTTCGCTGGTCTTGCACCATGCCGGTGACGACAATGCATGCATGACTGCATCCACTACCAATCCGGCCACTGACATGGCCTCCCAGCCTAACCATGCGTCTGGCGCGCGCTGGCGCGTGCTGGCGTTCTTCTCGCTCGGCTTCCTGGTCTCTTATGTGTTCCGGGGTGTCAATCTCGGTTTCGCGCCCTATCTGACGCGCGAACTGGGACTTACCGCAGGCGATCTCGGGCTGCTCACGAGCTTCTATTTCCTCGGGTTTGCCTGCGCCCAGTTGCCGGCCGGCATCCTGCTCGACCGCTTCGGCCCGCGCCGTACCGAGGCCGTCATGCTGATGTTGGCCGTGGCGGGCTCGCTCGTGTTTGCCTGGGCGCCGGGGATGGTGGGGCTTGCTGCCGGGCGGGCGATGATCGGCGTGGGCGTATCGGTCTGCCTGGGCGCCGCGATCCAGGCGCTGTCGATGTGGTTTCCGCTGTCGCGCATGCCATTGCTGAACGGGCTGGTCATGGCCATCGGCGGGCTGGGTGCGGTGGTCGTGGGTGCGCCGCTGTCGTGGCTGCTGTCATGGACCGACTGGCGCACCATCAGCGCCGGCATGGCCGTCATATCGTTCGGCATGGCCGCGCTGCTCTGGTTTGGCGTGCCCGACGTGAAGCGCCAGGGCAAGGAGAGCTTTGCCGAACAGTTGCGTGGCACGCGGCAGATCCTGAGCAGCGAGCGCTTCTGGCGCGTGGTGCCGTTGACGCTGCTGAACCAGGGCATTTTCCTGGCGGTGCAGACGCTTTGGGTCACCGCGTTCATGCGCGATGTGCAGGATCTGGGGCCCGGCGAGAGCGCGCGTCTGGTGTCGGTGATCGGGTTTGCGATGATGGCCGGTTGCATCGGCGCGGGCTGGGCCGCGCGTCACCTGGAGCGCCGTGGCATCAGCCTGTATGCGCTGGCCGGCTCCGGCATGATCGGCTTCATCGTGATCCAGTTGCTGCTGATGGCCCGGCTGCCATTCCTGCCGCTGGGGCTGCTGTGGGCGCTGTACGGTGTGTTCGGCTCCACCGGCATCCTGACGTACGCGCTGCTGGCGCGACGCTTTCCCGACGCACTGATTGGCCGGGCCACCACTGCCATGACGCTGACCGTGTTCCTGGCCACCTTCGTGTTCCAGGTGGGCATCGGCTTCGTGCTCGATTTCTTCCCATTGAATGGCGACCGTTACCCGGCGTCGGCGCACCTGATGGTGTGGGCCGGGCTGGTGGTGATCCAGGTGCTTGCTGCCATCTGGTACTTGATGGAAAAACGCTCCTGAGCGTTCTCCGGGAGGCGCCGATCTTAACGCCCCGTTGGCGCCTCGAAACCTCCGGCCGCAGCGGTTTTTCTGGCGTCCGGAATTACTCGAAATGGGTTATTGGCGTGCTCCCGCACGCCCGCCATACTCCCCCGGACGGAGCGTCCGCGCGGGGGCATCCGCAGTAAGAAATCATTAAGAAAGGGCCACTGCAGTCCTTATCCTCGCGCGCATCCGCCGCATCACCTGCTGTCGACGCATTGCATTCCCAAGATGTCTTTGCCGTAACAACGACGCCTTCGCCCGAAGGCGGAAAACAGTCGGTGTCCTACGAGGGGTCTACATGTTTAACGGATTTGCAGCCGTCCCCGGCGCAGTCGTGCCGTATTCGTACAACTGGCTCATGGTGGGCCTGTCCTTCCTGATCTCCGCGTGCGGGGCCTACGTGGCGTTGCGATGGTGCCGGGGTATCCGAAAACCGAACGGCCGCCTGGATGTGGATCGCCTGATGTGCGCGAGCGTCGCGCTCGGCGGTGGCGCGGTCTGGGCGATGCACTTTATCGGCATGGTCGCGTATCAGACGCCGACCCATATGGAATTTAGCCTGCTGGTCACGCTGGCTTCGCTGTTGGCCGTGATGGTGTTTGCCGCCGCCGGTCTGGCGAAGGCATCGAGTCCCACGGGTAATCCCCTGACCAATACGATCAAGGGCGGCGTGCTGACGGGCACCGGCGTGGTGGTGATGCACTACACCGGCATGGCCGCGATTCACACCAACAGCGTGTTCGAGTGGGATCTGTTCATCGTGGCGCTGTCCGCCTTGATCGCCATTGTCGTGTCCGCGGTCGGCCTGTGGCTGGCCACCAACGTGAAGACCGTGGCGCAGCAGATCGGCGCCGCGCTGGTGATGGCCGTGGCGGTCTGCGGGATGCACTACACGGGCATGACGGCGGGCACCATGATCTGCACCGGCCGCACCTACTCGCCGACGCTGCTCGCGCTGGAAGGCGACAACATGGGTTATGCGGTCTTCGCGCTGACAGCTGTGGTGCTGATTTTCATTCTGGTGATCGAGGCGACGCGCAGTGGGTCGCAATCGGTTTCGGTGGTGTCGGCCAGCGGCCGCCGCTGATGCGCAACGCGGGCGGGGCATGGCTCCGCCCGGTTGCGTGACAGGTCAGAGCACGATCGGTCGATCGTCGAGTTCGTTGGGATTGTTGCCACCACTGGCCGGGAAATGGCGCGTCAGCAGCGTGTGAATCTGCGCGATGGCTTCGAGCACCGGCTCCACCGACACGTTTCGCGCCAGGCCTTGCGCCAGATGGGCGCAGATGTCATGCCAGGCCTCGGGCTTCACGCGTGCGTCGATGCCGCGATCGGCCAGCAGTTCCACCGCATGGTCGGCCAGGTTGATGTACAGCAGCACGCCGGTATGGTCCTCGGTGTTCCACACTTCGAGTGCGCCGAACAGCGTGCGGGCGCGGGCGCGCGGCGTCACGCCGCGCCAGGCCAGCGAGAGGGGCAGATTGGCCTCGATGACGACGCGCACCTCGCCGCGATGATGCTGCTCGCCCGTGTGCACGGCCACCTGGAGCTGGTGCCGTGCCTCGTCGGGAAACGCCCTGCGCGCGACGCTGTGACCCGTGCCGATATGCCGCAGCGCGCGCTTGAGCGACTGATGAAACGGCGGACGCGGATGGCTGGCCTTTTTCATGATGGTCTCTCCGTTACCAGTTGCCGGATGAGCCGCCGCCGTCGAAGCCGCCGCCGCCACCGCCACTGAAGCCACCGCCGGAGTCGCCTCCGCCGAAGCCACCGCCACCGCCACCTCCACCGCCCCAACGGCGGCCGATTTCGTAACCGGTCATGCCGCCGAGCCCGCCGGCGGTGACGTCGGGCCAGCCGCGCCGGCCGGTGACGACATGCGGGCCGCGGCTACTGCGCAGGATGGCGGACAGGAAGAAGAACACGATGATCGCCAGCGGGAAGAGCACCGGCAGCCAGTTGGCCACGTTCTCGGTGGGCGTCTGGCGCGCGCGGTTGGGCGCGGCCAGTCCTTCCTTGTCGATCAATGCCTGGATGGCGGAAATGCCGGCGGAGAGTCCGCCGTAGAAATCGTTTTGCCGGAAATGGGGAGCCATCACGTCCTGAAGGACGCGATTCGACATGGCATCGGTCAGCGACCCCTGCACGCCACGGCCCACTTCGATGCGCATCCGCCGCAGTCCGGGCGGATTGTCCTTGGCGATCAGCACGATCACGCCATCGTCGACGCCCTTGCGGCCCGCGCGCCAAGCGTCCGCCACGCGGATGCTGTAGGCGTCGATCGTCTCCGGCGCGGTGGTCGGCACCATCAGCACGAAGATCTGGCTGCCGCGCTGCTGCTCGTATTCGGCCAGCACGTTTTCGAGCGAGCTGCGCTGATCGGCGCTCAGCGTCCCGGTCAGATCGGTCACGCGTTGCGTGAGCGCGGGGACGGCGACGAAGCCGTCCGCTGCCCATGCCGGGAGCGCCAGCATCAGCGCCAGGAACCAGAAAACGACGGCCTTGCGCATCATGATGGTCGTGGTATCAGAACTTCACGGCGGGCGGCGTGGAGATGGCCTTCTCGTTCTCCACGGTGAACGACGGCTTGACCGGGTACTTGAAGATCATCGCCGTGAGGTTGGTCGGGAAGCTGCGTGCCAGCACGTTGTAATCCTGCACGGCTGCGATGTAGCGCTGGCGCGCCACCGTGATGCGGTTCTCGGTGCCTTCGAGTTGCGATTGCAGGTCGCGGAACGAGGCGTCGGCCTTCAGCTGCGGGTAGTTCTCGGAGACGGCCAGCAGGCGCGACAGCGCGCTGGTCAGTTGTCCCTGGGCCTGCTGGAACCGCGCGAAAGCCTCGGGATCGTTGAGGGTCTCGGGCGTGACCTTGATGCTGGTGGCCTCGGCGCGTGCCTTGGTGACGGCTTCAAGCGTCTCGCGTTCGTGTGTGGCGTAGCCCTTGACCGTGGCGACCAGGTTCGGAATCAGGTCAGCGCGGCGCTGGTACTGGTTAATGACCTCGCCCCATGCCGCCTTGACGGCTTCGTCCTTGGCCTGGAAGTCGTTGTAGCCACAGGCGGAGAGCAGGCTTGCCAGCATGGCGATCGCCAGCCAGCGGAACAGGGCGGTGGAAGAGGCAGCGCGCATCTAGGGCTCCGGCAAATGTCAGGGGTCGATAACGTTGAAGTGTAGCGCAGGGTGATTGCCGTACATTGTCAAAAGCTGTCAAGGCGCCACGCTCCGGCAAGCGGGCAGGGCGCTGGATTGGTATCCGGGCACTTGACCACGCCCGCCGTGCCGGCTAGATTCTCCCCCATGCCGCGCGTATCCAATGCCTCCACGACTCGCATCGCCCTCCAGGGCGTGGGTCAGGCCGCGCGCGCCAAAGCCAAAAAACAGTCGCTCGTCTGACCGGAGCGCACTGTTCCGTCAGATGGGCGACGGAACAGTACCGGTCGAAGGGGCGATCTGCCCGCGTTTGCATTCCCCGTGTCCTGCCGCGTCGCGCTCTGACGGTTTCCGAATCGGTCGATCCGGAGTCCTTTCATGCAGAACACGCAGTCCCATCCTGGTTTTCGCGGCATCTGGCTGCCGCTCGTGACCCCTTTTCATCGTGGCGAAGTCGATTTCGACGCCTTGCAGCGTCTGGTTGGCCACTTCAGCGTAACGGGCATCACCGGCTTCGTCGTATGCGGCAGCACTGGCGAGGCGGCTGCGCTGGAGGAGCCCGAGCAACTGGCTGTGCTCGACACGGTGCTCGAATGCGCCAACGGGCTACCGGTGATCATGGGTCTGGCTGGCAACCATCTGGGCCATGTGCTGGCACGCCTGGGCCGCTGCAACGAACGGCCGCTGGCGGGCGTGCTGGCCCCCGCGCCGTACTACATCCGTCCGTCGCAGGACGGATTGCGCGACTACTTCCGGCGACTGGCAGATGCCTCGCGCGCCCCGCTCGTGCTCTATGACATTCCGTACCGAACCGGCACGACGCTGACGCTGGAGACGCTGCTGACGCTGGCTGATCACGGCAATATCGGCGCGATCAAGGATTGCGGCGGCAATGCCCTGAACACGCAGGCGCTGATCGCCGATGGCAGGCTGGCGGTGTTGGCGGGAGAGGATCACCAGCTTCTTGGCACGCTGGCGTTGGGCGGGCAGGGCGCGATCATCGCTTGCGCGCACTTCCATCCGGAGCGGTTCGTGGCGATCTGGCGCGCCGTGTCCGAGGGTCGGCTGGACGAGGCGCGCCGCTTGTTCTACGCATTGATGCCGCTGATCCAGACGCTCTTCGCGGAGCCGAACCCGGGGCCGATCAAGGCGCTGCTGGCGCGTCAGGGCTGGTTGCGCGATGAGCTGCGCGCGCCGATGACCCGCGCATCGCCGGAACTGGTGAACCAGCTCGCGGCGATGTTCGATGCGATGGATACCGTGAGCGGGGCGGTCAGCCAGCCTTGAAGGCCTTGGCGGCGGCAGCCACCGTCGCCTCGATGATCGCATCGTCATGCTTGGCCGAGACAAAGCCGGCCTCGAAGGCCGATGGCGCCAGGTAGACGCCTTCGGCCAGCATGGCATGGAAGAAGCGGTTGAAGCGGCCCACGTCGGCCTTGGTCACCTCGGCGAAGCTGCCGGGCACTTCGTTGGTGAAGTAGATGCCGAACATGCCGCCGATCGCGTCCGCGCAGAATGGCACGCCAGCCTCGCGGGCGGCCGCGGTCAGGCCGTCGGCCAGCTTGCGCGTCTGCGTGGCCAGGCGGTCGTAGAAGCCCGGGGCCTGGATCAGGCGCAGCGTGGTCAGGCCGGCGGCCACGGCCAGCGGGTTGCCGGAGAGCGTGCCGGCCTGATAGACACCACCCAGCGGCGCAAGCTTGGCCATGATGTCGCGCCGGCCGCCGAACGCCGCCGCCGGCATTCCGCCGCCGATCACCTTGCCCAGGCAGGTCATGTCCGGCTTGATGCCGTAGTGCGCCTGCGCGCCGCCAAGCGCCACGCGGAAGCCCGTCATCACCTCGTCGAAGATCAGCACGCTGCCGTGTTCGCTGCACAGGTTGCGCATCGCGGTCAGGAATGCCTCGCTGGCGCGCACCAGGTTCATGTTGCCGGCCACCGGCTCCACGATCACGGCGGCGATCTCGCCCTTGTGGCGCGCGAACGCTTCCTCGAGCTGGGTGACGTTGTTGTACTCCAGCACCATCGTGTGCCGCGTGACATCAGCCGGCACGCCCGCCGACGACGGCGCGTTCTGCGTGGTGTCGGCAAACGTCAGCAGGCCCGAGCCGGCCTTGACCAGCAGGCTGTCGGCATGGCCGTGGTAGCAGCCCTCGAACTTGATGATCAGGTCGCGGCCGGTGAAGCCGCGTGCCAGGCGCAGCGCGCTCATGGTGGCCTCGGTGCCCGACGACACCAGGCGCACCTGCTCGATCGACGGCACGAGCTTGCAGATTTCCTCGGCCATGTCGATTTCGGCCTCGGTCGGCGCGCCGAACGAGAAGCTCTGGGTGGCGGTCTCCTGCACGGCGCGCACCACGTCCGGATGCGCGTGGCCGACGATCATCGGGCCCCAGGAGCCGATGTAGTCGATATAGCGCTGGCCGTCGGCATCCCACATATAGGCGCCCTCGGCGCGGGTGATAAAGCGCGGCGTGCCGCCCACCGAACGGAAGGCGCGGACGGGCGAGTTGACGCCGCCGGGAATGGTCTGCTGGGCGCGATCGAAAAGCTGCTGGTTACGGGACATGGGAATCTGGCTGAAAAGGATTCAGGAGGAAAAACATGCGTCCGGCCGGGGGCCGCGTCGGCTTCGAAATGCTCAAAATATGAGCAAATCGGGTGAATTGCGTGCCGTTCGGGCGGCATCTGCACGCTAACATGCGCGAACGCAAACGAAACTGGTGTGAACGCGCCGGGGCATGGGTGGCGTCATCGGCGCTGATTCGGTACCATCTGCGCTTGATTTTAATGGAGACTGGCAAGAGCCTGCATATGGAATACAAGACTTGGATGTGCCTGATCTGCGGCTGGATTTACGACGAAGCCGCTGGCGCGCCGGAAGACGGCATCGCCCCGGGTACCAAATGGGAAGACGTGCCCATCAACTGGACCTGTCCGGAATGCGGCGCGCGCAAGGAAGATTTCGAGATGGTGGCGATCTGAAGCCATTCGCCGTAACCGTTTCCCGTCGCGGGAAAGAGACAGTTCGACAGGCCGGGCCGGAAGCCCCGGATTGACGGCCTAACTATGAATTGTCACACTTTGCGGCAAAACTGCACCCCGGTCCGGCCTGCGCACGCAGGCTGAGCGCGGTGGTATGCAGCTACAAGAATAAAAGGAGCCGCCAGGTCAAGGCGGCTTCCAGCAAGGCAGGCGCGAGCAGTCAGAACGCGCCGCCGGACCGGCCGGGTAGCCGGGTTTGTTGATTGGGAAAGTTGAAATCGGGGGCCGCCGGCACGCCATGGGTGATGCCGTGCGGGAGTTCTCAAGTGAATGCCGGCGTCCGTGCTTCTCTGCGGGCAGTTGGTCGCGGGAACAACATGCGGGTCACGCAAACAGAAATAGACAGCAAGTCTGTCGACGGGGTCAGAATCGGTGCCGATGCCGGCGCCGACGAGGCATCTGCGGTGTCGGGCCGCAGGGTGTCGGGCAAGATTCTTGTCATCGACGACTCCAGCACCATCCGCCGCACGGCGGAAATCTTCCTGACGAACGCTGGCTATCAGGTCATGCTGGCCGAGGACGGATTCGAGGCGCTCGCCAAGGTTGGCGACCTGCGCCCGGACGTCATCTTCTGCGACATCCTGATGCCCCGTCTGGACGGCTACCAGACCTGCTCTCTCATCAAGAAGAGCCCACGCTTCCACGCCATTCCCGTGATCATGCTGTCGTCTCGCGACGGCGTGTTCGACCGTTCGCGCGGCAAGCTTGTCGGCGCGCATAACCATCTTGCCAAGCCCTTTTCCCGCGAAGCCCTGCTGCAGGCCGTCCAGTCCTGCCTGACGGGTTGCGTGGCCGACGAGGGTGCGGCCGTGGCGGCCTGACAACCGGCCGCCCGAAGCATCCAGGAACAAGACAATGACCATCAGCAAAATCCTTATCGTCGACGATTCGCCCACCGAAGCCCTGTTCATGTCCGACCTGCTCGGCAAGAAGGGCTTCAAGGTTTCCGTGGCCGGCAACAGCGACCAGGCCATGGCCCGGCTCGAGGCGGACGCTTTCGACCTGATCCTGATGGATGTGGTGATGCCGGGTCAGAACGGCTACCAGGCCACGCGCGCGATCAAGCGCGACGACCGCTTCAAGGACATCCCCGTGATCATGTGCACCAGCAAGGGCCTGGAAACCGACCGGATCTGGGGCATGCGGCAGGGCGCGTCGGACTACGTCGTCAAGCCGGTGGACAGCGAGGAACTGCTGTCGAAGATCGCCGCGCTGGCGAACTGAGCCAGCCAGCCCATCAGCAAGCGGGCAACGCGCTCCGGCACCACTGCCCCAAGGTTTCACCTACCGGTATCCCCATCATGAACGCGCCGCGCCAAGACCTTCGTGCCCGCCAGACCCGCCTGCAGGATTACCAGGCCATGCTGGCCCGACGTCTGCGCGACGCGCGCAACCTGCCGGCCGTCGATAGCTACCTGGGTGTGGTGGTGGGCCAGCGCAACTGGCTGCTGCCGTTGCTGGAAACCGGCGAGGTGATCGAGATGCGCCAGCCTGCCGGCGTGCCGCTGACGCAGCCCTGGTATCGCGGCCTGGTCAACGCGCGCGGCAACCTGCTGGGCGTGATCGATTTCGCCATGTTCTGTGGCGACGGCCCCACGCCGGTACAGCCGGGCAGCAAGATCGTCGTCCTGTCGCGTCACGTCGAACGTGCGTGCGGCATCATCGCCACGCGCGTGCTGGGTCTGCGCCATGCGGCGGATCTGACGCCGGCTCAGGGTGAGGAACCCGAAGGCTGGCAGGGCTTGCGCTTCGCGGACAGGGAGGGGCGTGGCTGGCAGGTGCTTGATATCGGGCAGTTGCTGGCGTCGCCTGTGTTTCTGCAGGCCGGCCGTACCGTGGCTTGATCAGCGGAATCTGGAAATGAAGCCGTTTCAGAATGAAGCGCAGTGGTTCTGGCTGGGCGCGGGGCCGCAGACAGTACAAGTGGGTTGGCAAGGCCCCGCAACGACGCCGGAATCATTCTGAAGCGGCTTCATAATAACGAACGAACAGAGGGTTGCTATGGGTATCAAGAAGATCGGCCTGGGTCGCCGCACCGCAGCCGCGGGCGCTGCCGCAGAAGTGGCGGCGCCGGGTGGCGCCGCGTTTGCGGCGGCCGGCGCGGCCAGACAGCAGGGCGGCCTTGGCCAGACCCCTGTCGAGATGATGTCGGGCTGGCTGATGCGGATGCCGTTCTCGGCGCAGCAGCGCGCGCTGACCGTGGGCGTGGTGGTGTCGCTGTCGGCGCTGCTCGCCTCCGTGTACCTTGATAACCGGCAGGCCAGCAACGGCGCGGCGCAGATCGAGGTGACCGGCGACATGCTGATGCACTCGCAGCGTCTCGGTAAGGCGGTGCCTGTGGCGCTGCTCGGTAACGCCCAGGCGTTCAAGCAGCTGCGAGAGTCGAAAGAGCAGTTGACCACCGACATGCTGGCGCTGCAGAACGGCAGCGACGAGAAGCATGTGCGGGCCACGAGCGGGCCGGGCGAGCCGCTGCTGGAAAAGGCGATGGGCTCGTGGAAGCGTTCCGAGAAGAGCGCCGCCGACGTGCTCGCCCAGCAGGCCATTCTGACGACGATCGGCCAGACGCTGCAGATCTTCAACGCGTCCAACCCCGAACTGCTCGAAGCCGCCGAACAGGTGGCGGCCATCAAGCTGCAGTCGGGTGCCAATACACGTGAGGTGGCGGCTTCCGCTCAGCTGGTGATGCTGACGCAGCGTCTGGGCAAGAACCTCAACGAGTTCCTCTCGGGCGAAGGCGTCAACCCTGAAACCGCGTTCCTGCTTGGCAAGGACACCAACACGTTCCGCGAAACACTCGACGGCCTGATCAACGGCTCCGAAGCGCTGCGTCTGACCGCCGCGCACGATGCCGAGACGCGCAGCTACCTGCAGCAGCTTTCGCAGCGCTTCGACGCCGTGCAGAAGACCACGCAGACGATTCTGCAGAACCTGCCTGGCCTGATCGCCGCCAAGCGCGCCCAGCAGCAGATCTTCAACGACAACGAAGCCCTGCGCGGCGAGTTGTCGGCGTTGCAGTCGGCCTATGCGCAGGATGTGCGCTTCCGCCCCTGGACACTGGGCGCGATGGTTATCTCCGCGCTGGCCACGCTGCTGTGCCTGGCCGGTCTCGCGGCCCTCTACCTGCGCGACTCGCGCGTCCGGGCGCTCGAAGCCGAGGCGCGCGAGCACGAAGCCGAAGCGCGCCGACTCGATGAAAAGCGCAACAACGACGCCACCCAGAAGGCCATTCTGCAGCTGATGAATGAGCTGCAGGACATTGCTGACGGTGACTTGACGCGTCAGGCCACCGTGACCGAGGACATCACTGGCGCCATCGCCGACTCGGTGAACTACACGGTGGAAGAACTGAAGGAACTGGTGGGCCGCGTGCAGCAGACCGCTGGAGACGTGCAGCACGCCTCGACGCAGGTGCAGGAAACCTCGGTGCAACTGGCCACCACGACCGAGCAGCAGTCGCGCCAGATTCGTCAGACCGGCGAATCCGTGGTGGAGATGGCGGACCGCATCACGCAGGTTTCACGCGGTGCGGCCGAATCGGCCAACGTGGCACGCGCATCGCTGGCCGCGGCGGAGCAGGGCCAGCACGCCGTGCAGAACGCGATCGCGGGCATGAACGGCATTCGCGAGCAGATCCAGGAAACGTCCAAGCGGATCAAGCGTCTGGGCGAATCGTCGCAGGAGATCGGTGAAATCGTCGAGCTGATCTCGGACATTACCGAACAGACCAACGTGCTGGCACTGAACGCCGCCATCCAGGCGGCTTCCGCAGGCGAAGCCGGCCGCGGCTTCTCGGTGGTGGCGGAAGAGGTGCAGCGTCTGGCCGAACGTTCGGGCGAGGCAACCAAGCAGATCGGCGCGCTGATCCGCACGATTCAGACCGACACCCAGGACGCCGTGCACGCCATGGAGCAGAGCACGCAGGGCGTGGTCGAGGGCGCGCGCCTGTCCGATAACGCGGGTGCCGCACTGGTCGAGATCGGTCGCGTGTCGCGCCAGCTCGCCGAGCTGATCGAACAGATCTCGCAGACCACATCGCACGAAGCGGGCCTGGCCACCAACGTGGCCCGCCACATCGACGGCATCCTGCAAGTGACCGCGCAGACCACCGCCGGCACGCGCCAGACCGCCGCGTCGGTGCGCCAGCTGACCGCACTGACCGAAGAGCTGCGTAACTCGGTATCGCGGTTCAAGATCGCCTGACGGCCGCCCGCAAGGGCGCAACGGAACTGGTCATGTCTTTCAATACCATCCTGTCGAGCGAAGTGGCCGAGGCGGCCGCGGCGCAACTGTCATCCACGCCGGAGCCTGCTCCCGTTCCGGCGGCGGAGGCACCCGCCGCGCCGCAGCGCGACCTGTCGGTGCTGGCCTGGCTCGCGCCAAGCCTGCGTACCGCGCTCGACGATGCCGCCATCGAACTCGGCCACTACGTGGACGAGATCCAGCAGACGCCGGAGGCGTTGGGCGCGCGCGATACCACTTCGCTGCGGCTGGCCGGCCAGCAACTGCATCAGGCCGCAGGCGCGGTGCATATCGTCGGGCTGCGCGGCGTGGATGCCTATTGCCAGGCATTGCGCCGCCTGCTCGAGGCCATCGACGCCGGCACGGTGCCCGCCAGCCAGGAAACGCTCGTGGTGTTCCGCACCGGCGCGCAGGCGCTGGCCGAGTACGTCGACGACCTGATGGCGGGCGATGCCGAAGACCCGCTGCGCCTGTACCAGCCCTATGCCACCGCGTTGAACCTGATGAAGGAAGAGCGCGTGCATCCGGCGGACCTGTGGCTCGATGAGCTGCAGATGCTGCCGGGTATCGTGCTGCCTACGCTTTCGGCATCGGCCGTCACCCGGGCGCGCCAGCGCTTCGAGGCTGCCTTGCTGCGCGCGCTGCGCTTGCCCGCGCCGTGCCCGGACACGTCCATGCTGCGCGAGGCCTGGCTGCCGCTGCAACTGGCGCTCGACGACGTGCGCAACCAGGAGCAGGAGGCGCGCCGCGCCACAGACACGCCTGATCGCGGTATCTGGCATACGCTGGCCATGGTGTTCCGTGGCCTCGCTCATGGCCTGCTGCCGTCCGATCTGCTGGCCAAGCGTTTCGCTGCACGCACGCACCTGCTGGTGCGCCAGTACCTGCAAGGCCAGGTGCGCGTGCCGCAGGCGCTGTTGAACGATGCGATTTTCTTCCTGGTCAGCACCGGGCTGGCCGCCGATGAATCCGACGACATCGCGACGCCCGCCGTGCAAGTTGCCGTGCAGGTGCTGCGCGCCGATATCGCTCGCAGCCTGCAGGCATATCGTGTCGACCCGGCGCATGTGGTGGCGCGTGCCGACTTCCGCCAGCGCTACTACGGCTGGCTCGATGCCATCGACACCCGCAATCTGCAGCAGGCCGCGCGGTCGATCGAGCGTGCGGCAGGCGAGGATCAGGCCGGCTGGGAGCTGGCGGTGGCCTCGCTCGCCGAAGCGGCGCTGCCGCTTGCTCAACCGGCTTTGGAGCAATGCCTGACCGCGGTGGCTGCTCATGCGGGCCGCCGTCCGTCGAACGACGCGCTGGGCCGTGCTGGCGTGGCGCTGTTCCTGTCGCAGGCGCTGGCAATGCCGTGGCGTGTGCATGGCAAGTCAGGTCACGCATCGGCACAGGAATTCGCGCAGCGCTGCGACGCGCTGGCTGCCTGCCTGGCCAATCCCGATGCCCAGGCACCGGCCTGGCTCGCCGGGATGGTCGAGGCCGCCAGTGCCCAGGCAATGCGTGCGGAAGCGGTCGCTCAGTTGCGCGCGCAACTCGACAGCGGCGAATCATGGCTCGATACGTATGATCGCAACGCGGCGCGTCCTGACGCCAGCGAAGCATTGGCCGATGCCAGACAGGCATTCGAATCCCTGCTTGCCACGCTCGAGCGCGTGTACGTCAGCGCGGCGATGCGGGATGGCATCGACGAAGCGGCGGAGGCGGCGCTGGAAGCGGTGCGGACCGTGCTGCGGTGGCTGGAAGTCCTGCCCGGAACTGTCGAGGAAGCGTCGCGCATCGCGATGCTGTCCGATATCGCCGCCGAGCTTGGCGCGGTACATGCCTTTGCCGATCTGCTGGAGTTTGGACGGGCCAAGGCCGATGTCACGGAAGACGACATCTACGCGGACTTGCAGCATCGCGATCCGGCGCCGCAGGGCGTGCTGGCGGTGGCGCGTGGCGCGGCCATGGATGCGATCCGCGTGGCGGCAGGCGCCGACTCGCCAGAGATCCAGCGCCTGCGTGGTGCGTTGCAGGCGGTCTCCGATCAGGCCGCCATCGACGACGATGCGGCGCTGCGGCGTCAGGCCAGCGAAGCCACCACGCAACTCCATGCATGGCTAGCCGGCAGCGATTCGGCGGCCGAACGTATGATCGTGGCACTGGCCGATCCACTGCCGGCGACGGCTGCAGCACCGGCAGCCACCGTGGCGCCGGCCGCCGCGCCGATGCCGGTGGATGCCGAAGCGATCGACGCCGAGCTGCTTGAGATTTTCCTCTCCGAGGCCGAAGAGGTGCTCGGGAGTATCGCCGCCGACGTGCAGGGCGGGCTCGAGGCACTGCGCGATACCGATGTGCTGAGCCGCGTGCGTCGCGGCTTCCATACGCTCAAGGGCTCCAGCCGCATGGTTGGCCTGAGCCGCTACGGCGAAGCCGCGTGGGCCGTCGAACAGGTCATGAATCTGTGGATTGCCGAAGCACGCGAGCCGCAGCCCGAACTGCTTGTGCTGCTGCACCAGGCGCACGATCTGCTGCGCGAATGGGCGCAGGCGTTGCAGCAGGACCCGTCGACCGTACGGGACATCGCTGGACTCGTTGCCGCCGCGCAGCGTGTGCGCGATCCAGACTCGGCGCCGGCCCACGCTGCCGCCGCCGCTGCCGTCGACGCAACTGCGCCGCTGGACCCGCTCGATGCGCTGCTGACGCTGCCGGCCGCGCAGCCAGATGTGGCTGCGGAGGAGGTTCCGGCCGAGGACAACGTGCTGCCGTTCCGCCTGTCCGGCGGACTCGCCAGCGACGACGACAACTACAAGGTGATTGGCCCGGTCCGGATCGGACTGCCGCTCTACAACGTCTACCTGCAGGAAGCCGACGATCTGCTGCGGCAGTTCGCGACCGATCTGTCCGAGTGGAAGCACGAGGAACATCCTTGTCCGAGCGAGCTTGCGCTGCGCGTGGCTCACACGCTGCAGGGCAGCGCGTCGACGGTGGGCCTGGAGCCGGTGCGCGAGATCGCCGAGGCGCTGGAGCAGCTTCTGCTGCTGCTGGGCCGGCACCCGGTCGCGATGCATCCGGGCGATTTCCGCTTGCTGGAGCAGGCCGTCGAACGGCTGCGTGGCATGCTGCACCAGTTCGCCGCGGGCATCTGGCCTGATGCCGATGCCGCGGTCGTCCGCGACCTGAACGATTTTGGCGAGCGAGCGCTGATGCGCCCGCGCGCAGCGGTGCCGGAGACCGATGTGTCGGGACAGGTGGGCTCGGTCGCGCGATTGTTCGGTCAGTCGCAGCCTGCTGAAGATACCGATGATGCCGATCTGCGGGAATTGCCCGAGCCGCACGCGGTGACGAACCTTCCGCCGGTCAAGCTGACGCCGATCACATCGCTCCCGCCGGTCTCGGCGCCAACGCTGACGACAGTCGGTCCGGCCGACGCCGAGACGCCGGTGCATGATGCGGTGGTGATTTCGTTGCCGACGCCGCGCCATGAGTCGGCAGCCGTCGCGCACGTATCGCCGGGCGCTCCTGACGTACTTGACGCACCGCAGGTCGACTTGTCGACCGACGCCTCGTCACTCGATCCGGCACTGGTGGAGATCTTCCTTGAGGAAGCACAAGGCAGTCTGCCCGACCTCGGCAAGATGTTGCGCACCTGGGAATCCGCACCTGCCGATACCCAGCACGGCGGGCTGATCCTGCGCGGGCTGCACACGCTGAAGGGCAGCGCGCGCATGGCTGGCGCGATGGCCCTGGGTCAGGCCGCGCACGAAATGGAAACGCTGCTCGAAGCGAGCGTGCGTGGCCAGCGCATGGCGCCGGAGTTATTCGGCCGCCTCTATGCCTGGTACGACCGCATCCTCGCGCACGTTGATGCGTTGCAGAGCGGCCGGCTGCTGCCGGTGGACGATGCCGATGTGGTCAACGGGTTGATCGCGGCCGAGCCCGAATCCGCCGTGCCGGCTGTGCCGGTTACATCGGTGGTGTCGATGGACGTGACGCAGCAGCCTACGCAGGATCTGCTACCGGCCGCGCCGCAGGCGATGCCGGTGCCGGCGAACCTGCCGACCGATGCCGATCGCCAGCGCGCGCTGGTGCGGGTGCAGGCCCGCGCGCTCGATACGCTGATCAACGATGCGGGTGAAGTGGGCGCGACGCGAGCGCGTCTGGATAGCGAACTGCTGGCGCTGCGCAGCTACCTCGGTGAACTGAACGATAACGTCGCGCGTCTGCGGATGCAGCTTCGCGAGATCGAAATCCAGGCCGAGACGCAGATGGCATCGCGCATCGCCGACGCGCAGCAAAACCAGGAATTCGACCCGCTCGAGTTCGACCGCTTCACGCGCTTCCAGGAACTGACGCGGATGATGGCCGAGTCGGTGAACGACGTGGCGACCGTGGAGCAGAACCTGCAGCGCGGCTTTGACCGCGCGTCGGGCGACCTGGCAGCGCAGGCGCGACTCACGCGTGGCTTGCAGCGCGGGCTGATGCAGGCTCGCATGGTGCAGTTCGATGCGCTGGCCGAGCGTCTCTACCGCGTGGCGCGGCAATCCGCGACCGAGACTGGCAAGGAAGTGCGCCTGCTGATCAAGGGCGGCACGGTGGAAATCGACCGCTCGGTGCTGGACCGCATGGCCGGCCCGATCGAACACCTGATCCGCAATGCCGTGGTGCATGGCATCGAGCCGGCCGACGCGCGTCGTGCCGCCGGCAAGTCGGCCACGGGCGCGCTGACGCTGGAAGTGCAGCAGGAAGGCAACGAGGTCGTGCTGACGTTCTTCGACGACGGTGGCGGCCTTGACCTTGCTCGCATTCGTCAACGGGCGGTGGCGCGGCACCTGCTGGCGCATGACGAGGATGCCAGCGACGCACGCCTGACCGAGATGATCTTCGCGCCGGGCTTTACGACGGCCGATGCGGTGTCCGAACTCGCGGGCCGGGGCGTTGGCATGGACGTGGTGCGATCGGAGACGGTGGCGCTGGGTGGCCGTATCACGCTCTCGACGGAAGTTGGACGGGGCACCAGTTTCACGGTGCATCTGCCGCTGACCACGGCTATCACGCAGGTGCTGCTGGTCTCGCTGGGCGGACGCCTGTATGCCATCCCGAGCGGCATGATCGACCAGGTGCACCAGCTGCGCGAAAAGCCGCTGCTCGATGCCTACAATGCCCGCCGCTTTGGTCCTGCGGGCGCGGATGCGCCGTTCTACTACTTCGGCGCGCTGCTGGAGGAAACCGCGCCGATGGCGTCGGGCCGCAAGTACTCGCCGGTGGTGGTGGTGCGTTCGGGCGCCGAGCGCGTGGCCGTGCACGTGGACGAAGTGATCGGTAACCGCGAAGTGGTGGTGAAGCACATCGGCCCGCATCTGGCTCGTCTGGAAGGCATTGCAGGAGCAACCACGCTGGGCGATGGCGAGATCGTGCTGATCTACAACCCCGTGGTGCTGGCGCAGCGGTGGATGCGCGAGCGCGGCGGCGTGGCACCGTCCGCGCCGGTACACCTGCGGGCGCCGGAGACGATGGGCGCCGTGGCCGAGTTTGCGGGCAATGGCGAAGCGGTGCCCGTGGCGGGTCTGATCACACAGCCGACCGTCATGGTGGTGGACGACTCGCTGACCGTGCGCAAGGCCAGCCAGCGGCTGCTGACGCGCGCCGGCTACCAGGTAGTGCTGGCCCGCGACGGCGTCGACGCACTGCGTCAGCTACAGGAGGTGATGCCCGATGCGATGCTTGTCGACATCGAGATGCCGAACATGGACGGTTTCGACCTGACGCGCAATGTTCGCGCCGACAGCCGCACGAGCCAGATGCCGCTGGTGATGATCACCTCGCGCACTGCGGAGAAGCACCGTCGCTATGCCGCGGAGATTGGCGTGAACGTGTACCTGGGCAAGCCGTTCAACGAGGATGAATTGCTGCGCACGCTGCAGCAGCTGATCGGCGAGAAGGCCGCTGCAGCGGCCGGGTCGGTGGCGCAGATGTTGGGCGAGTCGTAAGCCGTTCGCTTCGGCCGGCGCCGCTCTCCCGTCCTACGGGAGAGCGGCGCTTCAACCCAAACCTTCTATCCCTCAATCCTTCTTCTGATTCACCATCCGCGCCGGCACCGACAGCGTCAGCGCAGCGCCCACCACCATGCAGACCGCCAGCAGGTACATGCCTGAGTCGGTACTTTGCGTCATGTCCTTGAGCCAGCCCACCGCGTAGGGGCTCAGGAAGCCAGCCAGATTTCCGAGGGAATTGATCAGCGCGATGCCCGCGGCGGCGCCGGTTCCGGCCAGGAAGGACGTCGGCAGGCTCCAGAACAGCGGCAGCGTGGTCAGGATGCCAATCGTGGCGATCGTCAGGGCCACCATCGCCATGGTCGTGTCGCTGTGCCATTGCACCGACAGCACCAGACCCACCGCGCCGGCCAGCGCCGGAATCGCGATATGCCAGCGCCGCTCGCCGCGACGGTCGGCGCTGCGCGCGAACAGGATCATCCCGATCACCGCGCACCCGTAGGGAATCGCGGTCAGCAGGCCCACGTCGAGCGCGCCCTTCACGCCGGTCTGCTTGATGATCGTCGGCAGCCAGAAGCTCACGCCATACAGGCCCATCACGAAGCTGAAGTAGATCGCGCTCATCAGCCACACGCGCGGGCTCGACAGCACCTGGACCACGGGCGGGTCTTCCTTGTGCTGGTCCTCGCTGGCGATATTCCGCTGGAGCAGCGCCTTCTCGTCATCGGTCAGCCACTTGGCGTGGGTGATGCGGTCGTCGAGATACGCCAGCACCCACAGGCCCACCAGGATCGACGGGATGCCTTCGACCAGGAACATCCATTGCCATCCCGACCAGCCGTTGTGGCCGTCGAACGATTGCATCAGCCACCCGGACAGCGGGCCACCGATCACGCC
This sequence comes from Cupriavidus sp. UBA2010, assembly GCF_002335265.1. Lineage (NCBI taxonomy): Bacteria > Pseudomonadati > Pseudomonadota > Betaproteobacteria > Burkholderiales > Burkholderiaceae > Cupriavidus > Cupriavidus sp. UBA2010. The sequence goes on from NZ_DDCI01000036.1 coordinate 374,591, forward strand.
GGACAGCGCGATGGCCGTCATGAAGTACGTGGTCGTGCGTCCGCGCCGGCTGGCCGGGTACCAGTAGGTCAGGTACAGGATGATACCGGGGAAGAAACCCGCTTCCGCCACGCCCAGCAGAAAGCGCAGCACGTAGAACATCATCGGCGTGGTGACGAACATCATCGCCGCCGAGATCAGGCCCCAGGTGATCATGATCCGCGCGATCCAGATGCGCGCACCCACCTTGTGCAGGATCACGTTGCTCGGCACTTCGAAGATGAAGTAGCCGATAAAGAAGATGCCCGCGCCGAGGCCGTAGATCGTCTCGCTGAACTTGAGGTCGTTGAGCATCTGCAGCTTCGCGAAGCCCACGTTGACGCGGTCCAGATAGGCCACCACGTAACAGAGCAACAGGAAGGGCACCAGGCGCCAGCTCACCTTGCGGTAGGTGGCGTCCTCGAAGCCGGCGTCTTGCGCGCCGGAACTGACTGCGGTCGTTGTCATTGCTGTCTCCTCTTTCGGGTTTTGCTTTGGGATACGACGTTACCGCTGGGTTGGAAAAACGAATCGGGGGCAACTCGGATTCACATCGGATGTGAATCGGGGGCGTGGATCAGACGCAGCGTCCTCCATCGACTTCGATGCAGGTGCCGGTGATGAACGCGGCTTCGTCTGATGCCAGGTACAGGCAGGCGTTGGCCACGTCCTGCGGTGTCGACATGCGACCCATCGGGATTGTGGCCAGGAACTTCGCGCGGTTCTCCGGGGTGTCAGGCAGGCCCATGAACTGTTCGAGCAGGCCGGTGGCGCCGATGACGGGGTTGACGCAGTTGACGCGGATATTGTCGGGGCCAAGCTCGGCGGCCATGGCCTTGCTGGCGACGATGACCGCGCCCTTGCTGCCGTTGTACCAGACCAGCCCGGGGCGGGGGCGAATGCCGGCGGTGGAGGCCACGTTGACGAAATTGCCGCCGCCGCGCTTGCGGAAATGTGGGATGAAGTGATGCGCGGACCAGTAGATGCTCTTGACGTTGACCGCGTAGACGCGATCGAACTCGGCTTCGGTGACTTCCAGGATCGGCTTGTTGCGATGGGTCGTGCCGGCGTTGTTGACCACGCAGTGGACGTCGCCGAACGCGGCCAGCGTCGCATCGCGCATCGCGGCCACGTCATCGCCCTGCGACACGTCGGCACGCATCGCGCGCGCCTGGCCTCCTGCCTCGCGGATGGCCGCCGCCACACGCTCGGCGGCTTCCAGGTTCAGGTCGGCCACCATCACGCTGGCGCCTTCGCGCGCGAACGTGTGCGCGATGCCCTCGCCAAAGCCCGAACCCCCACCTGTGACTACCGCTACCTTTCCAGACAGTCTGGCCATCGTTTGTCTCCTGTGATTGTGGTCCGGACGCGGTGCATGCCGCGCCTGGTAACCGTCCAGCTACGGATGCTCAGTGGAAGGGGCCTTTGCCCCGCAATGCATTGCCGACCATCATGATGGCCAGCAGGAAGGGCAGGGCGACATAAAGGCACCAGTGGATGCGATCCCCCAGCGACTCGCCCCATTTGCGTTTGAAGACTTGCAGGCGCGGCATGCCGGACGGGTTCGTGGCGCGCTTGTTTCTCACGTGCCAGGCCATCCAGAAAAAGAAGATGGCGAACGCGACCGACAGGAAATTGATGTTACCCATGTTGAATGGCAATGGTTTTCAGAGTGGTGAATCCGTACAGGGCCTCGAAGCCCTTCTCCCGGCCGTAGCCTGACTGGCCGGTGCCGCCGAACGGCAGCTCGACGCCGCCGCCGGCGCCATAGTTGTTGATGAATACCTGGCCCGCGCGCAGCTTGCGCGCCAGGCGCAACTGCCGCCCGCCGTCGCGCGTCCAGACCCCGGCCACGAGGCCGTACGCGGTGCCGTTGGCCAGTTGCAGGGCTTCGTCCTCGGTATCGAACGGCATGGCCGCCAGCAGCGGGCCGAAGACTTCCTCCTGCGCCAGCCGGTGCGTGGCCGGCACGTCGCGGAACAGCATCGGCACCTGGTAGTAGCCGGACTCAGGCGCTTCCGCCACGATCTGGCCCTGCGCCATCACGGAGATGCCGGCGTGCTGTGCGTCGGAGACGAAGTCCCAGACACGCTGCTGCTGCTTGCGGCTGATCAGCGGGCCGCATTCGAGATCGAGTTCCGAGGGGCCCACGCGCAGCGATTCGAAGACGCTGGCGACGCGGTCGAGCAACTCCTCGTAGACCGGCCGTTCCACCAGCAGGCGGCTGCCCGCCGAGCAGGTCTGGCCCGCATTCTGCACGATGCCGTTGACCACCACGGGCAGCAGCGCGTCGAGGTCGGCATCGGCAAAGACAATCTGCGGCGACTTGCCGCCGAGTTCCAGCGTCACCGGCACGTGGTTTTCGGCCGCGAGCTGGGATACGAGCTTGCCGGTTTCGGGCGATCCCGTGAACGAAATATGGTTGATGCCGGGGTGCCGGGCCAGTGCCGCGCCCGCTTCGTGGCCGTAACCGGTGACGATGTTCAGGGCGCCTTCGGGCAGGCCGGCTTCGGCGGCCAGTTCGGCCACGCGCAGCAGCGACAGGCAGGCATCCTCGGCCGGCTTGACCACGCACGCGTTGCCGGCGGCCAGCGCCGCGCCCACGCTGCGGCCGAAGATCTGCAGCGGGTAGTTCCACGGGATGATGTGGCCGGTTACCCCATGCGGCTCGCGCACGGTCAGGACGGTATAGCCGGCCTGATAGGGGATCGTCTGACCATGCAGCTTGTCTGCCGCGCCCGCGTAGAACTCGAAGTAGCGTGCCACCGCCCGTGCGTCGGCACGGGCCTGGCGCAGCGGCTTGCCGGTGTCGCGTGCTTCCAGCGCGGCCAGTTCGTCCTCATGCGCTATCAAGGTGAGCGCCACGCGGTTCAGCAGACGCACGCGGTCGGCAGGGGACATCGCGCCCCAGGCGCCGTCGAACGCCCGGCGGGCCGCGTGGACGGCCACGTTGACGTCCGTGGCGTTGCCGCGGGCGATCTCGGCGAAGGGTTGGCCGCTGGACGGGTCGAACACCTTGATGCGCAGGCCGGAGTCCGGGGCGATCAGGCGGTTGGCGACAAAATGCTGGGCGTGCATGCGGGGTCTCCACGGGCTCCGTTATGGAGCCATTGCTGAATTCGGGAATGCCGCATTATCGCGCACCGCGCGGGGCGTGCAAGGCACCCGGATGTCAGCCAGAGGTAAGAAGCAAACCGCTATAATGCCGGCCATCCCAACACACAGGCATTCGGAGAACTCTCATGAGCTTCAACCTCGTCTCCCCGGGCAAGGACCTTCCCAACGATTTCAACGTCATCATCGAGATCTCGGCCCAGAGCGATCCCGTGAAGTACGAGGCCGACAAGGAGACCGGCCTGCTGTTCGTGGACCGCTTCATTGGCACCGGCATGCGCTACCCGGCCAACTACGGCTTCATCCCGCAAACGCTGTCGGGCGACGGCGACCCGGTGGATGTGCTGGTCATCACCCCGTTCCCGATCCTGGCCGGCGCCGTTGTGCGCTGCCGTGCACTGGGCATGCTGAAGATGACCGACGAGTCGGGCGTGGACGCCAAGCTCGTGGCCATCCCCATGGACAAGCTGTGCCCGGCTACCGCCCACATGAAGGGTCTGTCGGATGTGCCGCAAAATACGCTCGACCAGATCAAGCACTTCTTCGAGAACTACAAGGCACTCGAAGCCGGCAAGTGGGTCAAGGTGGAAGGCTGGGCTGGCATCGAAGAAGCCCACAAGGAAATCAGCGACGGCGTGGCGAACTTCACGAAGTAATTCGCTGCCTACCGCGTTATCGAAGAAACCCGCCATCTGGCGGGTTTTTTTGTTGCCGGGGGACGACTCGCTACTCGCGCGCGCCCGCGAACGGATTCCGCTCGTTCAACTCATCCATATACGCATCGATCCCCTGACGCTCCCGCTCCAGGAAGCGCTCGACCGCGTCGGCGAACGACGGGTGCGCCAGCCAGTGCGCGGAGCGCGTGGCCACTGGCAGGAAGCCGCGCGCCATCTTGTGTTCGCCCTGCGCGCCGCCTTCGAACGTGCCGATGCCTTCGCGGATGCAGAACTCCAGTGGCTGGTAGTAGGCAGTCTCGAAATGCAGGCAGGGATGGTGTTCCAGCGCGCCCCAGTAGCGGCCGTACAGCGTGCTGACCGCCGGATCGGCATCGTAGACCAGCAGTGAGCTGGCGATGTCGCGGCCTTCGCGCTCGGCGATCACCAGCAACAGGTGCTCGGGCATCGCCGCGCCGATGCGGCGGAAGAAATCGAGGTTCAGGTAGGGCGTGGAGTGGTGATCGCGGTAGGTCTGGCGATAGCAACGGTTGAACAGCTTCCACGCATCGTCGTCGATGTCGGCCCCGCGCAGATGGCGGAACGTGATGCCGGCCTCCGTCACGCGACGGCGCTCGGCGCGGATGTTCTTGCGCTTCTTCTGCGATAGCGTGGCCAGGAACGCGTCAAAGTTCTCGTAGCCCGGATTGGACCAGTGGAACTGCACGCCGTGGCGCATCATCATCCCGGCCTCGTCCATCAGGTCGGCTTCATGGTCCGACGGAAACAGCACGTGGAGCGACGAGAGCTCGCTCTCCTGGGCCAGCGCCAGCGCGAAGCGCAGCAGCACGCGGCGCGACAGTTCATCCTCGGCCAGCAGCCGCGCGCCACGCACCGGTGTGAACGGAATCGCGGCCAGCCATTTCGGGTAGTAGGGGATGCCGTGCTGGCGGTAGGCATCGGCCCAGGCCCAGTCGAATACGTACTCGCCGTAGGAATGGGATTTGGCGTAGAGCGGCATTGCCGCGGCCAGCCGGTCCCGGCCCGGCTCCTTGCCGTCGGGCACCCACAGCGCCAGGAAGCGCGGCGACCATCCGGTTTCGTCCGTGGCGCTGCCGCTGGCGTGCAGCGCCTGCAGGAACGCGTGGCGCAGGAATGGCGTGGGCTCGGCCTGCGCGGCGAGCAGCGCATCCCAGTCGTTGGCGTCGATGTCGGCAAGGTCCTGCACGATCTCCGTGCGGTAGTTGGGGCTGAGGCGCGATTCGCTCATGAATACTGGGGAGGGCGGGGGAGGGCAGGTTGTCCACGGCCAGATGCTGGTCGAGTCTACCGGAAACGATGCTGCGGCGCAGGATGCGGGGCAGCACGCGCCGCGTGTGCGTCGTAGAATGCAGGCATCCTCAGCCCCCCAATCCTGGGCCATCCATGACTCACCCGTTCTTCAACCTCTATTCCCACGGCTTCGCGCGCGTGGCCGTGGGCGTGCCCGAGTGCCGCGTGGCCGATCCGGCCTTCAATGCCGAGCAGACGATCCTGCTGGCGCGCCAGGCGGCCGACGGCGGCGCCGTGCTGGTGGCGTTTCCGGAACTGGGCCTGTCGGCTTACACGTGCGATGACCTGTTTCACCAGCGGGCGCTGCTGCGCGAATGCGAACTGGCGCTGCAACGGATCGTGGAGGCGTCGGCCGGGATCAATGCGGCGCTGATCGTCGGCCTGCCGGTACTGGTGGAGCACCAGCTGTTCAACTGCGCGGTGGTTGTGGCCGGCGGCAAGATTCAGGGCGTGGTGCCCAAGAGCTATCTGCCCAATTACTGGGAATTCTATGAGGCACGCCAGTTCAGCTCCGCGGACTGCGCGGCCACGCCGCTGGTCTCGCTGCTCGGCGCGGAGGTGCCGTTCGGTGCCGATCTGCTGTTCGAGATCGAGAGCATTCCATTTTTCCGCTTCCATGCGGAGATCTGCGAAGACGTCTGGGTGCCGATTCCCCCGTCGTCGTTTGCCGCGCTGGCCGGTGCCACCGTACTCGTGAACCTGTCGGCATCGAATATCGTGATTGGCAAGTCGGGGTATCGCCATCAGCTCGTGTCGCAACAGTCGGCACGCTGCCTGGCCGCGTACCTGTACACGTCCGCCGGAAAGGGCGAATCGACGACCGATCTGGCCTGGGATGGCCAGGCGCTGATCTATGAAAACGGTGAACTGCTGGGCGAATCGGAGCGGTTTGCCGACAGCTCTCACCTGCTGTTCGCCGATGTCGACCTCGAGCGGCTGTCGCGCGAGCGGATGCACCAGACGTCGTTTGGCCAGTCGGTGCGTCGCCACCGCGAGGAAGTGGAACGCTTTGACACCGTGTCGTTCCACATCGACGTGCCGTCCACGCAGGCCATGCCGCTCCAACGCAAGGTGGCGCGTTTCCCGTATGTGCCGTCGGACCCGCGCCAGCGCGACGAGCGCTGCATGGAGGTCTACAACATCCAGGTGCAGGCGCTGGTGCAGCGGCTGTCGTCGAGCAAGATCTCGAAGGTGGTGATCGGCGTCTCGGGCGGGCTCGATTCCACGCATGCCCTGCTGGTGTGCGCCAAGGCGATGGACCGGCTCGGCCTGCCCCGCTCGAACATCCTGGCCTATACGATGCCGGGCTTTGCCACGAGCGACCGCACGCTGCAGCAGGCGCGCGAACTGATGAAACTGGTGGGCTGCACCGCGCGCGAGATCGATATCCGGCCGAGTTGCCTGGCAATGCTCGCGGATCTGGATCATCCGTATTCGCGCGGCGAGCCCGTCTACGACGTCACGTTCGAGAACGTGCAGGCCGGTGAACGCACCAACCATCTGTTCCGGCTGGCGAATCACAACCATGCGATCGTGATCGGCACCGGCGATCTCAGCGAACTGGCGCTGGGCTGGTGTACCTACGGCGTGGGTGACCACATGTCGCACTACAACGTCAACGCCAGCGTGCCCAAGACGCTTATCAGCCACCTGGTGCGCTGGGTGGCCGAGACCGGGCAGGTGGCCGAGGGAGGCCAGGATGTGCTGCTGGCGGTGCTGGCCACCGACATCAGCCCGGAACTGGTGCCCAGCGGGGCAACCGCGGCCGGGCAGGACAAGGCACCCGAGCAGAAGACCGAACAGATTATCGGGCCGTACGAGTTGCAGGATTTCAACCTGTACTACACGCTGCGCTTCGGGTTCACGCCGTCGAAGGTCGCATTCCTGGCGCTCCATGCCTGGGGTGACGCGGCGCGTGGAACGTGGCCGAACGGACCTCATGTGGCCCGCAACGTCTATCAACTGCCCGAAATCAAGCGCGTCCTCGGTATCTTTGTCGACCGCTTCTTCCGCACCAGCCAGTTCAAGCGCTCCTGTATTCCGAACGCGCCCAAGGTCGGCTCGGGCGGCTCGCTCTCCCCGCGCGGCGACTGGCGCGCGCCGAGCGATGGCGAGTCGGTCGTGTGGATGCGGGATCTCGCGCGGATCCCGGATTGAACCGGCAGAAATCGGGTGCGATTGCGGGCAATGTGGGTCTGCCCGCAATCGTCATGTGGTGTTTCGGGCTAGAATCCTTCATCTTCCGACATATTTAGAGACAGAGGCCAGCCATGAAGCAGATTACCGCCATCATCAAACCGTTCAAGCTCGACGAAGTGCGTGAGGCAATGGCCGACGTCGGCGTGACGGGGTTGACGGTGACCGAAGTCAAGGGTTTTGGCCGTCAGAAGGGCCACACCGAGCTCTATCGCGGAGCCGAGTACGTGGTCGACTTCCTTCCGAAGATCAAGATCGAAGTGGTCGTGGCCGAGAACCAGCTCGACACGGTGCTCGACGCCATCGTCAAGGCCGCCCACACCGGCAAGATCGGTGACGGCAAGATCTTCGTGACCGAGATCGAACGTGTGATCCGCATTCGTACCGGCGAGCAGGACGAAGCCGCAGTCTGATCGAGACTGAGATGGCAAAAAGGCCGGCAGATGCCGGCCTTTTGTTTTGGGTCGCGTCGCGGGCTTGCGCTAGCTCGGCAGCTTCCAGCCAAACTGCACCGACACCAGCCGCATTCCCATCGTGACCAGCGCGCCGGCCAGCAGCGCCACCTCCTGGTCGGCACGCAGCCAGGTCAGCCCCACGTAGATCCAGCAGCCGACGAACGAACAGGTGGCATACGGCGAGCGGTCGCGCAGGATCATCGGCACCTCGTTGCAGAGCACGTCACGCACCACGCCGCCGAACACCGCCGAAATGATGCCCATCATCACCGCTACGGTCGGCGTCATCTGCGCTACCAGCGCCAGCGAGGTGCCGGTGACCGAAAACAATCCGAGCCCGATCGCATCGGCCACCAGCATGGTGCGGTCCGACGCCACCCGGCTGGCCACGCGCAGGACGAACGACGCGCCCAACGACATCACAAAGATCAGCAGGACGTAGTACTCGTGGTCCACCCAGTAGAAGGGCCGGCGGTCGAGCAACACGTCGCGCAAGGTACCGCCGCCAAATGCCGTGGCGAATGCGACGACGAAGGTGCCGACCACATCCAGCCGCTGCTTGCGGGCATCGACCACGCCGGAGACGGCGAACGCCAGCACGCCGATCACTTCCATCACGTGCAGGATCAGGGGCAGTCGCCCCATCAGCAAATCGAACGGCAGGTGATATTGCATCCGGTTCTCAGGTCTTGGGCTGGCGTAGCAGGACCATCAGCGCGCCGGCGCCGCCCTGCGATTCGCGTGCCTGGACGAAGGCGATCACTTCTTCCTTCTGGACCAGCCAGCTACGTACCTTGCTCTTGAGCACCGGCAGCTTGTCTGGCGACCCGATGCCTTTGCCGTGAATTACGCGCACGCATCGCACGCCGTTGCGCACCGATCGGCGGAGAAAGTTGGCCAACGCCTCCCGGGCCTCGTCGGAGCGCAGGCCGTGCAGGTCGACCTTGTCCTGGGGTACCCATTCGCCGCGGCGCAGCTTCTTGATGACGTCCTCGCCGATGCCCGGGCGCCGGAACGACATCGTCTCGTCGATATCGAGCAGGTTCTCGACATCGAATTCATCGGACAGCGATGCCTCGAGCACGGCCTTGTCGTTGAGGCGGGTTTGCACCGGCTCCGGGGTCGGCTTCTTCACGGGATGCTCGACGCGGTTCCGGTCGCGCAGGTTGCTGACCTGCCCGACGCTGGTGCGGAACACGTTGGCTTCTTCCTCGGCGCGCCTGGCGGCGGCCTCGGCGGCTTGCCGCTCGGCTTCGCGGCGCTCGGCGTCGGCCTTGAGGCCGTCGCGCACCGTGGCCAGATCGTGCAGGCCCATGCGTTGGGGGGGCTTGGATGTGGGTTTGGCGCCGTGCGACATGGAGCGATTCTCTAAGGGGGCAGGTGGCTCGGCGTCGATTATAAGGAATCCAATAAGGAATCGGGCCGGTAAAAACCGGCCCGATTCGGTGACGCTAGTACCAGGTGCCCGGGGGCGATTACTTCAGCGCTTCCACATAGCGTTGCGCGTCGAGCGCGGCCATGCAGCCCGTGCCGGCGCTGGTAATGGCCTGGCGGTAGACGTGGTCCTGCACGTCGCCGGCGGCGAACACACCCGGGATGTTGGTGGCCGTGGCGTCGCCCGACAGGCCGCTCTTGGTCACGATATAGCCGTTCTTCATCTCGAGCTGGCCTTCGAACAGGTCGGTGTTCGGCTTGTGGCCGATGGCCACGAACACACCGGCGAGCTTCAGATCCTCGGTCTTGGCGGCGTCCTTGGTGTCGCGGATGCGCAGGCCGGTCACGCCCGACTCATCGCCCAGCACTTCGTCCAGCGTGCTGTCGTAGCGCAGGGCGATCCGGCCTTCTTCCACGCGCTGCATCAGGCGGTCCACCAGGATCGGCTCGGCGCGGAACTTGTCGCGGCGGTGGATCAGCGTGACCTTGCTGGCGATATGGGACAGATAGAGCGCTTCTTCCACGGCGGTGTTGCCGCCACCGATCACGGCCACTTCCTGGTTCTTGTAGAAGAAACCGTCGCAGGTGGCGCAGGCCGAGACACCGCGGCCCATGAAGGCTTCTTCCGACGGCAGGCCCAGGTACTGGGCGGACGCGCCGGTGGCGATGATCAGGGCGTCGCAGGTGTACTCGCCCGAATCGCCGATCAGGCGGATCGGCTTTTCCGTCAGCTTGGCCGTATGGATGTGATCGAAGATGATTTCCGTGTTGAAGCGTTCGGCGTGCGCCAGGAAGCGCTGCATCAAGTCCGGGCCCTGCACGCCGTTAGGATCGGCGGGCCAGTTTTCCACGTCGGTCGTGGTCATGAGCTGGCCGCCCTGGGCCAGGCCGGTGATCAGCACCGGGTTCAGGTTGGCGCGGGCAGCGTAGACGGCGGCGGTGTAGCCGGCCGGACCAGACCCGAGAATCAGCACTTTTGCGTGTTTTGCGGACATGATGCGTTCCTGTAGGCAGCGCGTGCACCGGCACGGTGGTTGCGCCGGTGTCACTCGAAACCGCCATTATAAGTGGCATGGCGTTTTGCCGACTGTTGCAAATTCCAATGAGGGCGATAGCCCGGCCAAGGTTAAAATGGCCGCCATCGTTCACTTCGTACTCTCGAACCGACCCTGACGCATGGCGCGCGCTACCACGACTACCCGGACCGACCCGTCGGCACTTCCATCGCGTATTGGCAAGCTGCTGGGCGAGGTGCGCTGGTTCCTGCTGCTGGCCGTCACGCTCGGCTTTCTCTGCGTGCTGGCCAGCTACAGCAAGGCCGATCCCGGCTGGTCTCATGCGAGCCAGGTGGCCGACATCCATAACCTTGGCGGACGTGTGGGCGCCTGGGTGGCCGACGTCCTGTTCTTCATCTTCGGATTCTCGGCCTACTGGTGGAGCGTGTTGCTGATCCGCCGCTGCTGGCGTGGCTGGCGCGAGCTGACCGCCGAACTGCCCGAGCGCGTGCAGGAGCCGCAGCACAGCACGGTCATCAGCTGGATTGGCTTCGGGCTGACGCTGGTGTCCAGCATGGGCCTGGAGGCGATCCGCATGTATCCGCTGCGCTCGGCCCTGCCGCGCGCGCCCGGTGGCGTGCTGGGTGACCTGCTGGGCGGCTGGCTGCAGCTTGCGCTCGGCTTCTCCGGCGCCACGCTGCTGTTGCTGCTGCTGTTCGCGATCGGCCTGTCCCTGTTCTTCCATTTCTCGTGGCTGTCGGTGGCCGAGCACGTCGGCGCCTTCGTCGAAACCCTGTTCATGGGCATCAAGGCTCGCCGCGAGAACAAGCAGGACCGCATCATCGGCGCCGCTGCCAAGGTGGAGCGCACCGAGACCGTGGAAGTGCAGCGCGTCCGGCAGGAAGAGGCGCCGCCGATCCAGATCGTGCGCCCGCAGGCGGTGCCTAAGCACGAGCGCGTCGAGCGCGAGAAGCAGCAGCCGCTGTTCGCCGATATCCAGGATTCGGACCTGCCGCCGCTGTCGCTGCTCGACCCGATCCCTGTGCATCAGGAAACGGTCAGCGCCGAAACGCTCGAATACACCTCGCGCCTGATCGAAAAGAAGCTCAAGGACTTCGGCGTGGAGGTCAAGGTCGTGGCCGCCTATCCGGGCCCCGTCATCACGCGCTACGAAATCGAGCCGGCCACCGGCGTCAAGGGCAGCCAGGTGGTCAATCTGGCCCGCGATCTGGCGCGTAGCCTGTCGCTGGTGTCGATCCGGGTGGTCGAGACGATTCCGGGCAAGAACTACATGGGTCTGGAGCTTCCGAACCCGAAGCGCCAGACCGTGCGCTTGTCGGAGATCCTGGGCTCACAGGTCTACAACGAGAGCGTGTCGCACCTGACCATGGCGCTCGGCAAGGACATCGCCGGCAAGCCGATGGTGGCCGATCTGGCCAGGATGCCGCACTGCATGGTGGCGGGTACCACAGGCTCGGGCAAGTCGGTGGGTATCAACGCAATGATCCTGTCGCTGCTCTACAAGGCCAAGGCGGATCAGGTCCGCCTGATCCTGATCGACCCGAAGATGCTCGAAATGAGCGTCTACGAAGGCATTCCGCATCTGCTTTGCCCGGTGGTCACCGATATGCGCCAGGCCGGCAACGCGCTGAACTGGGCGGTCGGCGAGATGGAGCGCCGCTACAAGCTCATGAGCAAGCTCGGCGTGCGCAATCTGGCCGGCTACAACAAGAAGATCGACGAAGCCGCCGCAAGGGAAGAGAAGATTCCGAACCCGTTCAGCCTGACGCCGGACGCGCCGGAACCGCTCGACAGGCTGCCGACGATCGTGATCGTGATCGACGAACTGGCCGACCTGATGATGGTGGTCGGCAAGAAGGTCGAGGAACTGATCGCCCGGATCGCCCAGAAGGCGCGCGCGGCTGGCCTGCACCTGGTGCTGGCCACGCAGCGGCCGTCAGTGGACGTGATTACCGGCCTGATCAAGGCCAACGTGCCGACGCGCATCGCATTCCAGGTGAGCAGCAAGATCGACTCGCGCACGATTCTGGATCAGCAGGGCGCCGAAGCACTGCTCGGCATGGGCGACATGCTTTACCTCGCGCCGGGCACAGGCTTGCCGGTGCGTGTCCACGGGGCGTTCGTATCCGATGAGGAAGTGCATCGCGTGGTCGAAAAGCTCAAGGAAAGCGGCGAAGCCAACTACATCGAGGGCATTCTCGAAGGCGGTCTGGTCGACGGCGATGGCGCGGGCGATAGCCTGGGCGGCGGCGCCGGGATTGGCGGTGGTGGCGCTGAGGCCGATCCGCTCTACGATCAGGCCGTGGAGGTGGTGATCAAGAATCGCCGCGCATCGATCTCGCTGGTGCAGCGCCATCTGCGCATCGGCTACAACCGCGCGGCGCGCTTGCTCGAGGACATGGAAAAGGCCGGACTGGTCTCGGCCATGTCGGGCAACGGCAACCGTGACATCCTCGTGCCGGCCGGCGCGGGCGCGCACGACGAGTAAGAGGCGCTATCAAGATGAAGCAAAGCGGTTCTGGCTAGACGCGCGGCCGCAGACAGTACAAGTGGTACGGCAAGGCCGCGCAACGACGCCAGAATCATTTTGACAGCGCTTCTAAGGCGTGAGGAGGATGAAACGCGTCATAGCGCGTTTCACACGGCTTCGGGCCCCTCGCAAGTGACGGTTAATATACCGTTACGCCGCTCACAAGCCGCTGCGGAATTCAGGGCGCCGACTCCGGCTCTAACCCGACATCCCGGCCAGCGCCGGGCATCAGCCACTCAAGAAAGGAATCGGATACATGCGATATCGCATTCTTGCTCCCCTGGTTTCCCTGGGCGCCGCACTGGCACTGCTGGCGGCCGCGCCTGTCGCGCAGGCGGCGGCAACCGACCAGTTGCAGACCTTCGTGACCAGCGTGAAGACGGCTCGCGGCGAATTCACGCAGCAGCAGATGAAGGGGAAGGGCGCCGATCTCAAGGTAGCCAGCACGTCGAGCGGGACATTCGCGTTCTCGCGCCCCGGCAAGTTCGCGTGGCGCTATACCAAGCCATACGAGCAACTGCTGCAGGCCGACGGCCAGATCCTCTACATCTACGACAAGGACCTGAACCAGGTGACCGAGCGTAAGCTCGATGGCGCGCTTGGGTCGAGCCCGGCGGCCATCCTGTTCGGCAGCAATGACCTGTCGAAGAATTTCGACGTGAAGAACGGGGCCACGCGCGATGGCGTGGAATGGCTGGAACTGACGCCGAAGGAAAAGGATACGCAGTTCGAGCGGATCGGCATCGGTTTCAAGGGCGGCAACCTCGAGGCGATGGAGTTGCGTGACGCCTTCGGCAACACGACCATCCTGACCTTCTCGGCGATCCAGAAGAATCCGTCGCTGCCCGCCGATGCATTCCGCTTCACAGTGCCCAAGGGCGCCGATGTGATGAAGCAGTGAGGAGCGCCATGACACACGCCCAAGCATTCCTTTCGTTGCGTCGCCTGGCCGTGCCGGGCGCCACGCTGGCCGCGGCGCTGGTGCTGTCCGCCTGCGCAAGCTCACATGCAAGCCGTTTCGACGTCGATGCCTTCCTGCGCGGCTCCGATACGGCGCTGCCCGAAGTGCTCGGCAATCCGGACTTCCTCAAGGCCACGCGCATTCCGCAGACCGACTGCGCGACGATGCTGCAATCGCCTCACAACGGCACCCTGGAAGACCTGCCGGCCAGCAATACGGCGCGGGGTCCAGCATGGCTGCTGCATCCCGCCGATACGCCGGACAAGGTCTGGCTCGTGGTGGGAGAGGCCGGCGGCGAGCGTAGCTGCCACGGTCCGCTGCCTGCCGATGCCATGAAAAAGCTGACCGAGCGCGCCAAGGGCTGACCCGGCGACGCCCCGTCAGCCTTTGGCGCTAGGCCTGTGCCTCGCGCGCGTAGCGCAGACGTGGCTTGGGCATGGCCTGCAGTTGTTCGCGGCGGATGCGGATCGCCTCCGCGTCGCCGCGCTTGATCGCCGCGCGCAACTTCAACACGGCTTTGCGGTACTGCTTCTTCTTGCGGATGCGGGTCGTGATGGCCATGGCTACGGTTTCCTCATGGGGCCGGCACCAGCGCCGGGTGTCCGTCATGGTAGGCCGCACTGGCCGTCCCGATCCCGTCTATCGAAAGAATTCAGATCGGATTGCCATCGCACATATTGCGGCGACGCAGCATCGGCCGCGCCGCCGTGAACCAGCCGAGGCTCAGAGCAGAAAGCGCCGGTTGTCGTTTTCCGCGTATCGCGGCTCTACCTTGCGGAATTTCAGCTTCGTGCTGCTGCGCAGCTTGCGCGCCGCCATCTTGCGCTGCAATTGCCGATGGGCGGAGTGGATCTGGCCAATCGAGCCTTGCGCGTAGGGCTTGCCATCGTTGGCGCCTGCCAGCGCGCCACCCGCCGCCAGCGCGGCATTGTGCGCCGCAGCCGACTTCTTGATCAGCGCGTCAAGCACATGCCGCGCACGGACGGCAGCATGGAGCAGGCCGTCGGCAGGATTGTCGCGCGCCCGCACCGCATCCTGCGGCAGCCGGACATTGCCAGCCACCCGCCGCAGCGCGGCCCGCAGTTCGGCGCTATCGAGCTGGCCTTCCTGCGCGATCCAGACCGCATCGTGGCGTAGCCAGCCTTCCACGTCGGCCAGCCGGCGCAAGACTGCCTGCATCAGCGTCTGGCCACCAAAGCGGTGCGAACGACGGATCGCGGCCAGGCCAATACGGCGTACCTGCGGATTCTCGTGATCGACCAGATCCGCGATGATGCGGTCCACCTCCTCCTGTGACGTGATCATCTCGGCGAACTGGCCCGCCAGTGAGATCTCTTCCGCGCCGGTGAGCCTGTTCTTGCCCACCAGCCGATTCAACTTGAACATCAGCATTCGGTAACGCAACATACAAATCCCCGATTTTCGCTAGGCCGACCAAGGGTCGGCCGATATCCGCCTGGCCGGCGGCCGCATCGGCGCGATGCGGGCCGCATCCGTCGAAACGCAGGCCATTAGGAAATATCGGCAGATTCGGCGCGAACTGTAGGGAAGCGGCGCAGTGTCCGCTGTCGCGCGGCGAAGATAGGGTTCGCCCCGACATCGAATCGGAAGCGTCACAAATAGACTATGTTTCTGCTGCACCCCACAAGACCTTCTTCAACCGAGGAGAGAATATGCAAGCAGACTTCAGGCGGAAACTCCGCCAGATCGCCGGCGTGGCAACGCTGTCCGCGCTTGCACTGAGCGCAGCACCGGCCAGTGCCGACCAAATCGCGGATATCAAGGCCAAGGGCCAACTGGTGTGCGGGGTACTTGGCACGGACGAGCCGTTCAGCTTCGTCGATCCGGCCACCCGCGAGATCGTGGGATACGACGTTGACATGTGCAATGCGGTGGCCAAGAGCCTTGGCGTGAAGCCGGTGCTCAAGCAGATCTCCGTGGCGGCCCGTCTGCCGGAGCTTCAGCAGGGCCACGTGGATCTGCTGGCGGCGTCGCTGACGCACAACAAGGAGCGCGAGTCGCAGATCGATTTCTCGCTGTCGACCTTCATCACCGGACAGAAGGCGATGGTGCGCAAGGAGAGCGGCATCACGACGCTGGGCCAGCTCGACGGCAAGAAGATCCTGACCGTCAAGGGTTCCACCATGGAATCCAATATTGCCGCCAAGATCAAGAATGCCACCGTGGTGTCGTTTGACAACAGCCCGCAGGCGCTGCTGGCGCTGGAGCAGGGCAAGGGTGTGGCGTATGTGAATGACGAGACGTCGCTGGTGAGCAACCTCGTGAAGCTCGGCCCCGCAGCCAAGGACTACACGCTGGTGCCTCAGTACCTGTCGAGCGAGCACCTCGCGCTGGGCATCAGGAAGGGCGAGACCGGGTTCCGCAACCAGGTCAACCAGGTGCTGAGCAAGATGGAAGCCGATGGCGACGCGCAAAAGCTCTACGACAAGTGGTTCGGGCCCAACACCAAGATGAAGTTCCCGCCGCGCGCGTTCAAGATCTCGACTGACAAGATCGACTGAGGCGCCAACCCCAGGCCCGGGCCAGGCCAGAGGAGTCCGGCTTGATCAACCCGGTCCGATAAACCTCCCCTGGCTGTCCGGCATCGCGCCGGACAGCCACATCCCATGCCCACCTTCAACCTGTCGATGTTGCTGTCGGGGCAGTATCACGAATGGCTGGTCAGCGGGTTCGTGATGTCCCTCAAGCTGTCGGTCATCGCGTTTGCCATATCGTTGCCGCTGGCTATCGTGATCGCCCTGCTGCGGCTTGCGCCGCTGGCGCCCCTGCGGGGATTGGGCCAGACCTATGTCGAGGCGATTCGCAACGTTCCGCTGCTGGCCCATATGCTGTTCTGGTATTTCGGCGCGCCGCAGCTGCTGCCGTTCGCGATCAAGAGCTGGTTGTACGAACACAACTACGAGGCCGTCAGCGCGCTGATCGCGCTGGTCCTGTACACCACGGCCTATATGGCGGAGGACATCCGCAGCGGCATTCGCTCCATCCCGAAAGAACAACTGGAAGCCAGCCGCGCGCTTGGTTTCAGCTTTCTGGCGTCGATGCGGCTGGTGGTGTTGCCGCAATCGCTGCGCATCACGGTGCCGCCGCTGGTGAACCAGATCCTGAATCTCTGGAAGAACTCGAGCATCGCGATGGTGATCGGCGTGGCCGAGCTGATGTACCAGGCGCAACAGGTGGAGAGCGCCACCTTCCGGGGCTTCGAGTCCTTCGCGTTCGCCACGCTGGCGTACCTGACCATATCGATGACGATCACGCTGTTCTCGCTCTGGTATCAACACCGGTTTCCGGTACGGAGCATGTAGCCATGCTCGACGTTCTGCAGAACTACGGACTTTATTTCCTGATCGGCCAGTATCCGAATGGCCCGCTGGGCGGGCTGGCGTTGACCGTGTTGCTGGCGGCGTCCGGGCTGGTGCTGGCGTTGCCGGTCGGCATCGTGCTGGGGCTGTGCCGCGTGAGCCCGTTCCGCTCGCTGCGTTGGCCGGCCACCGTCCTGATCTACGTCGTGCGCGGCACGCCGCTGCTGATGGTGGTGTTCTGGGCGTACTTCCTGCTGCCTTCGGTGACCGGGCATCGCACGCCGCAGTTCGCGACGATGCTGGTCGCGCTGGTGGTCTTCGACGGGGCCTATCTGGCGGAGATCGTGCGCGCCGGCATCCAGGGGCTGCCGCGCGGGCAGATGGAATGCGCGCGGTCGCTCGGCTTGTCGTATGCGCAGGCGATGGCGCTGGTCATCCTGCCGCAGGCACTGCGCAACATGCTGCCGTCGCTCGTGAACCAGCTTGTGTCGACGATCAAGGAGACGTCGCTCGGCTACATCATCAGCTTGCCGGAGGTCTCGTTCATCGCCGGGCAGATCAGCACGCAGATGCTGACCCAGGCCGCGCAGGTCTACCTGCTGCTGGCATTGAGCTATTTTGTCATGTGCTTCGGATTGACCCGTTGCGCCTATCTGCTCGAGCGCCGGCTCGCGGCACGCAACGCTGTGAAGGTGTAACCATGATC
This sequence comes from Cupriavidus sp. UBA2010, assembly GCF_002335265.1. NCBI lineage: Bacteria > Pseudomonadati > Pseudomonadota > Betaproteobacteria > Burkholderiales > Burkholderiaceae > Cupriavidus > Cupriavidus sp. UBA2010. The sequence continues at coordinate 392,326 of NZ_DDCI01000036.1, forward strand.
AGCATCGAACATGTCAGCAAGTGGTACGGCGATTACCAGGCGCTGGTCGATATCAACGAATCGGTGGCGAAGGCGGAAGTGGTCGTCGTGTGCGGGCCGTCGGGCTCGGGCAAGTCGACGCTGATCCGCACGCTGAACCGGCTCGAGGCCATCCAGAAGGGGCGGATCGTCGTGAACGGGCAGGACGTGCACGCGCGCAACGTGGACGTCAACGCACTGCGTAGTGGCATCGGCTTCGTCTTCCAGCAGTTCAACCTGTTTCCACACCTGACGGTGCTGGAGAACTGCACGCTGGCGCCCGTGCGGCTCAAGCGGATGTCGACACAGGAAGCGAAAGATTTTGCGATGAGCCTGTTGGAACGGGTGGGGCTGCCGCACAAGGCGTCGGCCTATCCGGGGCAGTTGTCTGGCGGCCAGCAACAGCGCGTGGCGATTGCCCGCGCGCTGGCAATGAAGCCACCGGTCATGCTGTTCGACGAACCGACGTCGGCGCTTGACCCCGAAATGGTCAACGAGGTGCTCCAGGTGATGAAGGGGCTCGCGCGCGACGGCATGACGATGGTCTGCGTCACCCACGAAATGGGCTTCGCGCGCGAGGTGGCGGACCGCGTGATCTTCATGGATCAGGGCGAGGTGCTCGAGCGCGCCACGCCGGAGCGCTTCTTCCAGAAGCCCGAGCATCCACGCGCGCAACGCTTCCTGGCCGATATCCGATCGCCTTGGGAGTCGGTTATCGCACCCTGATACCGGCAGGCCGGATGGCGTGGGGCGGGCCGCGGCAGGCGGCGCCGATGGTCTACACTGTGGCGTTCGCAAGCCGCTTCCGGCGGCCGCACCAGATTGAGAGGCCCTAGTACCGTGGCGGATTCGCTGTTCTCCGACCCCCCCGACCGTTCCCGAATGCCGCTGGCCGAGCGCCTGCGCCCGCGCAATATCGACGAAGTCATCGGCCAGCAGCACCTGCTCGGCCCGGGCAAGCCGCTGCGCGTGGCGTTCGAGTCGGGCGAGCCGCATTCGATGATCCTCTGGGGCCCGCCCGGCGTGGGCAAGACCACGCTGGCCCGGCTGATGGCCAATGCGTTCGATGCCGAGTTCATTGCCCTGTCGGCCGTGCTGTCGGGAGTCAAGGATATTCGCGAGGCGGTGGAACGGGCCGAGCAGTTCCGTGCGCATGGACGGCGCACCCTGGTGTTCGTCGACGAGGTGCATCGCTTCAACAAGAGCCAGCAGGACGCGTTCCTGCCGCACGTGGAAAGCGGGCTGTTCACGTTTATCGGCGCCACCACTGAGAATCCGTCGTTCGAGGTCAATGGCGCGTTGCTGTCTCGGGCGGCCGTCTACGTGCTCAAGAGCCTGAACGAAGACGAACTCAAGCAGCTCGTGCTGCGTGCCAGCGAGGAACTCGGTGGCATTCGCTGGGACGACGAGGCAATGGGCCTGATCGTCGCCTCGGCCGACGGCGATGGCCGCAAGCTGCTCAACAATATCGAGATCGTGGCGCGTGCGGCTCGCAATGCCGGTGTGGATGCGGTGGATACGGCGCTGTTGGGCAGCGCGCTATCGGAAAACCTGCGTCGTTTCGACAAGGGTGGCGACGCGTTCTACGACCAGATCAGCGCCTTGCACAAGTCCGTGCGTGGTTCCGACCCGGATGGCGCGCTGTACTGGTTCTGCCGGATGCTCGATGGTGGCGCCGACCCGCGTTACCTGGCGCGCCGGATCGTGCGGATGGCGTGGGAGGACATCGGCCTGGCCGATCCGCGCGCGGCACGGATCACGCTCGATGCCGCGGAGACCTACGAGCGGCTGGGATCGCCGGAAGGCGAGCTTGCATTGGCCCAGGCGCTGCTGTACCTGGCCGTGGCGCCAAAGTCGAACGCGGGCTACAACGCGTACAACGCGGCGCGTGCCTTTGTCGCCAAGGACAAGTCGCGGGCCGTGCCCGTGCATCTGCGCAACGCGCCGACAAAACTGATGAAGGAGCTTGGCTACGGCCATGCGTATCGCTATGCGCATGACGAGCCGGAAGCCTACGCAGCGGGCGAGCACTACCTGCCCGACGATCTGCGCAGCCAGGACTGGTACCAGCCCACGCCGCGCGGGCTGGAAGGCAAGATCGGCGACAAGCTGCGGCATCTGCGCGATCTGGACGACGCCTGGCATCGCGAGCAGCGCGGCAAGTCCGGCAAGGACTGAGCAGGGGGCGAGGGGAGAGCGGGGCGGCGAGCAGGGACCCGGATAACTCCCAAAGTGTGGAGCAGACGGCAAAATCCAGCCGGATTTGCTCCCGGCGGGTAGTGCCAGTGCAGTAAAATGTTCCGTTCGCCGGCATGTTGCCGGCACTGCACATGACCAAGCAACATGCTCGACATCCAGCTGCTCCGCAAAGACATCGACGCCGTGGCCCAGCGCCTCGCCACGCGCGGTTTTCAACTCGATGTGGCCCTGTTCCAGGCCCTTGAGGCCGAACGCAAGCAACTGCAGACCCAGACCGAGGATCTGCAGGCGCGCCGCAACAGCCTCTCCAAGCAGATCGGGATGCTCAAGGGCAAGGGCGAAGACGCCTCGGGCCCGATGGCCGAAGTGGCCGGTATCGGCGACACGCTGAAGGCATCCGCCCAGCGCCTGGCCGAAATCCAGGACCAGATCAGCGACGCGATGCTCTCGATCCCGAACCTGCCGCACGAAAGCGTGCCGACGGGCAAGGACGAAACCGAGAACGTCGAAGTGCGCCGCGTGGGCACGCCGCGCACGTTCGATTTCGAGATCAAGGATCACGTGGATGTCGGCGCCCGTCTCGGCCTGGATTTCGAGACGGCCACGAAGGTCACTGGCTCGCGCTTCGCCTTCCTGCGGGGTGGCGTGGCACGCATGCATCGCGCGCTGGTCCAGCTCATGGTGGACACGCACACGCTTGAACATGGCTACACCGAGATGTACGTGCCGTACATCGTCAATGCCGCGTCGATGCGCGGTACCGGCCAGCTGCCGAAGTTCGAGGACGACCTGTTCAAGGTGCCGCGCAAGGTCGGCGGTGAGGATGGCCAGGACGCTATCGAGAACTTCTACCTGATCCCGACCGCCGAAGTGCCGCTGACCAACATGGTCCGCGACGCGATCGTTGCCGCGGAAAAACTGCCGCTGCGCTTCGTGGCCCACACGCCATGCTTCCGTTCGGAAGCCGGCTCGTACGGCAAGGACACGCGCGGCATGATCCGCCAGCATCAGTTCGACAAGGTCGAGATGGTGCAGGTGGTGCCGTCCGAGCAGTCGATGGACGCGCTCGAGCAGATGACTGGTCACGCCGAAACGATCCTGAAGAAGCTCGAGTTGCCGTTCCGTACCGTCGTGCTGTGCACGGGCGACATGGGCTTCGGCAGCACCAAGACCTACGACATCGAAGTGTGGATTCCAGCGCAGAACACGTACCGCGAAATCAGCTCGTGCTCGAGCATGGGCGACTTCCAGGCGCGCCGCATGCAGGCACGTATGCGCGCCGGACAGGGCAAGCCGGAACTGGTGCACACGCTGAACGGCTCCGGCCTGGCCGTGGGCCGCACGCTGGTGGCGATCCTGGAGAACTACCAGAACGCAGACGGTTCGGTGACGGTGCCGAAGGCGCTGCAACCGTACATGGGCGGCATCACGCGTCTGGAACCGGAAGCGTAAAAATAGTTACAGAAGGGGCTTGCGCTCCGGATATGGATATCCCTATAATCTTGGTTTCGCCGCTAACGCAGCGACGACCAAGTTACCGGAGAGGTGGCAGAGTGGTCGAATGTACCTGACTCGAAATCAGGCGTACCGGCGACGGTACCGTGGGTTCGAATCCCACCCTCTCCGCCAAACAAAAAGCTGCTGACGGATTCGACCACCAGCAGACAAAAACAGCGTAGTAAAACTAAGAACCGACGTTTGCGAAAGCAACGTCGGTTTTGTTTTTTGCGCCCCACATAACAGACTCATAGAAGCCCGACAAAGATTGCCCACTCAACTCGTATGAGGCGGTGTCTTAGTCGGATGCACATGAGTAGGCGCTCAAGAGCAAGAAACGCACATACGAACCAGCGCACTGCGCGAAGTAGGTGTCCGCTCAAATTACTCTGAGAAGCGGCCGGACGGTAGGCCTCGAAGGGATGCTCGCGAGGACTCGATCAGGCGGTAGCGTTGTCGCCAGCAAGCTCAATCGCATCGCGCGATTTCTCAAATGCCGGGGTAAGCGTTTACAACCCAAGAGTGCGCAGCTAGCTGAGGGTCAAGCTAAGAGCAAGTAGCTAAGATCTGGCCCAAGTTCGTCAAAGTGACAGATTTTGTCACTTGCGCTTCATTAAAAGTGACAGTGTTTGTCAAAAATTACTCAAGTGCTGTGTGCGACGGTGCCAGATTTTGTCAGCAATCGGGTGTTGAGCGGCGCTTCCAATGCTGGCGCAAAGCTTGCTTTGTTGGCTTTGTGGCACTTTTGCTGCCGATGAAAAATCTCTTCAAGGGGTCAAATCACATGCAACGGGTACAAATGAAAATGCTGGGCCGTCGTGCCCAGAAGGGCTTCACGCTGATCGAACTGATGATTGTCGTCGCGATCATCGGTATTCTGGCCGCCATCGCAATCCCGCAGTACCAGGATTACACGCAGCGTACGAAGGCGAACGGCGCGGTCGCGGGCCTGGAAAGCTTCAAGACCTCTATTGCGATGTGCTCCCAAGAGCTGGGAACTCTCACTGGCTGTGATGCTGGTTCGAACAACGTTCCGGCCATTCCCGCTGGCACTGCGGCCGATCCGCTGCCGAAGTACGTAACGGGTATCACTTCCATCAAGTCGGGCATTATTATTGCGACCCTGGAAGCGACCGATTCGACAGGCGCGGCAGATACGCTGACGCTGACGCCGACCGTCAACGCGACCAATGTCACCTGGGTTGCTACTGGCACGGCTTGCGATAACGGCAAGCGAGGCCTCAAGTGCTGATCTAGTATTTGGCAAATCGGGGCGCGAACGCGACATGCAATCAACACCTGACCGTGAACTCGTGAAAACCAGCAAGGGCTTCACACTGATCGAACTTATGATCGTGGTGGCAATTATTGGGATTTTGACGGCGATCGCGCTCCCCCAGTATCAGGACTACACGCAAAGAACAAAAGCCAACGGTGCAGTGATCGCACTCGCTGGCTTTAAGACTGCAATCTCGATGTGCTCACAAAGCAACGGTACGCTTGTCGGTTGCAACGCTGGCGCGAACGGAATTCCAGCGATCCCTGCTGGCACTGCAGTTGATCCGCTGCCAGAGTATGTTCAATCCATTGCGTCAATTTCTAACGGTGCTATCAGCGCAACGCTGGATGCAACCGATTCCACGGGTACGGCAGAAACTCTGGTTCTAACCCCGATTTCCGGAACGAGCGGTATCAACATTACTTGGGTCGCAAGTGGCACTGCATGTGACGGTGGTGTTCGCGGTTTGAAGTGCTAGTCGAGGTGCAGTTTCCACCCGCGTACGACCGGGGTTGTAGAGTTGGAGGCGCTTTCTCGGGCGCCTCTTTCATTTGGGGGGCAAACCGTAGGAAAGCCTAATTCCATTCCCATCAAGTGGTCTCTGCTATTGACCGACAGGCGCAGTCTGCGAAGCACTCGCTGGCAGCCTTGAAACCAGCAACTGGTCGATCTTGTGATGGTCGATGTCGACCACCTCAAACCGGAAGCCCGCCACGGTGATCGCTTCCGACTTCTTCGGGATCCGCTTTAGCGAGTAGATCACCAGGCCGGCTGCTGTATCTACATAGTCTTCGCCAGGCAGCACGTCGATATCCAGTGCCTTCTTCAGGTCGACCAGCGGCGTCAGGCCGTCGACCAGCCACGAAGATTCGTCACGGCGCACGATCTGTTCGTCTTCGTTCGAGTAGAGGATGTCACCCATCAGCGCGCCGACGATGTCGTCCAGCGTGACGATGCCCACCACCAGCCCGTACTCGTTCATTACCACCGCAAAATTCTCATGCATCTCGCGGAAGCGGGTCAGTGACTCCGAGAGTGTCAGCGTGTCCGGGATCACCAGCACGTTCTTGTCGTAGTGTTTGCCGATGCTGTCCAATGCTGCGCCGCTTTCATCGGCCAGCAGCAGTTGCAGGATGACCTTCGACTCCATATAGCCCAGCACGTCGTCGATATTCTTGCCGCACACCGGGTATTGTGCGTGCGGTTGCTTGACCAGCTTGCGGCGCAGGCCGTCGGCGGTGTCGTCGAGGGTCAGGAAGACCACGTCGTCGCGCTGGGTCATGATGGCCGTGATCGGCTTCGAATCGAGTTCGAACACGTTTTCGATCAGATGCAGTTCGTGCTTGTGCAGCACCCCGGCCTCGGCGCCGGCATCGACCATGGCGGCGATATCCTCGGTGGTGATCTGATCGACCGGCTTGGTGGGAATGCCGAACAGCTTGAGCGTGGCATCGGCTGCTGCATTGAACACCCAGACCACGGGCTTGAACAGCTTGAGCAGCGTCAGCATCGGGCCGATCACCTGCACCGCGCACGCTTCGGGGAAGGTCATGGCGATGCGTTTGGGGATCAGGTCCGCGAACTGGATAAACAGCAGCGTGACGATCAGGAACGAGCTGACATTGGCGATGCGCTGTGCCATGCCGGCATCGAGGTACGCACTCAGGAATCCGTAGACGAGATCCGAGACATGCTTCTCACCGAGGATACCGGCCAGGATCGCCACGCTGTTGACGCCGATCTGTACCACCGTGAAGAAGTTGCCGGGCTCCTCCTTGAGCAGCAATACCTTGGTCGCGCGGTGGTCGCCGCGTTCAGACAGGACTTGGAGCTTGGTGCGGCGGGCGGCGGTCAAGGCGATCTCGGAGATCGAAAAGAACGCGCTTACCACCACGAGAAGGGTCAGGATCAGTACGAACATAAGTTATTCACGCGCCGATCTGGGCGTGTTGATATTGGTGCACAGGCGGGGGCCTGTCAATTGTCTGGTAAATGTCTGCCAGTCAGCGCGGGGCAGGATCAAACTGGACGACGGGCGAATCCAGACGATCGTCGAGCGTGGCGGCCAGCGCCGAGGCGGCGGCCGCGAACTGTGCCCGCATATCATCGACCAGGCTCGATTTGCCACGATGGGTGGCGCGCAGCATCTGGATTTCGAACGGCAATTCGGGTTGCACGTCGTGCAGCGCGACATTGGCCGGATTGGCGCTCAACGCGGTGTACTGGTCGAGCAGCGTGACGCCCAGGCCCGCATCCACCAGGGCCAGTGCGAGGGAATAGGTTTGGACCTCGAGCGTCGAATGTGGTTCCAGCGCGTGACGGGCCAGCGTTTGCCGGACCAGCAGCCCCAGCGAGCTGTCGTCGTCATAGCCGATGAACGGCCGCTCCATCAGCTTGCGGATCGACACGATGCCGCGCCGGCCGCCCGAGGGCAGTGCCTGCGGGCGCGGCACTGCCAGCAGCATTCGCCCGGCGGCCACCGGCTCGCTGGTGATTGCCTCGTGCCTGGGCGGCGAAAAGGCAAAGCCCACGTCGATCTGGTTGGCCAGCAGCGCCTCGACAATCTCGCTCGTATGGTGCGTCAGCACCTGAACCTGCGTTTCCGGATGCCGCGCGCAGAAGCGGCGCACCGCCGGCACCAGCAGCGGGTTGGCCAGGCTCGGCGTGGCGGCCACGCGCAGGCGCCCCGTGCCCTTGTGGCGCAGGCTTTCCGATACGCGCCGCACACGCTCGATCTCACCATATAGCCTTTCGACATCGCCATAGAGCGCAAGCGCTTCCGGCGTCGGCTGCAGCCTGCCGCGCTGGCGATCGAACAGGCGGAAGCCCAGCGACGATTCCGCATGCTGCAGTACCCGGCTTACCACGGGCTGGGACACATGGAGCAGGCGCGCCGCCTCGCTGACGGTACCGGTCAGCATCACGGCGCGGAACACTTCAATCTGGCGCAGGCGCATGGTTCTGGTGCGGGGGAATGGTCGCGCTGGTGTTCGTGTTGGTGCGGGAAATGGTGCTCCGCACTACGGGTAGACCCGGGTGGCGGGCCCCTATAGCTTGAGGACATATTCTGGCACGTATTGGCATTGGGCAAGCCGCGCCGGGTGCTCTACGCTCTGGCCCATCGTTTGAACAGGACGCAAGGCAAGCGGATGCGCATAGCGATCGTGGGTGCCGGTGTGGTCGGCATGACCTCCGCGTGGCGGTTGGCCAACGATGGTCACGAAGTCACCGTGGTCGAGCGCCATGATGGTCCGGGCGAGGAAACCAGCTTCGCCAACGGCGGCCAGCTCAGCTACAGCTATGTGGCGCCGCTGGCCGGGCCGGGCGTGTTGTCGAAGGTGCCGGGCTGGTTGCTGGATCGCGATTCACCGATGCGCTTCCGGCCATCCATGGACCCGTCGCAATGGCGCTGGCTGCTGGCTTTCGCTCTGGCGTGCAATGCATCGGCGAGCGAGGCCGCCACGCGCAAGCTACTGCGCCTGTCGTTCTACTCGCGCGATCTGATGCAGGCTTTCGTCGATCGTCCGGACGCGCGGCAGGAGGGCGGTGGTTTCGATTTCGCGCGTAGCGGCAAGCTGATCGTGCACCGTGATGCGGCGGCCTACGAATCGGCCTGTCGCCTGCTCGACTACCAGGCCAACCTTGGTTGCGAACAGCAGGCATTGGATCGCGATGCCACGGTTGCGCTGGAGCCGGCGTTGGCCGGCATTCGGCAGGGCATCGTCGGTGCGATCCACACGCCGAGCGAGGAAGTGGGCGATTGCCATCGCTTCTGCGTGTCGCTGGCCCATCTGTTGCAAGGCAGGCCGGGTGTCACGCTGCGCTTCGGCACGCGTGTGACCGGACTGGTGCGTGCGGGGGACCGCGTGACGGGCCTGCGCACCGATGCGGGTGATATCCGCGCCGATGCGGTGATCGTGTCGGGCGGCATCGGCAGCGTGCCGTTGCTCAAGCCGCTCGGTGTGCGGCCGATGCTGTGGCCGCTGAAGGGGTACAGCATCACGGTGCCGATCAGGCAGGGCGTGCTGGCGCCGCGTATCAGCGTGACGGACTTCGCCAACAAGATCGTCTATGCGCGCATCGGCGATACGCTGCGTGTAGCGGGGATGGCGGATATCGTGCGCGGCGGCGCGGTGATCGACCGCGAGCGCGCGCAGACGCTGGTCACGCAGACGCGTGCGGTGTTTGGCGACGTGAGCCATGGCGCGGACCTTGATGCATTGCAGCCGTGGGCCGGCCTGCGTCCGGCCACGCCCACGGGTTTGCCGATGATCGGCGAATCACGCATTCGCGGTCTGTGGCTGAACCTTGGCCACGGCGCGCTGGGTTTCACGCTGGCCATGGGCAGCGCGGGTGTGCTGGCCGATCGGATGGCTGGCCGCAGGCCGGTGGTGGATGCCGAAGATTTCAGTGCAGCGCTCGCATAGTCATTCTCGCGGGCGCACACGGGTTGTGCTGGAAGTCGCAGTTTGAGAGTCGTGCCATTAAATCAAGCCCCAACCAAGGAGCCGAACCATGAAGTCACTGTCCGTCCGTCCGACCCCCGTCACCCGCCTGCTGGCCGCCGCTGCGCTGCTCTGCGCCGCTGCCGGTGCACATGCCGCCGATGGCGATACGCTGAAGAAGATCAAGGACAGCGGTGTGATCTCGCTCGGTTACCGCGAGTCGTCGATTCCGTTCTCGTACTCGGATGGCAAGGAGGTGATGGGTTACTCCCATGACTACCTGCTGGCGATCGTCGACAAGGTGAAGGCGACACTGAACATGCCGAACCTGCAGGTCAAGCTGACGCCGATCACGTCGCAGAACCGCATCCCGCTGATGCAGAACGGCACCATCGACATCGAGTGCGGCAGCACCACGAATAACCTCGAGCGCCAGAAGCAGGTGGCATTTTCGAACAGCCTGTTTATCTACGGCATCCGGATGCTGACGAAGAAGGATTCGGGTGTCACGGACTTCCCGCAGCTCAAGGACAAGAACGTGGTGACCACGGCTGGCACCACCGGCGAGCGCCTGCTGGTCAAGATGAACGGCGAAGGCATGAACATGAACCTGACCAGCGCCAAGGATCACGGCCAGGCGTTCCTGATTCTCGAGACCGGTCGCGCTGCTGCGTTCGTGATGGACGAGCCGCTGCTGTACGGCGAGCGCACCAAGGCCAAGAATGCTGCTGAGTGGGTGGTCGCTGGCAAGCCGCTGCAGACCGAGAACTACGCCTGCATGTTCCGCAAGGACGATCCGTCGTTCAAGAAACTGGTGGATGGCGTGGTGGCGGACATCATGACCAGCGGCCGCGGCGAGAAGCTCTACGCGAAGTGGTTCCAGTCGCCGATCCCGCCGCGCAACATCAATATGAATTACCCGCTGTCGCCGGACATGAAGCAACTGTTTGCCGAGCCGAACGACAAGGCATTCCAGTAAGGCCCATCAGTCGCTTGTATCGCGATTTGCGCGGGGTGTTCCTTCCGTCTGGTCAATGTTGACATGTTGACGTGGAAGGGGAGGAGAGGGCCGATGCATCCAGAACAACAGCGTGCCGTACACCGGCACATCAGCATCGCGCCCTCTTCTCATTTTTTTCCCGCACGCCGATGACAGATCACTGATCCGGCGCGGGCGGCGGCTGTGGCGTCTCGAGCTTGAGCCGGCGTCCCGTTTCAAGCCATGTCTTCAGGCCTGCCACGATCATCGGCCAGCCGTTGCGGCCGCCCTGCAGGATCTGTTCGTCAACCGGCTCCCGATGGGTCTCGCTGACGGTCAGTCGTACGGCCTCGTCACCGAGCGCGTCGATTTGCCAGGTGACGATCACTTCCGGTAGTTGCCGGAATGCCTCGAGCCATTCCACGCGCCATGTGACGGACAACCGGTAAGGCGCGTCGGCGGTCAGCACCACGCCCTGCGAATCGATTTGACCATCTTCCATGCGTAGCACGAACGGGCTGTCGACTTTCCAATCGGATTCGACGCGTCGGCCGAAGAAGTACTGCGTGCTTTGCGTGGGGTCGGTCAGCGCACCCCAGACTTGCTCCGGCGTGGCGGCGATGTAGGTGACGACGACGGTCTGCGGAATAGCCATGTGGAATCTCCTCGATGACGGGCGGAGCAGGGGCCGTCAGGGTAACGATGGGGAGGAGGGATACTGTCGCACCGAATGATGGTGGACGGCAAGCGGGTGAGAGTCGGGGGGAGGGCTTGTGGTTCCGGCAACGTTACGTCGTTGTTGAGCCGGAAAGCCCGCTTCCACGGCCCCTCTCCCGCCTGGCGGAAGAGGGGGCAAGCCACGTAGCGGCTGATTCGGCCGAATCAGCCGAATCAGTTGCCCGCGACGCGCTTTGCGATGTGGTCGAGCGCTTCTTCCACCTGGTCGATCAAGATCAGGCACAGGTCGCCCGGCTGCAGATGGCTCAGTGCCGTGTCGATGGCGACGAACTCGCCGCGGATCTCCTCGACATGGCTCGTGCGCTGGGCGCCTTGCAGGCCTTCGCGCAGCAGCGCCAGTACCTCGCCATCCTCGCGGCCGCGCTGGCACTGGTCCTGATACAGCACCACCTCGTCGAACACGCCGCCCAGGATTTGCGTCTGCTTGCGGATGTCCTCGTCGCGTCGGTCGCCCGCGCCGCTGATCACCACCACGCGTCGCTTCGACGGCATGGTCTCCACGGCATTGCACAGCGCCTGGATGGCGTCGGGGTTGTGGCCGTAGTCGGCGATCAGCGTGGCGCCCTTGTAGTCGAACACGTTGAAGCGGCCCGGGGCCGTCGCGGCGTCGTTGACGAAGGTGGCCAGCGCGCGGCGGATCACCGCCCAGTCGATGCCAAGCGCCCAGGCGGCGGCGATCGACGACATCGCGTTTTCCACCTGGAAGCCGATCGAGCCATTGCGCGTGAGCGGGATGTCCGCCAGCGGGATGCGCACTTCGGTGTCGCCTTCGGTCGCCACGATCTGGTCGCCCTCGACGAACACCACGCGCCTGCCTTGCGCGCGATGCAGCGCCATCGTTGGCAGACCGGCATCGTGCGCGAAGAACGTCACGGTGCCCGGGCAGGCATCGGCCATGCGCACCACCATTTCGTCCGCGGCGTTGAGCACGGCCATCCCGTGCGGTGCCACGTTCTGCACGATCACGCTCTTCAGCACGGCCAGGTCCTCGACGGTGCTGATGTACGACAGGCCCAGGTGATCGCCTTCGCCAACGTTGGTCACCACGGCCACGTCGCAGCGGTCGAATGCCAGGCCTTCGCGCAGCAGGCCACCGCGCGCGGTTTCGAACACGGCGGCGTCCACGTCCGGGTGCAGCAGCACGTTGCGCGCGCTGCGCGGGCCGCTGCAGTCACCGGTATCGATGCGTTCGCCCTGGATGTACACGCCGTCGGTACCCGTCATGCCCATGCGCAGGCCGTTGGAGGCCAGGATATGGGTGATCAGGCGCACCGTGGTGGTCTTTCCGTTGGTGCCCGAGACCGCAACCACCGGGATGCGGCCATCGTCGCCATCGGCGAACATGGTCGAGATGATGGCTTCGCCGACCGCGCGACCTTTGCCGTACGACGGCTGCAGGTGCATGCGCAGGCCCGGCGCGGCATTGACTTCGACGATGCCGCCGGCCTGCTCTTCGAACGGCTTGAGCATCGTTTCACAGACCGCGTCGACGCCGCAGATGTCCAGACCGACCATTTGCGCGGCCGCCACGGCGCGCGCGGCGATGTCTGGATGCACGTCGTCGGTGACGTCGGTGGCGCTGCCGCCGGTCGACAGGTTCGCGTTGTTGCGCAGGACCACGCGGGTGCCCTTGGCCGGCACGGCGTCGGCGCTCAGGCCCTGCTTGGCCAGCGTGGCCAGCGCGATATCGTCGAAGCGGATCTTCGTCAGCGACGTGGCATGACCCTCGCCACGGCGCGGGTCGCGGTTCACTTCTTCCACGAGCTGGCGCACGGTGTGCACCCCGTCGCCAATCACCTGCGGCGGATCGCGGCGGGCGGCGGCCACCAGGTGCTTGCCCACCACGAGCAGGCGGAAGTCGTGACCGGGGATGTAGCGCTCGACGAGCACGTCCGAGGAAATATCGGCGGCCACTTCATAAGCCGTCATCACTTCCTCGCGCGTGCGGATGCGCACGGCCACGCCCTTGCCCTGGTTGCCGTCGCGCGGCTTGACCACCACCGGACCGTTGATTTCCTGCGCGGCGGCCCATGCCTCTTCGGCGCTGGAGACCGAGCGGCCCATCGGCACCGGCACACCTGCCGCGTGCAGCAGGCTCTTGGTGAGTTCCTTGTCCTGCGCGATGGATTCGGACACCGCGCTGGTCATGTCGGTCTCGGCGGCCTGGATGCGGCGCTGCTTGCTGCCCCAGCCAAACTGGACCATCGAGCCCTGCGTCAGGCGGCGATACGGAATGCCACGCGCCACGGCGGCGTAGACGATCGAGCCCGTGCTCGGACCCAGGCGCACATCTTCGTCGAGCTCACGCAGGCGATGCAGGGCATCGTCCAGGTCGAAGGGCAGGTCGTCGCGCGCGGCGATGCAAAGCTGCTCGGCCAGATTGAATGCCAGACGGCCCACTTCCTCTTCGCTGTACTGCACCACCACCTGATAGGTGCCGGGTTCGAGCGTCGGTGCGGTGTGGCTGAACGTCACCGGGCAGCCGGCCGCGGCTTGCAGGCCCAGGGCTGCCACTTCGAGCACATGCGCCATCGAGGGCGATCCGGCCTCATCGTCCGGGCGCAGCGGGCCGATGCCCGGAAAACGCCCGCGCAGGCGGTCTTCGAAACCGGGCAGCTCGGCCAGCCGAAGGGACTTGTCCGAGCACGCCACGATGGCTTCGATGGCTGTGTGACGACACCAGAGGTTCGGGCCACGCAGGGCCCGGATGCGAGAAACTTCCATAGAATCAGTTTTCCGTTTTTCTTTCCGGCTCGCGCATCACGCGCGGCGTCCGGCGCGGCCCATCCACTGGTGTACCTGTTCCACCGTGCTGTCTGTCGAGCCCTCGTCGCATTGCAGTACCAGCAGATCACCCGCCACGAGTTGGGCCAGCGCGGCTTCCACCGCCGCGCGGCGCGCGCCTTCGTCGATGATCTTGGTCACGCGGCGGCCTTCGTACAGGCCCTTCTTGAGCAGCGCGCGCGCCTCGGTCTCGGGGAGTTCGCGCTTGACGCTCCGGTCCTCGCACAGGAACACGCGGTCGAACGTGGCGCCAATCACCTTGCCCTGTTCGATCAGGTCCTCGTCGCGACGCTGCACGCCCGCGCCGAACACGAGCATCCGGCGCTCGGACGGAAAGCGGTCGAGCGCGGCCGCCAGCGCTTCGAGCGCCGGGGCGTTGTGCGCGTCGTCCACCACCACGGTAGCGCCATGGTGCTCGAACAGCGTGAAGCGGCCCGGAACATCCACCTGGCCGACGTCGAACGTGACGATGCCGGCACGGATCAGGTCGTTCGAAATGCCGAGCGCCCAACCCGTGGCCACGGCGGCCAGCACGTTCTCGATCTGGAATGCCACACGTCCGGCGTAGGTCAGCGGAATCGCCGACACATCGGTCAGCGCGGTCTCGCTGTTGCCGGTGGCCAGCACCACCTTGCCGTCGCGCACGAACACCGCGCGCTTGCCTGCCGCGCGATGCGTGGCGATGGCCGGCAGGTCGGCGGACAGGCCGAAGAAGATGACGTCGCCATCGCACAGCTCGGCCATTTCGACCAGACGCGCGTCGGCGGCGTTGAGCACGGCCACGCCGGTCTTGAGCACCACATCCACCTGCGTGCGCAGCACGTTGTACATGCGGTCTTCATCTTCGACGTAGAAGTCGCCGATGTGGTCGGGTTTTCCGAAGTTCGTGACCACGCCCACCTGGCAGCGGTCATAGGGCAGGCCCTGCGACAGGATCACGCCGCTGTCGCTCTCGAACACGGCGGCTTCCACTGCGCGGTTCATCAGAATGCGATGACCGGCATCCCAGCTCGCGCGGTCGCCCCGGCCGCCTTTCTCCACTTGGCGGCGGTCCAGGAACAGGCCGTCGCTGCAGGCCAGACCCGTGTGCTTGCCCGACAGTTGCAGCAGTCGCGCCACGAGCTTGGCCACCACAGTCTTGCCGTTGGTGCCCGTAATGCCCACCACGGGGATGCGGCCATCGTCTTCCACGCCGTTCCGGCTCGGGAACAGGTGATCGACGATAGCGCGGCCCACCGGGCGCGGCTCGCCTTCGGCGGGCTTGATATGCATCAGCAGGCCCGGGCCGGCGTTGACTTCGACGATGGCGCCACGTTGTTCGGCCAGCGGGCGCGAGATGTCCTGTGCGACGAGGTCCACGCCGGCGATGTCGAGACCCACCACGCGAGCGGCCAGCGAGGCATGGGCGGCCACGCTCGGATGCACGCGGTCGGTCACGTCGAACGCGACATTGCCGTTGCGCTGGATCAGCACGGTGCGGCCTTCCGGCGGCACGGCGCTGCCGTCGGCATAGCCCTGGCGCTTCAGTTCCAGGCGTGCGGCCGAATCCAGACGCACGCGGTTCAGCGGATGGTCTTCGGTGCTGCCCCGACGTGGGTCGGAGTTGATCTGCAATTCGATCAGCTCGTCGATCGTCGACTTGCCGTCGCCGACCACCGAGGCGGTTTCCCCCATCGCGACGGCGACCACGCGGCCGCCCACCACCAGCAGGCGGTGCTCGTTGCCGGGCACGAAACGCTCGACGATCACGCCACTGCCTTCCTCGATGGCCACGGCATAGGCCGTTTCCACTTCCTCGCGGGTCATCAGGTTCGTGAACACGCCACGGCCGTGGTTGCCGTCGTACGGCTTGACCACCACGGGTACGCCGATGTCCTCGGCGGCATCCCAGGCGTCTTCGGCACTTTCGACCATGCGGCCTTCCGGCACCGGCACACCGCAGGATTCCAGCAGGCTCTTGGTCAGGTCCTTGTCGCGCGAGATCGACTCGCCGATGGCGCTGGTCCGGTCGGTCTCGGCCGTCCAGATGCGACGCTGGCGGGCGCCATAGCCTAGCTGGACGAGGTTGCCGTCCGACAGGCGGACCGACGGAATGTCGCGGTCATCCGCGGCATCGACGATGCAGGCCGTGCTCGGGCCCAGGCAGTGTTCGTCGACCAGGCGGCGCAGGTTGTCCACCGCGGCGGGCACGTCGAAAGGACGGTCCTCGATGGCAGCCATGACCAGGTCGCGGGCCGTGAACAGGGCTGCGCGCGTCACTTCCTCGTGCCAGGCGCGGACGATGACCTTGTACACGCCGCGGATCGGGGTCTCGCGGGCCTTGCCGAAGCCGCCCGGCATCCCGGCCAGGTTCTGCAGCTCAAGCGTGACGTGTTCCAGGATGTGGCCCGGCCAGGTACCTTCCTTCAGGCGCATCAGGAATCCGCCACGCACCCCCGGGCTGCAGCGGTGTTCGATCAGCGTCGGCAGCCAGGCCGACAGGCGCTCATAGAACCCCGGAATCGTGTTGGAGGGGAAATCCTCCAGTTCGCCGATGTCGACCCATGCCTCCAGCACCGGCCGATATGTCCACATATTCGGGCCGCGCAGCGACATGACATCGAAAATCTCAATGTCCTTCTTTTTCATTGACTTAGCTTGAGGCAGTGGGCTGAATGCCCGAGAAATGGAAGCCTAACCTTTCGTTAACGTTACGGCGCCTTCAGGGTTGACCCTTGGCTGCCCCGATCTGGCCGGAACGTGTTGTGCAGTGCACCAGGCTCCTCCGCTTGTTTGCGTTATGTATACTTGCGGGCAAAATTGCGGGCCGCCATATGGCGCTCCGCTTAAATTGTTTCAAGTTATGTCCGTCGCTGATCCCTTCGGGACCCATTGCGGACGCGCTTTTCATTCGCTTTTCGCTTCTTGTCTGACGCGCCAACAATGACCCAGTCTTCCCCGTCCGTCCCTCCCAGCCCCGGTTTGCAAGGACCCTGGGGCGCCGAAATCGGCGCCGCCCTGCAGCCTGGGGAAAACGTCCTGGCCGGACTGACGCTGGACCTGGACGCAAGGTTGCATTTTACCCAAGGGTGGCTGGTTGTGACGGACCGTCGCCTGATTGCGCGCGCGCCCGGTGAAAAAACCCTCCAGGACTGGGAAATCACGGCCGGCCAGACGCTGGCCCATGGGGACCACGCCGGGGTGGGCACGCTGGAACTGTCGGATGGCCAGCGCCGTCTGGCAAGCTGGCGCTATACGCTTGGTTACAATCCCGACGCATTGAGACTGGCCGACCAGTTCGATACGCGCCGCGACGCCCTGGCAACAGGCCGCGCCCCGGAGCCGGCCGATACCGAGATCTGTCCCACCTGCAAGGCGCCGTTGCCACCGGGCGAGGAACAGTGCCCGCAATGCAGCCGGGAACTGGAGACGCCTCCGTCGACATGGGCGCTCCTGCGCCTGTGGCGCTTCGCGCGGCCCTACCGCTGGGAACTCCTGGGCGGCTTCGTCCTGCTACTGCTGGGTACCGCCGCCACGCTCGTACCGCCGTACCTGACCATGCCGCTGATGGACAAGGTGCTGATTCCCTACCAGAACGGTGTGCCAATCGATATCGGCCTTGTCAAACTCTACCTGGCCGGCCTGCTGGGCGCCGCCCTGGTTGCCTGGGTGCTGGGCTGGGCACGTACCTACCTGCTGGCCAGGGTGTCGGAGCGGATCAGCGCCGACCTGCGCACCACCACCTACGAGCATCTGCTCAAGCTGTCGCTCGAGTATTTCGGCGGCAAGCGCACCGGCGACCTGATGGCGCGCATCGGCTCGGAGAGCGACCGCATCAGCGTGTTCCTGTCCTTGCACCTGTTGGACTTCGCCACCGACGTGCTGATGATCGCAATGACGTCGATCATCCTCGTGTCGATCAATCCGTGGCTGGCGCTGGTCACGCTGGTGCCGCTGCCGTTCATCGCGTGGATGATCCATCTGGTGCGCGACCGCCTGCGCCATGGCTTCGAGAAGATCGACCGGATCTGGTCGGAGATCACCAACGTGCTGGCCGATACGATCCCGGGTATCCGGGTAGTGAAGGCCTTCGCGCAGGAAAAGCGCGAAGTGACGCGCTTTCGCGAGGCGAACAAGCACAACCTGGCCATCAATGATCGGGTCAACGCGGTGTGGTCGCTGTTCACGCCGACGGTCACGTTCCTGACCGAGGTGGGCCTGCTGGTGGTCTGGATTTTCGGCATCTGGCAGGTCAGCCACGATGCGATCACCGTGGGTGTGCTGGTGGCGTTCCTGACCTATATCAGCCGCTTCTACACGCGCCTGGATTCGATGAGCCGCATCGTCTCGGTGACGCAGAAGGCTGCCGCCGGCGCCAAGCGGATCTTCGATATTCTCGATCACGTGTCGAGCGTGCCGGAGCCGCAGAAGCCGGTGCACATCGACAATGTCCAGGGCGCCATCGAATTGCGCGACCTCGGGTTCCGCTACGGGAACCGCGCCGTGATCCGCGGGTTGAACCTGTCGATCCAGCCGGGCGAGATGATCGGCCTGGTGGGGCATAGCGGTTCGGGCAAGAGCACGCTGGTCAACCTGATCTGCCGTTTCTATGACGTGTCCGAAGGCGCGATTCGCGTGGACGGTGTCGATATCCGCTCGCTGCCGGTTTCGGAGTTCCGCCGCCATATCGGCCTGGTTCTGCAGGAGCCGTTCCTGTTCTTCGGCACGATCGCCGACAATATCGCCTACGGCAAGCCCGACGCGACCCGAGAGGAAATCATCGCGGCCGCCCGTGCCGCCCACGCGCACGAGTTCATTCTGAGGCTGCCGCACGGCTACGATTCGCTCGTGGGCGAACGTGGTCAGGCGTTGTCCGGCGGCGAGCGCCAGCGCATCTCGATCGCCCGCGCGCTGCTGATCAATCCGCGCATCCTGATTCTGGACGAAGCCACCTCGTCGGTGGATACCACGACGGAGAAGGAAATCCAGAAGGCGCTGGACAATCTCGTGCAGGGCCGTACCACGATCGCCATCGCGCACCGCCTCTCCACGCTGCGCAAGGCCGACCGTCTGGTGGTGATGGATCGTGGCCAGATCGTCGAAGTGGGGAATCACGACGAACTGATGGCGTGTGAAGGCGCGTACTACAAGCTGTACCAGGCACAGGCGCGCAACGTGGATACCGACGCCGATGCGATCAGCGACGGCGAAGTCGCGGAAGCGAAGGAGGCCGTCGGTGCGCAGTAATCAAACTTCCGAACAGACTCACGAACAAGCGGCCATGCAGACGCCTGACTTCAATCTGACCCGCAACAGCTTCGGCAAGCTGGTGCTGACGCTGGCCGATGGCGTGTCGCACGAAGGGGTGGTGCCGGTGCGAGCCTTCCCGATCTCCGCGCCCGACGGCGGCGTGGGCATGATGAGCACGGATGGCCGGGAACTGGCCTGGATTCCGAGCCTCGACGGCCTGCCGGCGCCGACCCGCGAACTGATCGAGTCGGAACTGGCCGGGCGCGAGTTCATGCCAGAAATCCGGAAGATCGTGGGCGTCTCGACGTATGCCACGCCGAGCGTGTGGACCGTGCAGACCGATCGTGGTCAGACTGATCTGGTGCTGCGTGGCGAGGAGGATATCCGTCGGCTCGTTGGCAATACGCTGCTGATCTCGGACAGCCACGGCATCCACTATCTGATTCGAGACCTGATGGCGCTCGACAAGCCCAGCCGCAAGATCCTGGATCGGTTCCTCTGACGCTGCCGAGGCCATCGCCCGGCACAGCATGAAAAACGGCACGCAATGGCGTGCCGTTTTCGTTTCCTCATCTGACCGTCGCGCAGTCGCGAAGCGACTCAGTGCAGCAACGTCGATACCTGGTCGTCCTCGTCATCCCAGTCTTCGAGTTCGATCGGCGAGTCCGGCGCCATGTCCCACACCATCGAGTGAAAACGAGGGGTGAACCACTGGCGGAACATCTCCAGCGAGATCTGCTGGGGCCATAGCGAGTCGTCAAACCATTCCCCGAGCATGAATTCGAAGAACGTACGCCAGCGCTTCTCCACCCAGCGCAGCGCGTTCTCAGGTGTATCTGCCACCTCGGGCAACAGGAACACGCTGGCGTCGTCGCGGATGGCCTCGAGCGTCAGCGTGGGCACAGGTTCGGGATCCACCGCCTTGACCCAGTCAAGGAAGGGCTGCTCCGGCACAAGCAGGCAGACGGAGCGGTTGACGGTGAAGCGGGGGTGGTCGGACATGGAGGCGATGCGGGGAAGGGAAAACAGCGATGGCCTATTGTAGCGTCCCCCGTCCTGACGGCAGGCAGGGTGCCCGATGATTTATGGAAATTACGATTTCCTTGGTGTTGGCGGACAGATCAACGCAAGACGTATCCTGGCTATCGCTATGGAGTCGACAAGGACGCACCCAGCGCAAGCGGCCGTTCTGGTGGCAACGACAGTTCCAGTGGTAGATCGACAGGGCAGCCCGATGGCGGCAGCCATGACACCTGGCGCGATGGCCCCACGTATGAACCACGTATGAAATTGGTCAGGCCGTCACCTATCAGGGCACGCGCTGCGTCTGCCTCCAAAGCCTTACGATGTGGTGCAGTGCTGGATGGGTCCCAGCGGTAGCGCCGGCCTTGTGGCGTGTGGTTCGCTAAGTGTTGTTTTTTCGCTGGATCTTGCGTGAATCGGTTCCGATTTTTTAAGTTTTCTGCGAAGAATGCCGTCATCGTTCAGATACGGGGACTGGAGTCGTTTGATGAGTTTTACTTTTCTCCCGCCGGGTGACGCCTTCATGCCGACCATGACAGAGCGTTTCGCCGAAGCGGAAAAAATTGAAGATCGCACAGCGCGTTGGACTGCCCAGGCAGAGATCGCGCTGAACACTGGCGACATGTACCTGGTCGGTCTCGTGCTGTTCAAAGCCATCCAGGAGTTCGGCCCCGAGGCGTTTGCCGCGCACTCGGGCGAACCCCTGGCGCGGCTGCAGCGGCTATGGATGCCTGGTGTGCTCACCTCGCCTGATCAGGCGGAGCGGCTGTATACGCACCTCGGCGTGACGGTCGGCATCGAACCGTTTCATGCGGCGCGGCTGGCTGGCATGCCTCTGGATGGCGCGTCGATGCACTGACGACGGGCGCGCCACATCGGCGCGCGATGAATCGTGCAGGCAACAAAAAACCCAACCGGTGACGGTTGGGTTTCATGTTTGGTGGTGGAACACGGAACCGAACCCGCGTCCGTAATCCGAACTAAATAGTAACGCCTTGGCCTTGAGGACGTGGATTCGATGATTTGGCCAAAATCGTCCTGCGCTGCCACTGGGCTTCTTGGGTAACGCGATCCGCAGCGACGACTGGGCCATTCCGCACATTGGCCTGAGCAGTCTCGGGGAAATCGTCGGCTGGGCGCGCCCAGACGAGTTTCCGCCAAGGAACATGCGCACGAGCAAGGGGCTGCGGGCGCTCGGTTACAACGTGAGGATCGGTGTTTGATCTGCGGCCGTGGGCGGCGCCCGCAAGGTCCCGATCAACCCACCGTCCCCTGCGCCGGACCGGCCCGCCCTGGCATACCGTCCTTGAAGATTTGAGTCACATCAATCGGCCAGCAGGTCGCTGGATGTTGACTCTTGACTTTCGGCATGTTAGGCGCAATATCTTGCAAAGTCTTGCAAGAATTTCCTCGAGCGAGGCCGCGTGACGACGGAACTTGTGGGGGTGGTATGACAGCGCGCCAGCAGGCGATCTTCACACTCGACGAGTTGGCTACCTACTTAAAGGTCGGCAAGCGGACGCTTTACCGGCTCGCCGCGCACGGGGAAATTCCGGCCTTCAAGGTCGGCGGGACGTGGCGGTTTCGTCAAAGTGAAATCGATCAATGGATCAATGATCAGATCCAAGCAGGCAGAAAGAAGGAGGTGATACGCACAGATGAGCAGCCGAAGTCAGCGAAACATCCCGTGTTGCCTGGGCGCGCTATCCATAGCCGCAGGCAAGCGGATTGAGTGAGTCTTCAATTGATTTCTGGAGGTGTGACATGGACATTGATTTCAAGAAATTGGCTCCCTGGAACTGGTTCAAAAAGGAGCAGGAAGAACAACAGAGCACTGCCTCGCTGCCGGTGCAGCGCAATGACCTGCCTGTGGCGGGTGGGCCCGTCAGTCCCATCCTGCAATTGCATCGCGAGATCGACCGCCTGTTCGACGACGCGTTTCGAGGCTTCGGTTTCCCGACGCTGGCCATGCCACGCTGGCCGTCGGACTGGCCGGGCATGCTGAAGCCGGCGCTGGACATCCAGGAGACCGACAAGCAGTACAAGATCGCCCTGGAAGTACCCGGCATCGAGGAAAAAGACATCCAGATCACGCTCGACAACGACGTGCTGCTGGTGCGCGGTGAAAAGCGTCAGGAGCAGGAAACGAAAGACGGCGGTTTCCACCGGGTGGAGCGCTCCTACGGCAGCTTTCAGCGCGCTCTGAACCTGCCGGCCGATGCCAACCAGGACACGATCAAGGCCGCTTTCAAGAACGGCGTGCTCACGATCACGATGGAAAAGCGCGAGGCCAGTACGCCCAAGCAGGGGCGCTCGATCCCGATCAACGGCTAACGCGGGGCAGCGCGTTTTTCTCAAAAACCACAAAAAGATGAGGCACCGTGATCGGCGGTGCCTCGTCAGATCAGTCTTTACAGGAGCATCAGCATGGCCAGAAAACAATGCCAAGTCTGCGGCCAGCCCGCCACGGTGCGGGTGGAAGCCAATCTCAATGGTCGCCACAGCACCATGCTGTTGTGTGACGATCACTATCGCCAACTGGTGCGCCAGCAAAAGCGCACCGTCTCACCGCTGGAAGCCTTGTTCGGCTCGCGCAGCGGGCTGTTCGAAGACTTCCTTGGCAGCGACTTCTTCCGCATCGGTGACGACGCACCGTCCATGGCGGCCGATACCGACGAGGTCGTCGATGCCTCGTTCGGCGAACCCGCCCCGGCCGGTACGGGCACCGCGCGCCGTCGCGGCAGTGGGCTCGCCAGCCGTATCAGCGAACAGTCCGAGGCCCTATTGCAGGAGGCCGCCCGACACGCTGCAGAGTTCGGGCGCGCCGAAGTCGATACCGAACACCTGCTGCTGGCGCTATCCGACAGCGACGTGGTCAAGACCATCCTGGGGCAGTTCAAGATCAAGGTCGATGACCTCAAGCGCCAGATCGAATCCGAAGCCAAGCGCGGCGATAAGCCGTTCGAGGGCGAGATCGGCGTGTCGCCCCGGGTCAAGGACGCGCTCAGCCGTGCTTTCGTGGCCTCCAACGAACTCGGCCACTCTTATGTCGGGCCGGAGCATTTCCTGATCGGGCTCGCCGAGGAAGGCGAAGGTTTGGCGGCCAACCTGCTGCGCCGTTACGGCCTCACGCCGCAAGCGCTGCGCCAGCAGGTAAGCAAGGTGGTCGGCAAAGGGGCCGAGGATGGCCGCGCCGAGACGCCGACCAACACGCCGGAACTCGACAAGTATTCGCGCGACCTCACCAAGATGGCGCGCGAGGGCAAGCTCGATCCGGTCATCGGCCGCGCGCAGGAGATCGAGACGACCATCGAAGTGCTGGCCCGGCGCAAGAAGAACAACCCGGTGCTGATCGGCGAGCCCGGCGTCGGCAAGACCGCCATCGTCGAAGGGCTGGCGCAGCGCATGGTCGCCGGCGAAGTGCCCGAGACGCTGCGCGACAAGCGTCTGGTCGAACTCAACATCAACGCCATGGTGGCAGGCGCCAAGTACCGCGGCGAGTTCGAGGAGCGCGTGCAGAAGGTGCTCAAGGAAGTGACCGAGCACCAGGGCGAGCTGATTCTCTTCATCGACGAGGTGCACACCATCGTCGGTGCAGGCCAGGGTGGCGGCGAAGGCGGGCTGGACGTGGCCAACGTGTTCAAGCCGATGATGGCGCGCGGCGAACTGAACCTGATCGGCGCTACCACGCTCAACGAGTATCAGAAGTACATCGAGAAGGACGCCGCGCTGGAGCGTCGCTTCCAGCCGGTGATGGTGCCCGAGCCGACGATAGCGCAGACCATGATGATCCTGCGCGGCCTGCGCGACACCTTCGAGGCGCACCACAAGGTCAGCATCACCGAGGATGCGATCATCGCCGCCGCCGAGTTGTCGGACCGCTACATCACCGCGCGCTTTTTGCCTGACAAGGCCATCGACCTGCTCGACCAGGCGGCCGCACGCGTGAAGCTGTCGGCCACGGCCCGCCCGGTGGCGGTGCAAGAGCTGGAGTCCGAACTGCACCAGCTGCGGCGTGAGCAGGACTATGTGGCCTCGCGCAAGCAGTACGACAAGGCCGCCGAGCTGGGCAAGCGCATCGAGGCCAAGGAGACTGAACTCAAGAAGCTCGTCGAGGAATGGGAACGCGAGCGCGCCTCGGGCAGCGCCGAAGTCAAGGCCGAGCATGTCGCGCAGATCGTCTCGCGCCTGACCGGCATTCCGGTCAACGAGCTGACGGTGGAAGAACGCGAGAAGCTGCTGCATCTGGAGCAGCGGCTGCACGAGCGCCTGGTGGGCCAGGACGAAGCAGTGCGCGCGGTGGCCGATGCCGTGCGGTTGTCGCGCGCGGGCCTGCGCGAAGGCAGCAAGCCGGTGGCGACTTTTCTGTTCCTCGGGCCGACCGGCGTGGGCAAGACCGAGCTCGCCAAGGCGCTGGCCGAGTCCATCTATGGCGATGAAGGTGCGCTGCTGCGCATCGACATGTCCGAGTACGGGGAACGCCATACCGTGGCACGCCTGGTGGGGGCGCCTCCGGGTTACGTCGGCTACGACGAGGGTGGCCAGCTCACCGAGAAGGTGCGGCGCAAACCCTACAGCGTGTTGCTGCTGGACGAGATCGAGAAGGCTCACCCCGACGTCTACAACATCCTGCTGCAGGTGTTCGACGACGGGCGGCTCACCGACGGCAAGGGCCGGGTGGTGGATTTCACCAATACCATCATCATCGCCACCTCGAACTTGGGCTCGGACATCATCCAGCGTCGGCTGAAGGCCCGTGGCGCCGCCGGCGAGGAATACGAGAAGACCAAGGGCGAGGTGATGGACGTGCTGCGCGGACACTTCCGCCCCGAGTTCCTCAACCGCATCGACGAGATCATCGTCTTCCATGCGCTGGGCAAGGAGGAGATCCGCCATATCGTCGGCCTGCAGCTCGATCGTGTGGCCCGCAACGCCGCCAGCCAGGGCGTGACGCTCGCCTTCGATCAGACCTTGATCGATCACTTCGCGGAGGAAGGCTACAAGCCCGAGTTCGGCGCGCGTGAGCTCAAGCGGCTGATCCGCAGCGAGCTGGAAACTGCTCTGGCGCGCGAGATGCTGGGTGGCGGTATCGGCAAGGCCGATCACGCCAGCGCCCGCTGGGACGACAAGGCCGAACGGGTGGTCTTCGAGCGCCAGGAGCCACCCGCGAAGCCGGCCGAGCCTGAGAAGCCCGATGCCGCGAACGTGGCCGAGACGCCGCCGAGCGACCCGAGCAAGCCTGCGCGCAAGAAGAAGTCAGCGGGCGGCGAATCTTGAGTCATGGGGAGGCTGTCGTGTCCGACCCCAACGGGCTGACATGGGCAGCCACCCTCGTGTCGCTGGCGGTCGCTATCCCCACAGCGGGGCACGCGATCATCTACAAGCGTGACCCGCGATCGGCCACGCTGTGGGTACTGCTGATCGCCTTGTTGCCGCTTGCCGGTTCGCTGCTGTATGGGCTGTTCGGCATCAACCGTTACCAGCGGCGGGCGCGGCGGCTGTTTCCGGGGGCAGATCCTGCTGTTCGGCAGGACCTCGTGCCTACGATGCCCCAGGCCGTATCGGCGCCGTTTGCCGGCCTGGCGCACCTGGTGGGACGTGCCACCGGCCAGTCGCTGACCAGCGGCAACCGCATCGAGCCGCTCGTCGATGGCGAGCAGGCCTACCCGGCCATGCTCGCTGCCATCGAGTCGGCGCGGCACAGCGTCGCGCTGGCTTCGTACATCTTCGACAGCCAAGGCATCGGGGCGCAGTTCGTCGATGCGCTGCGCCGGGCTCATGAGCGCGGCGTGCAAGTGCGGGTGCTGATCGACGACGTCTATGCCCGCTGGAGGCCCCGCAGCGCTTACCGCGCCTTGCAACGCGCCGGCGTTCCGGCAGCGACGTTCAACCCGACGTTGATTCCCGCGCGCCTGCATGCCGCGCATCTGCGCAATCACCGCAAGCTGCTGGTGATCGATGGCGAGACAGGTTTCACCGGTGGCATGAACATCTGCAGCCCGTATTGGCGGCCCGATGCGCCGGAGCAGGCCTGTCACGATTTGCACTTTCGTCTGCGCGGGCCGGTGGTTGCGCATCTGATGCGGTGCTTCACCGATGATTGGTGCGATACCACGGGCGAGCGGCTCAGCAAGGGTTTCTGGGGCGAACCGCCCGCAACGGCTGATGAGCAAGGAACCTCTTGGGCGCGCGGCATCGAGGCCGGTCCCGATGAGGCCCTGGACAGGATGCGCTGGACCTTCATGGGCGCTTTGAGCGCGGCGAAGCATTCGGTGCGCATCTGGACACCTTACTTC